>DFYR01000083.1 GCA_002383375.1 Spirochaetaceae bacterium UBA4077
CCAACGGCGCTTTAACCAACGGCCTTTGAGCCGGTTTAGGTGTTCTATCATTTTTGTCAGCCTTGGCTGAATGCGGCAATTTTACCATTTTCGCCCCAGGTGGAGTTGATGCTGAAGTTTCGCGAGGTTCCCGGAAAGGTTTTTTGACTAAAGGGGCGGGAACGGCAAAGTTTGTTCTCAGATAGAGGGTTTCCACCTTTGTTCGAGCCCAGCCGGTTCGCCGCAAGAATACTAGACTTGATTTAATGCTTGGATCGCTGGAAAAACAACGAATCCTGATGCGGGCAGCCAAGCCCTCCCATTGGTAATGGCCCACAAGGCGGGTTAGTATAGCCTCTAGCGTAAGACCGTGGAGAGGATTGTTCGGCTGTTCTTCAGACATGGCTCATAGTACGCTGAAAAAACAGTGTTCGCATACTCTCGCGCAGGCCTTTTCTTAAGTCTGTGCGGAAAGAACACGCAGCCTACACCACCAGCAGAGAACCAGCCGGCGGAATTTATAAGGAGTTGTCCATGTATAAGGCGGTGATTTTCGACTTCGGCAACGTTCTTTGCAGTCTGGATCGTATGGCCTTCGCCCGGGCGGCTGCGCCAAGGTCCAGGCTCCCAGCCGAGGAATTGGACGCGGCGCTCTGGGGCGGCAGCCTCGAGCATGAGCACGAAACCGGAGGCTTCGGTTCCCATGGATTCTACCGTCGAGTAGCTGAGCTTGCTGGCTTTGAGCCTTCGTATTCCTACGAGGAATTCGTGGCCGATTACCGACGTATCATTCTGCCCAATCCCGACGGCGAGGCTGGCCTTATGGCAGCCAGGGATTTGGGAGCCCGATGCTTTGTCCTCTCCAACACGGCTTTTCTCCACGCCACAATGATCTTTGAAAACGAAGTTCTGGCTTCAATCCCTGAGCTCCATATCCTTTCATATAAGGTAGGCTTCATGAAGCCCGATCCCCGCATATGGCTCAAGCTTCTGGAGTATACAGGTCTCGATGCGGGCGACTGCCTCTACATCGACGATGTCCAAGCGTATTGCGACGTTGCTAAAGGCTTGGGCTTCGGCGCGTTTTGTTACGACAGGAACGCGCATTCTCTTTCACAAATCTTGAAAACCGTGCTAAAATAAGCTGTTTTTCAAGACGCGGCGTCTTCTGCGGCGCCGTGAATATCTGGTTTTTTCGGAGGTTATCATGAAACGTGTTCTTCTTGCCTTGTTCTGTGTCGCGGTAGCCTTTACGGCCAGCGCCGCATCTAATGAAGTGGTCGTGTATACCGCCCACGAGGAATCCATCATCAACGCCCTGGTGCCGATGTTCGAAAAAGATACCGGCATCAAGGTGAACTATGTTAAGCTCGCTTCCGGCGACGTCATCAAGCGTGCCAAGGCCGAGGCCAACAATCCCCAGGCCGATGTGATCTGGAGCATCGGCGGCGAGCAGCTCGAAGCCGAGAACCAGATTCTCCAGGCTTATACGCCCAGGGACTGGGACAAGATCGTGAGTGTGTACAAGGTAGGGACCAACTGGCTGCCCTATACCGGCATCATGAACGTCTTCGTGGTGAACACCAAGATGCTCAAGCCCGAACAGTATCCCCAGAGCTGGACCGATCTGCAGGACGCCCGCTTCAAGAAACTGGTTTCCTCGGCGCCCGCTGACAAGTCCGGATCCGCCTACATGCAGCTGGCCAACGTCATTGCAATCTACGGGGAGAAAGGCTGGGACATCTACAAGGGGATCATGAAGAACATGGTCATCTCCACCTCCTCCGGCGCGGTGCCCAAGTTCGTCAACGACGGCGAGCAGGCAGTAGGCCTGACACTGGAAGATAACGCTTTCAGGTTCGTGGAAGGCGGCGGCCCGGTGGCGATCGTATATCCCAAGGACGGAACCGTGGCGGCCCCCGACGGCATGGCCATTCTCAAGGGCGCTCCCAACCTGGCGAACGCCAAGGTCTTCACCGACTGGTGTCTGTCCAAGCCAGTTCAGGAATACCTGGTCAAGGAAATGAAGCGCAGGCCCGTGCGCACCGATGTGGCGAGCCCCAAAGGATTGCCCGCGATGACCGAAGTGAAGAGTATTCCCTACGATTTCGGCTGGGCCGCCAGCAACAAGAATGCCTTCGTCAAGAAATTCACCGATATAAAGATGGATCTCGGACTCTAATCGGGGATTCGGGCTCCGCGGCTCAGGCTTCGAACCGAGGGCCGCGGAGCGCTCGTAAGCAGGAAAAAGCCCGGGAAGCTTGCTAAGGTCCCGGGCTTTTCTCATAATACAAGTATCCAGTCTCGACCCAGGGAGAGTTCAATGACGTCCATCAAAATTACCGGTGTTGAGAAAAGGTTCGGCGAGCTTCTAGCCCTTTCCGATATCAATCTTACGATAGAGAAGGGGGAGTTCTTCACTCTCCTCGGGCCTTCCGGCTGCGGCAAGACCACCCTGCTGCGGACCATAGCGGGATTTTATCGACAGGATAAAGGCGACATCTGGCTGGGCGAGGAACTGATCAACGACGTTCCGGCATACAAGCGCAATACGGGCATGGTTTTTCAGAACTATGCCGTGTTTCCCCATATGACGGTGTACGAAAACGTCGCTTATGGACTGAAAGTCCGCAAGCTCCCCGCCCAGGAAATCGAAGAACGAGTCAAGAGCGCCTTGAAGAATGTACACCTGGAAGGTTACGAAGCCCGGACTCCCGACAAGCTCTCCGGCGGCCAGCAGCAGCGCGTGGGCTTGGCCAGGGCCATGGCCATAGAACCCAGAGTCCTGCTCTTCGATGAGCCGCTATCGAATTTGGACGCCAAGCTCAGGGTAGAGATGCGCGACGAGATTCGGGCTGTGCAGAAAGCCTTGGGGATTACCGCCGTCTACGTGACCCACGATCAGGAAGAAGCCCTGGTCATTTCCGACCGCATCGCCGTGGTTAACTTCGGGAAAATCCAGCAGGTGGGACCGCCCTGGGAAATCTACAAGAACCCTGTCAATCTTTTCGTCGCCACCTTCGTCGGCAAGATAAACGCCTTGGACGTAGTCCTGGGCGAAGACCTAGGACCTGGCCTGCGCCGCGCCCAGGCAGGTTCGTTGAGCTTTGCCGTCCCCTCGGCGGGCACCGAGAACTGCACTGAAGCGGTATTGGCCTTCAGGCCAGAAGAGGTGGTCGAAACCGATCAGGCTGCTACAGGCGCCAACAGGCTTTCGGGAACCCTGGTTTCCACCGCTTTTTTAGGCACTGTCGTGAGCATGGAGCTTGAACTGGGCGGCAACACCATTGTGATCGAACGGCATAGACCAAAGAAGGCGGATATCCCTGCAGCTGGCGACAAAGTCGAGTTCGCCGTGCCTCCCGAATCCTGTTTTATCTTCGATAAGCAGACAGGCGCGAGGCTGCGCGCCAAGGAGGGGCGATGAACCTCCGCGGGAAGCGCGCCGATGTCTGGCACCTGGTGACCTTCATCGGCTTTGCCATAGTCATCATATTTTTAATCTATCCCCTCTTTGACGTATTTCAGTACAGCTTCAAGAACAAAGAGACCGGAGAGTTGTCGCTGGCCAACTGGAAAGAGTTCTTCGGGCGGGCATATTACATGCGAGCCTTCGGACACTCCATGTTCATCTCGCTGGCGACTACCTTCTTTTCCATGGTCTTGGGAATTCCCCTCGGCTTCTTTACCACCCGCTATAAAATCAAAGGATCGAACCTCCTTACGACGCTGTCGGTCCTGGCCCTCTTGTCGCCTACCTTTATCGGAGCCTATTCCTGGATCACCATGCTGGGACGCAACGGATTCTTGCGAAACCTCTTCAGTTCCATAGGGATAACGCTGCCCCCGATTTACGGAGCCCTGGGCATCATCCTCGCCGACTCGCTGCAGTATTATCCCTTCATTTCTCTCATGCTGGCCGGATCCTTGATGACCATCGACCGCTCCCTGGAGGAGGCATCGGAAAACCTTGGCGCCCGGGCAACGAAGACCTTTTTTTCCGTTACCATGCCATTGGTACTGCCCTCCCTCACCGGCGGCGCCCTCATCGTCTTCATGATGTCCCTTTCCAATTTCGGCACACCCATGATCATCGGCGGGAATTACCTGGTGCTTCCTACCTTGGCCTACAACATGTTCACCAGCGAAGTAGGGGAGAGTCCGGGCATGGCATCGACGGTGTCGATCATCCTAATGCTCTGTGCAGCCGTGGTAATCGTGCTGCAGACCTGGGCTTCATCCAGGCGCAAATACGCCAGCATGCTGGTCAACCGCCCTGTGGTCAAGAAACTCAAGGGGGCCAAAGCCTTTTTCGCCCACCTAATCTGCTACTTCATCGTAGGACTTTCCACACTGCCCCTGGCTGTGATTGTGTTCTATTCTTTCAGGAATACTTCAGGGCCGGTTTTTCAGCCGGGCTTCAGTCTGAACAGCTATAAACAGATCTTTTTCGACGTGCCCAAAACCGTGGCCAACAGCTTTATCTACTCCTTGACCGCGGTGGTGCTGATAGCTCTGGTAGGAACCCTTCTGGGCTTTGTCATCGCTCGCAAGCGAAATCTGGCAGTCAAGCTGCTGGATCCCTTGCTCATGATTCCCTACATCGTTCCTGGTACGGTGCTCGGTATCGGGTTTATTGTGGCATTCAACCGAAAGCCCATATTCCTGACCGGTACGGCGATCATCATGATCATGACGTATTTTATCCGGCGACTTCCCTATTCGGTCAGATCGGCGGCTTCAATCTTGAAGCAGATCGATCCAGCCCTGGAAGAGGCGGGCATCAACCTGGGTTCGCCCCCGGGACGGACCTTCAGGACCGTTACTCTGCCGCTCATGCAGTCGGGCATCATCTCCGGCGCCATAATGAGCTGGGTGACATCGATGAACGAACTCTCCGCCTCGGTCCTTCTCTATGTAGGCAGAACTATGACCATGCCCATCAAGGTCTACCTCTCGGTGGCCGACGGTTATTTTGGTACGGCCAGCGCCATGTCGACCATCCTGCTTGTGGTTACCGGCATAGCGATGTTCGTGGTGAACAAGTACTTCAACAGGGGATCGGATACCTTCATCGCAGCATAGTTTTGCCCGACAAAAGGCTGTCCATGTTGAATAAACGGACCGCCCTCCGCCTTGAGGCGGAGGGCGGCCTTCCTTTATAGTGGCAGCCATGAAACCGCAGAATCTATACTCCCATCGTGTCAGCGGCGGTCCGGCCGATAGAACCGACATCGAGTCGTGGACTCCTTCGGTCATCGCCGACGGCAGATTTTTTTCCACCCTTGAAAAACCGCTCAGTGTTTTTGTACTCCGCCACGGCCAGAGCGAAGGCAATGCCACGGGCACATTCCAGGGAAAGCTGGATTTCCCCCTGGACGAAAGAGGGAGGGAGCAGGCGAAGGCTGCCGGAGCCTGGCTTGCCGGGCAGACTATCGATGCCATCGCGGCCAGTCCGCAGAAACGAGCCGCCGAGACAGCGAATATCATCGCCTCAGCCTGTGGCTTAAAGGAAATTCGGTTTCTGGACAGCCTCGTGGAAGTCGATGTAGGAATTTTCGGCGGCCTTACCTGGGAAACGTCCAAAGCGGAACATCCCGGCGTTTTTGAACAGTTTCAATACCGCAGCTGGGATGCGGTGCCCGAGGCGGAGACTTCGCAAAGGCTGTACCAGCGGGCGATCGCATCCTGGGGCGCGATTCGGGAACTGGCCGAGCAGGGGGCGGAAAGGATCTGCTGCGTGTCCCACGGCGGTTTGATTCAATGGCTGATGCGTTCTACCTTCGGGGCTAAAAGCTGGCTGCCGCTCATCCCTACTTCAAACTGTGGAATATCCAGATTCGATATTGAACCTACGGTTAAGGGGAAGCCGGCGTTTATTCAATGGGGGATGATAAATTTCAAGGCGCCGGGATCGGGCAAGGAAGCCAAACCGGTTTTTTAGAATTTTTCGCCTAAGAGCACCCAGAGGCTTTCATCCTGGGGATAGGGAGCGACGAGCTTGATCAGTTCACCGCTTTTAGGATGCTCAAACTCGGCGCTGCGGCCGTGGAGCATGATTCTTCCGGTGGGAGAGCTTCTGCGGGCTCCGTACTTTAGGTCCCCCTTGATAGGCCAGCCCATGGCGGAAAACTGAGCGCGAATCTGGTGATGACGACCTGTCAGGGGACGGGCTTCGACAAAAAAATACCGATCGGTTCGCATTAAGAGGCTGTAGGAGAGTTGGGCATCGACCGAATCTTTCCGTTTTTTGCCCGAATCGGTGTCTGGCTTGATTTCCAGGGCGAGGGATCTGTTTTTCTTGGGGTCGCTCACGATTCTATGTCGCAGGATTCCCTCGGGAGGAAGGGGTTCTTTCTCTAGGCAGGCCACATAGCGTTTCGTCACTCTTCGTTCTCTGAAAGCCTCTTCCAAGCTTCGCAAAGCCTCAGGAGTCTTGGCGAAAATCACAAGACCAGAACAGCGGCGGTCTATCCGGTGAGCAGCCTCCAGAAAAGCCGGATTGGAAGCCAATTCCGCCTTGAGTAGGCTCTGGAGATCCTGGTCTCCCGACTTGTCCGGCTGGACGGGCAGGGGGGTCAGTTTATTGGCTGCCACAATCTCGTCGTCCTCGAATACTATATCGTAGAGTTTCATTTTCGTTTCCTTTTTGCCTTGAATGGCCTGAAAATACTGGGCATATCCGGATTCATTGCTGCCCTAGCGCTGCGCTGTAGGCCGGATACTTGCCAAATTTCCGCTATTCCAGTTAGTATCGTAGCATGGAAGCCCGATTCGTACCTAGCACAGGGCTTCGGAGGAAGAAAAAGTATGAGCACCCATATTGCCGCTGCCCAGGGTCAGATCGCCGACAAGATTCTCCTGCCGGGGGATCCTTTACGGGCAAAATTCATTGCCGAAAACCTGCTTGAGGGCGCCGAGCGCTTCAATGAAGTGCGCAACATGTTCGGTTACACCGGTCGGTACCAGGGACAAAGGGTGTCGGTGATGGGGACTGGCATGGGAATGCCCAGTCTGTCGATCTACGCGAACGAGCTTATTCGGGATTATGGAGTAAAAAGCCTGATACGCGTCGGAACCTGCGGGGCAATGAAGGCGGAGGTAAAGCTGAGGGATCTGATCATTGCCATGAGCGCCTGTACGGACTCGAGCGTTAATAAGATCCGCTTTGCGGGCATGGACTACGCGCCCACCGCGTCTTTTCCACTTCTATACAATGCCTATGAGGCCGCCATGGAATCAGGACTGAAGCCCTACGTAGGACAGGTGCTCTCCTCGGATTCCTTCTATACCGAAGATCCAGAGCAGTGGAAGCTCTGGGCACGGTTCGGTGTGCTGGGGGTGGAGATGGAGACGGCTGAACTCTACACTCTGGCGGCTAAATACGGGGTCCAAGCCCTGGCCATTCTCACTGTGTCCGACCACCTGGTGAACCATGAGGTTACCAGCGCCCAGGAGCGGCAGACGCAGTTCAAGTCGATGGTGGAAATTGCCTTGAACGCCATCATCCGTTGAACCTTGAAGCTTGTCGGAAATAAAAGGGCCCAGCCGGGAGGCTGGGCCCTTTCTGGTAATCAACAACCTCGCAGCGAGCTGCGGTGTATGAAACCCGCATGCGAATCAAAAGTGAGGATCAAACCGCTTCGCCCCCTGGTCCTTCGGCTTCGCCGGTCCGAGGTTGGCTCGCCTTTTCTTCTGATTCGATATCTTCTTTTACCGCAAGCACATTACGCTTCAACTTATCCATCTGGGAATAGAGTTCGTCCCGCAACTCGACCATTCTGGCTTTGAATTCCTCCCGGTACTTCTCTTCTTCCCCGCGCCGTCTGGCAGCCGACTCGGAGGCGATAGTCTGAAGGGTTTTTTCCATGTCTGAGAGCCAGCTGTCCAGCTGCCTGAAGCTCTTGCTGCGGCGCTCCGAAAGCTCGGCAAGCATGCCGTCTTCAAAGCCTTTCAGCTTGTCCTTGACCGTGTCGTAGGCACTCTGCTTGAGTTCCTCGATGCGCTTCGAGAGTGTGTCGAGGCTGGCGCCCAGGGCTTTAGTCTCGGCCATGAAATTTTCTTCGAACCTTGTTCTGTGATCTTCAAATGCCTGGCCGAAGGAGGCGAACTCTTCTTCGATGGAGTTTTTCGTCGCATCGAGAGCTCCGTGAAGTTCTTCCTGCCTTGTCGAGAGTTCGGCAAGAAGGGCGGCCGAACTCTCCTTGGCTTTTGCCGCTTCTTCCTTTGCCTGCAAGGCTTCGCTTGCCATGGCCGCTTTTGCCTCTCCGGCATCCCGGGCGACAGCTTCCAGGGTATCGGCTTGTTCCTTGTGTAGGTGTTCCAGGGCTTCTGCGGAATTCTTGCCCAGTCGTTCGATTGCAGCCGCGGATTCTTTGGCCAGACGCGTCTGGGCTTCGCTCGTTTCTTTTTCCAGCCGCGCCATAAAAGCTGTACCCCGCATTTCCAGGTCGGACTGGGTTTTTCGCGCTTGAGCCTGGGCTTGCTCGAGCTGGTCGGCGAGATCCTTGGCTTTTTGGGCGAAAATTTCCTCGGCTTCGGAAAGCTTGGAACTAATGTCGCTCATCATGCCCTCGGCCTCATGCTTCCAGTTCTCTTTGAATTCCCCGATGAGGGTTTTAAGGGTGCTCACCTGGCTGCTGGTCTCTTGGCCTACCTGGACAAGGCGGCGTTCGGCTTCGGCTTCGACTTCCGCGATGCGGCGGTCGATAGCCTGGCTTAGGGCGAGACCCTTAGCCTGGACAGATGCGGAGTCTTCCTTTGCCTTTGCTTCGATGGACTCCCTTAGGGTAGCAAAGGCTTCGTCTTCGATCGAAGTCGCCCTGTCCCGGGCTGTGGCGAGGGCTTTTTCAAACTCTTCATCCACCAGGGCGCGGGCGGACTGGGCTTTTTCGAAGGTCGCCAGGGCTTCGTCCCTGACACTGTTGAGCTCGGTTTCAACGGAAGTAAGGGCAGACTGGAGTTCGGCGAGAATTGAATCCCTGAAATTTTCGACGGTCTTCTGGGCATCCTGGGCGAATCCTTCGCGCAGAAGAGGCATCTCACGCTCAATGGCGGCAAGGCTCTTCTTGGCCAGATCCAGCTTGCGGTTGACCCCCTCGGCAAAGATTTCCTCATCGTGCACGCGCTTGAGATTTTCGTCCACCCTGGCGGTCATGTCCATGAGCTTTGACAGCACTTCGTCGTATTGTTTAAAGCGTTCGGCTATCACAGCAACCGCATCGGCCTTTTCGGCCACCGCTGCCTGGGCGGTCTGCAGCTTTTCCAGGGCAATCTTGGCTGCCTTCTGCTGAACGTCCAGGTCAATGCCGTAGTGCTTAAGTTCCTCTGCCCTTTCGCCGACATAATCGTTGAGCTGGACTTCCAGCTTGTCCGCCAGGCGCTTAACCTTTTCGAGAGACCTGTTGTTAGCCGTAAGTTTATGGTAGACAAGGAAAAAAATTAAAACTATTACGAGGGTGATCAGGTTTCCGATCGAAAAAAGCATGAGGCGCTCCTGGACGTGAATAACAATTGTTTGCAGTATAAGATATATATCTGGCTTGTGAAAGGGCATTGTCGGCTTTAAAAAGGAGGGGCTTTACCCTGAAAAAAACACCAGCCTGCAGCGGAGCAGCTGGGCTTGATATCCGCGTTTTTTTCCTGGTTTTGGCTTGTGCCGTCCTTGCGGCTTCTGTCGGAGCCCAGGATTTTTACGCACCTGATCGCATTGCGCCGGGAGATCCTCTGGTCTGTTGGCTTAAGAGCGGAGAACCGCTTGTGGAGGCCGAGCTCAGCCTGAAGAGCCAGGAGGGGCGGAGGCTGGCGGCGGCGCCGGCCTTCTTCTTGCCCTCCGGGGCTCCAGGCTTCCACTACGGCTTTATTTTGGCCGTTCCACCCAGCGCGAAGGCCGGCGCCGCCTCGCTGCAGCTGTCTTTCCAGGTACAGCCCGCAGGCACATTACCTCAATCCGCCGTAATTCCTACCCAGCCAGGCGAGGCATCGATCCAGCCAGCCGGAACTGCGTCCCAGCCAGGCGAGGCTTCAGTCCAGCCTACTGGAATTCCATTCCAGCCCGCCGAGGCTTTGAGCAAGCCCCTGGCGATGGAGCTTGCCCAGGGAATCGTCATCCAGCCGAAAAGTTTCGCCCGGGAGGATATTCCCCTGGACAGCGCTAATACCGCCATCCGCAGCGCCCCCGATCCGGTCAAGGATGCTCAGACCGAGGTTTTCGCCGAAATTTTCAGGACAAAAGACACGACAGCGCTATTCGCACTCGATCCCATGGTCAAGCCCTTGAGGGATTCCTGGCGGATCACCGCAGGCTTTGCCGACCAGCGGCGCTACCTCTACGCCAACGGAGGCGTCGATACCAGCCTTCACGGCGGCATTGACCTGTGGGCGGCCACCGGAACCCCGGTGCTTGCCTGTGCTCCTGGCAGAGTCGTATTCGCAGGGAACCGCATAGTCACCGGCAATACCGTAGTCCTTGAGCACCTTCCCGGCCTCTTTTCAATTTATATGCATCTCTCCACCATCAGCGCAGCCGAGGGCGAGCTGCTCGACGCCGGCCAGCTGTTGGGCAAGGTCGGCTCCACAGGCCTGTCCACCGGCCCCCACCTCCATTGGGAACTGCGAATAGGACCGCAATCGGTAAACCCAGAGTATTGGCTTTCCCGTCCGATACTTGACAAAACATGGCTTTCCGGTGAATTCTAGTCTGCCAACGAAGAAGGGAGGTGATTACTATCCGGCAAATACTGGTCGAAGACGGCGANNGAATGGAAAAAACGGGAGTATTTCGAAAAGCCCTCCACCATCAAGAACCGCAAGCAGAAAGCCCTTGCCCGCAAACTGATGAAGAAAACCAGAAAAACCCACGATTCAAAGGGCGGCTACTGATACATTCGAAAACGATGAATCGAGCATTCCGGGACCGAGTTAAAACTATGTTCCGAAAAAAAGGCTGCCCCCGACGGCAGCCTTTTTTATGCCGCGCACCCGGTATATGCTTAATCCTAAACCTCTAAGGAGCGTGCTCAATGCTTTTTCATATTCCGAGAATTTCGGTAAAGCATAGAATTTTTCTCACCCTCGTACTCATAGTGCTTTTTTCAGGCGCCTGCACAGGCAAGTCGGAACAGCTCGGAGCGATCGACAAGCCCAATCCCAAACTGCCCACGGCGACCATCCGATCCGGGGATGTATCCCTCGTGGTGGAGCTAGCCAGGACCGAAGAGCAGCGGAATCGGGGTATGATGTTCCGCAAGAGTCTGGACGAAGGCAAGGGTATGCTCTTCGTTTTCGACAGCGATCAGCGAATGGCCTTCTGGATGAAAAACACTTCCATCCCGCTTTCACTTGCCTATATAGGCTCCGATGGTACTATATTTCAAATACTAGACCTCGTGCCCTTCTCCGAGGACCCCCAGCTTTCCCAGCGGAGCATTCGCTATGCCCTGGAAGTCCCCCAGGGCTGGTTTGCCAAGGCAGGGCTCAAGGTGGGCGACAGGTTCGAAATTCCTAAACTTAACTAGTTAAAAGCCTTTAAATAGGAGCTGATGCAATGCGGGAAGTTGTCATATATGGAGATTCGGTGCTCGAGACCAAGGCCGAGCCGGTGACTCAGTTCGGTCCTGAGCTGGAGCTGCTGTGTAACGACATGTTCGAAGCGATGAAGCATGACCACGGCATAGGGCTTGCCGCTCCCCAGGTGGGCGTCTCCTGCCGTGTTTTCGTCACCGATGTCGAAGGGGACCGCAAGCGGGTTTTCGTCAATCCAGAGATTATCATGACAAGCCCCGAGCAGGTTGATTACGAAGAGGGCTGCCTCTCGTTCCCAGGCCTGTATTTTATGGTCAAGCGCCCTGCGGCGGTTAAGGTTCAGGCTTTTGACGAAAGGGGGAAGGCATTCACCCTCGAAGCCGACGGATTGCTGGCCAGGGTTATCCTTCACGAAAACGATCATCTGGACGGTAAGCTCTTCATCGACCGGGTAAGCCCCTTCAAGCGCGAAAGAGCCTTGAAGCATTACGAGCGCCTGGTAAAGATGTAACAGCCTGATAACATGAGAGTTTTATTCGCCGGAAGTCCGGCCATAGCGATCCCGAGCCTCAAAGCCATCGCTGAAGGGCACGAGCTTGCTGGCGTTCTCTGCAATCCTCCTTCTCCCCAGGGAAGGGGAAAGGAAATCCTTCCAACGCCGGTCGCTCAGGCCGTATCCCAGATGTCCAAAGGGGCTATCCCTCTCTTCGAGTTCGAAAAACTCGGTCCTGCCGAACGACAACAGATAGCCCAGCTGAAGCCTGACATTCTTGTCGCCTTCGCCTACGGCAAGCTCTTTGGCCCTAAATTCCTGGATCTTTTTCCGATGGGGGGGATCAATATACATCCGAGCCTCCTGCCACGCCACCGGGGCAGTTCGCCTATTCAGCAGGCCATTCTCGATGGTGATATAAAAACCGGCGTTTCAGTCCAGCGCATCGCCCTGGAGATGGACAGCGGGGAGCTTTTTGCGGTGGAAGAGATTGCCCTGGACGGCAGAGAGACCGCCTCCTGGCTTTCCGAGCGCTGCGCGAGTATCGGTTCCAGGCTCTGCACTAAAGTGCTCGAGGCTATCGAAAAGGGCAAAGCCGTAAGCCAGCCTCAGAAGGGCGAGCCGAGCTACTGCCGGAAAATCAAAAAGGAAGACGGCCTGATCGACTGGACCAAACCAGCGCGGGAGCTGGATGCCATGATCCGTGCCTTTGACCCCTGGCCGGGGAGCTACAGCTTTCTCAATGGCCTGCGCTTGAATGTGCTGGCCGCAGAGCCTTATGTAGGCAGTTTAGCCCAAGCTGACGGCAAAGCATTGCCCAATGCCCTGCCTGGCACTATAATTGGCCTTGATAAGGCTTGTGGTATTATCGTAAGTACCGGAAAAGGTCTGCTCGCGCTGACCACTCTCCAGATTTCAGGCCGCAAAGCCCTTTCGTACAAGGACTTCGCCAATGGCCTAAGGAAAATTTCCGGTCTAGTGCTCGGCTGAAGCCCTGGGAGATTTTTGGCCTTTTCTCGGTCCCGTACGATGCGTAATAAGGAAAATCCGCGTTTATGAAGAATAATGAAAAGACAACCAAACCAGATCAACCTCGAATAAGTTTTAAAAGCCTTTCCAGAGAGCAGCGGAAACTTTTCGGGCTCTATGCCCTGGGAATCGCCCTTGTCTTTCTGCTCGCCTCCCTGGCTGCGTTTTTCCTCGTTCTCAAGGGTCCGGAGAAGGTGATGGTGCCCGATCTCAGGGGCATGGAACTGGCTGACGCCCTGGTGAGAATGCAGGAGCGGGAACTCTATCCAAGGCTGAGCCTGCGCTTTACCAATAATCCCCAGGACAAGAATACAATCCTGGATCAGGAACCCCTGCCCGGGATCATCGTAAAGGCGGGCCGTCGAATAAAGCTTACGGTGAGCAGGGGCGCCGTTCTGGACGAGATCGAAAACTATGTGGGCAAGAATATCGAGGCGGTCAAGCTCGAGCTCGCGAGCCTTTTCTCTTCCACCCAGGCCCTTGTGACGGTCAGAGAGCCTCCGGTGTATCGTTTCGACGACTCCGAACCCGGCACGATCCTGGAACAGAGCCCTGCGGCGGGAGAACAGATTTCCGGCCCGACGGTTTTAGAGCTAGTTGTCAGCAAGGGTCCCGAGAGCGCGAAGGAGAAGGTTCCGGCCTTCCTGGGCCTTAGCATGGCCGAGGCGATTGCCCTGATGGAAAAGTCGCCATTTACGGTGGATTTTACAATGCGTCAGCCCAAGCAAGGCGAAAAAGCCGGCATTGTGGTGGAACAGCAGCCTAAGGCTGGCGGCAAAGCTCGGATAAAGGATCGGATTCAGCTGGTGCTGAGCGCTCCCGAGACCAGCAGCGGCATGGTGCAGGGAATCTTCATGTATACCCTGCCTGAATATCCCTACCCGGTGCCAGTCAAGCTCGAAGCGCTTAAATCCGGCGGCCAGCGCCAGCTTATCGTTTCGATCAAACATCCGGGCGGGGCTTTGAGTATTCCCTTCTTTCTCCCTGAAGGCAGCACATTGATTCTTTCCGCCTTAGACCGAGAGATTTCCCGTACGGAGGTTAAACGCTAATGAGCCAGGAACAAGGGAACGCCCAGCTGCCCGTAGAGATTGTACACCTCTATGTCTATGACATCGGAAGGGCTGTCGATCTCAAGAAAGCCGCATCCCTCATTCCGGCCTATCCTGATATAGGCTTTGGAAAACGCCGCGACACCCCCGCATCCCTCAAGCTACCCAAGCCTCTTATTCTTACCCTCAATCACGACGAGTGCGATTCATCCCGGTTTGAAAAGTTCAGCGCCGTGGCAAAAATCTACGACGATGGAGCCCTCACCCTGGTGGTCCGCTATAAGACTCATTCTAGCTTTGCAGGCCTCGCGTCCACGAATAACCTTCCCCTTCGGGACACCGGTGCTGAAGCCCGGATTGAAGACTTCGCCGACGCTTCCTTCAACATGGTGGTCGAAGCGATCAAGGCTTCTGTATCCGGACAAAAAGATGCTGAAGGATGTGATCGGGAGACCTACACAGCCTTTTGCCTTTTGGAATGCCCAGGTGACAATCCCGAGGCTTTTCTCGACGCCAACCGCGATACGGCAGCCGCACTGATTTCGGGCGAGGAACCAGGCGTTCTTCATTCCAGCCAGGTAAAACAGATTCTCGCCAAGCCCGTGAGCTATCGCAAGAACGATATTGCGGTCTTCGACATGGATCGTTGCCTGATTATCGATCCAGCCAGGGATTATGAGGATCTTCTTATCATCGCCGAACACGCCAATTACCGGCTTATCGAGCTGAGAGCCTTGGATGGGCTTCTGGACACCTGGCTGGACGAAGCCGAAAAAGATCTTAGAAAAATCTACCTGAGCAGCGGGAAATCCCATTTCGGCCAGCGGACCGTTAAGATAAAGCTCGGCCGTCTGCAGTCCCTGCGTTTTGACGCCCTCTTCACCCTGGAAAACCTCGATAATTCGTCAAAAATAATAGGTGATTATTTCCTGGGCTATATCTACGAACGGTTATGCGAGATCTTCAACACCGAAGGATGGAAGGTGTCGGTCGAGCGCCGTTTGGGAGCCCTGCAGAATCTCTACGAATTGCTTAAAAACGATACGGCCGAGCGCAGAATGATCAATCTGGAGGTTGTGTTCATAGTGGTCTGCATAGTCCTGCCCCTCCTCCAGATCGTCCAGGTTATGATGAGCGGATGAAGCCTTAGCCATGAGAAGGATCATCGAGCTTAATCAAAATTGGCTTTTCTTCAACGCTCCCATGGGAAAAACGACGGAAGGCGTCTCTGTAGATCTTCCCCACTCCATTCTCGAGCTCCCCCTCAACAATTTCGACGAAACCTGGTACCAAAAAAAGGCCTGCTATTACAAAGAATTTCCGAGCCCCAGCCATGCCAGCGGCGGGCGTGTCTTCCTCGATTTCGAGGCTGTCGCCGTCTCCTGCAAGGTATGGCTCAATGACCGGCCTGTGGGTGGTCACGTGGGGCCATATACGCCTTTTTCATTGGATATCACAGAAGCGCTGAAATCTGAAGGCGACAATCGGCTCTGGGTGGAGGTTGATGCCGCGGAAGATCCTGCCGTACCCCCATTCGGCGGGGTTGTGGACTATCTCGTCTATGGAGGCATCTACAGGGGAGTAAGCCTGCGCGTGCAGGGACCTGTACATATCGCGCAATTCCATGCGCGTCCGAAAATATATTCTTTTGAAAAAAATACTGTCGGCCAAGCGAGCACGGCTGCTGAGGATGCTGCAGCCGCTGCGGCTATAAAGGAGAAGGCAGGCGACAGGAGCCCTGCTTCCTGCAAGGCAGCGTTGGCGGTGGAGGTGGAACTCTGGCGTTCTACGACGTTAGCTGCCAACAATAAGGATAAAATTCCAGTCTGCCTCGATCGAGAAGCTGGAGGTGTAAACACTGGTGTTCTCAGGCTCGAAGCGCGGCTACTTCGCTCGGGGATCCAAGTGGCTGAAGCATCCAAAACCCTCAACACCGATGATGAAGATTCTTACGAACCGTCAAAATTCACTATCGCCCAACGTTACAGTCTCAACTTTCCGCCTTTGGAAAATATTTCGCCCTGGGATATCGAATCCCCTGAGCTTTACGACTTGGAAATATGCCTAAATCGTGATGGTGAACAGGTCGACGCTGTACGCTGCCGCATCGGATTCCGCGACGCCGTGTTTGCTGGCGATGGTTTTTTTCTCAACGGCAGGCGGCTCTTCCTGAGGGGGCTAAACAGACACCAGTCCTGGCCTTACGCAGGCTATGCCATGGGCCCCGGCGCGCAGAAGCAAGATGCGGAAATGCTAAAGCGAGACCTGGGTTGCATCGTTGTGCGAACAAGTCACTACCCCCAATCCAGGCATTTTTTGGACGCCTGCGACGAGCTCGGCCTCTTGGTCTTCACCGAACTCCCAGGCTGGCAGCATATCGGTGACGAAGCATGGAAAAACCAAGCATTAGGCGATCTTGAGTGCCTGATAAAAAGGGACAGGAAGCATCCCAGCATAATTCTGTGGGGCGTGCGAATCAATGAATCGCCGGATGATGAGGAGTTTTATAAAAGGACCAATACCCTCGCCGCGGCACTCGATCCCGATCGCCAGCGGGGAGGGGTGCGCAACTTCTCCGGTAGTGTCCTCTTCGAAGACGTCTATACCTTCAACGATTTTACCCATGACGGAGGGAAAAAGGTAATAGCGAAAAAGAGTTCGATAACGCGCAACGCGAGAAAAAGGGCAGCCGCAGGCTTGGCCGGTAATGCCGCCGGCGCACCACTTGCAGCCCAAGCCGCTGGCGCCGGCGGAGCATCTGCCCCGCCTTATCTTATAACGGAGCATAACGGACACATGTTCCCCACCAAGCGCTGGGACCAGGAGGATAGGCTGGCCGAGCAGGCGCGGCGCCACGCAAGAGTCCTTGATGCGGCGATGGGCGATCCTGGTATATCCGGCGCCATAGGATGGTGTGCCTTTGATTACAATACTCACAGGGATTTCGGCTCAGGAGACAGAATATGCTACCACGGCGTGGCTGATATGTTCAGAAGCCCAAAATACGCCGCCTCTCTCTACGCGAGCCAAAAAGCTCCAGCCAGGGGTGTCGTGCTGGAGCCTGCCAGCCGCTTCGCCAAGGGCGAGCGCAGCGGGGCAACTATGCTGCCCGTGGAAGTCTACACCAACTGCGATGCCGTTGACCTGTACCGCTCCCGAGCCTTGGTGGGGCGGTTTTATCCCGACAGGGAACGTTATCCCCATTTGGAGCATCCGCCGATCCTGATAAACGATCTTATCGGCCGCAGACTGGAACCTGAGGGATTTTCGCCGGCCGACGCTAAGCGATTCTTGCGCCTGGCTGCCACGGCCATGAGTACCGGAACAGCATCCTTTAAACTCAAGGACAAGCTACAGTTTGCCTTCCTCCTTTTAAAGCGGAGTATGAGCTATCAACAGGCCCAAGACCTTGTGATGAAGTACGGACTGGCCTGGGGCAGGGCTGATGATGGGGTGGAACTCGTTGGGATACTGAACGGGAAGCCTGTTGCATCCAGGCGTTATGGCCCCGATGCATGCGCAACAGGATTTAAGGCCGAAGCCTCGCAGCAACTGCTTAAAATAAAGGAAGGCGGTGAATGGGAATCCAGCAGGGTAGCGCTCAGACTCATCGATCAGTACGAGAATACCTGTCCTTTTGCCTTCGAGCCGATCCATATCGAGCTTAATGGCCCAGGTCGGCTTATCGGGCCGGCTGATCGCAGTCTTGTCTGTGGCGAAGCTGTGTTCTGGGTTGCCAGCACGGGCAAGCCAGGCCGGATTGATCTAACGGTACGGGGGCCGGAATGGCTTATGGCGCTCGCCAAAAAGCCTCTTTGCCTGCATGTAGACGTGGAGTACGACAATGACTGACGAGAGCTACCCCAACAAGGCAGCGCTATACGAAGCCTTGGCAACCATCGGTGATGCGCTGGCAGGCGGCTTGCGTCGCAGTACGGTGCCGGCGGGCCTCTTCGAGGAAGCGCCCGAGCGGGAGCCCGAGAGCCTGGAGCAGCGCTCCGCCGAGCCGCATGATGCGGCGTCGACGGAGGGTCGTGCTCCCGCTCGGGCGCCCTTCGCCGCATCCGACAGCCTGGAATCGGACCGTTCCGAAGAAATTGACACGGCAACAGCCCTCTCCGCGCTCGAAGCCGAAGTGAAGACCTGCACGCGCTGCGTCCTCTCCTCTGGCCGGCACAAGGCCGTATTCGGCCAGGGCGTCATCGAGCCACTCGTCCTTGTCATCGGAGAAGGCCCGGGCGCCGAGGAGGACAAGCAGGGCCTGCCCTTCGTGGGAGCCTCGGGGCAGCTTTTGGACAAGATGCTTGCATCCATAGGCCTTTACAGGGACCAAAACTGCTACATCGCCAATATCGTCAAATGCAGACCTCCCAACAACCGCGAACCTTCACCCGACGAAAGAGCTACCTGCATGCCCTACCTTAGGCGGCAGATAACCCTCCTCAAGCCCCGGTTTATCCTCTGTGCGGGCAGAACGGCCGCCCAGGCAATGCTTGGGACCGCCGAAGGCATCAACAAGCTTCGAGCCACTATACGAGACTTCGACGGCATTCCCCTGGTGCCCACCTACCACCCCTCGGCCCTGCTTAGGGACGAAAGCCTGAAGCGACCAGCCTGGGAGGATCTTAAACGACTGCGGAGCCTCATCGAGGCAGAGCGTGGTTTGAATGATTGACCAAGAAAGGCAAGGCGCTCCGAGTGATCTACACACTCCAGGTGGTACTAGCGTTTCAAGCGATATCGACGTTCCAAGCGGTATAGGCGCGACGAGCGACTTAGGCGCTCCCGGTGATTTGCCAGAAGTGAGTGCAAAGCCCTACCTGAGGCTGGCGTTTCCCCTTCCGCTGGAAGCGCGCTACTGGTACAGGAATAATCCTGACTCTCCAGCCCGGCTGGGCTACAGGATAGAAGCATCCTTCGGACGTAGAAAAGCCAACGGTTTTGTGGTGGAAGAAGCCGAAACCTGCCCTATGGAAGAAAGCCTGCTCAAACCCATAATCCGCACCGTGGACAAAGAGCCGCTCTTTGATGTCTCCACCATTGCCCTGGCTCAATGGCTTTCCTCAATGTATTTCTGCTCTCTAGGTGAAGCCCTGGGAACCATGCTCCCCACGGGGAGAAGAGAAAGCCCCCAAGCGTTGGGCGAACTCGAAGACTTCGTCATTGGAGACAAGGCTCTCGCCCTCACTGAAGAACAGCAAAAAGCCCTGGCTGGCATTCTCGCTTCGGGTCCTTCTACGACATATCTTTATGGATCCACGGGCACGGGAAAAACAGAGGTCTTTCTCCAGCTCGCCGAGGCTCAGTTGGCCGCAGGCCGTTCGGTGATTTACCTCGTGCCTGAGATAGCTCTCACTGGTCAGGTCATACGCTCCGCCAGAAAGCGCTTTGGCGACAACTGCGCGGTGATTCACTCCCGCCTGAGCCCCTCGCAAAAACTGGGCGAGTGGCGGCGGATTCTTAAGGGTGAAGCCACCATGATCATCGGTGCTCGGAGTGCCATTTTCGCCCCGGCTCGGAATCTGGGGCTCATCGTCATAGACGAGGAACACGAAGGCTCTTACAAATCGGGGAATAACCCGCGCTATCACGCGCGACAAGTGGCCATGTACAGGGCACTGAAAGAAAAGGCCATTCTCATCCTGGGCAGCGCCACCCCCTCGGTGGAAGCCTGGCATTCCTGCGAGAGCGGAGCTATGAAAAAGGAAACCCTGCGCCAGCGCCCGGCAGGAGGAGCCTTCCCCGCGATCGAAGTGCTGGACATGAGGGGCGAAAAGGCAACCATATCCTTTCGTCTGGCCGAAGCCCTCAAGGCGACCAAGGCCGAAGGGCGTCAGTCCATTCTCTTTTTAAACCGCCGGGGCTTTTCTCATTTCTTCGTCTGCAACACCTGCGGCGCCGAGCTCAGCTGCAAAAACTGCACGGTATCCCTCACCTACCACAAGGAGCAGAACCAGCTGGTCTGCCATTACTGTGGCTACAGAGCAGCTCCGCCCTCCGCCTGCCCGGAATGCGGCTCCCTGGATGTGGGATGGAAGGGTTTCGGCACCGAACGAGTGGCCGAGGAAGTGGAAAATCTCTTTCCCGACTGGTCCATCAGAAGAATGGACGCAGATTCGGTTTCAAAAAAGGGCAGCCTTGAATCGATACTAGAGGAATTTCGAAAGGGGAAAATCGATCTGCTGCTGGGTACCCAGATGGTAGCCAAGGGACTTAATTTCCCTGGAGTAAAGACCGTAGGCCTAGTCCTAGCCGACGCGGGGCTCAATCTACCCGACTTCAGGGCTGCGGAACGCGTTTTCTCACTTATAGTCCAAGTAGCCGGCAGGGCAGGGCGCTACGACCCTGACGGCAGGGTCTATATCCAAACCTTCAGACCCAACAATCCGGTCATACGCCTGGCCAGTGAAATGGATATGGAATCATTCTATGCCCGGGAACTCATGCTCAGGCAAGCCCAAGGCTTTCCGCCCTTCGCTCGCATCGCCCGCCTCGTGGTACGTTCCAAAGACCGGGAGGCTTGCATAGCTTCAGTCCGGCAGCTGGCCCGAAAAGAAACAAGCCTGCGCAGCTCGACGGTGGAACTTTTGGGTCCTTCCGAGTGCCCCTTGGGCATGATCGCCGGCTCCTACCGCTGGCAACTTTTGCTGCGCGCCACCAGCCTAAGCAGGCTCCACCAGGCTGTGCGCATGATCACAGAAGGCATAAAATTCCCTTCATCGGTTTATCTGGAAATCGATATAGATCCAGTCCAGCTTCTGTAATCCGGCTTCTCGAATTAGGCAGGGCTGAAAGACCTGCGCAGCCTCGAAGCTTGCAGCCGAAAGCCTCGAGTAGAGATAGCGTTATAACGGTCCTTTGCCCTCACCTTGTCGCGATTTGTCCCGAGTGGTAGTATGAAAAAAACCCCCTAGGAGAGAATATGGTCATTCTTACCCTGAATTGCGGTTCTTCTTCCGTAAAATACCAGGTCTACGATTGGGACAACAAGGATATCCTGGCCACCGGCATTGTGGAGCGTGTCACAATAGGTGGCTCTTCCATCACCCACAAGGCTGCGGGCAAGCCCGACTACGTGGTCGAGCACGAGTGCCCCAATCATACCGTGGCCATCCAGCTCATCCTCAACACCCTGGTCGATGCGGACTACGGCGTCATCTCCGATATGGGGATGATCAAGGCAGTCGGACACAGGATGGTGCACGGTGGTTCCCGTTTCGCCCGCTCCTCGATCATCAACGATGAATTCCTGGACACCTTCAAGGAACTCACCGACCTGGCTCCCCTGCACAACCCTGCCAACCACATGGGCGTAAAAGCCGCTCGTTCCGTGCTGCCCAAGGTGCCCCACTGCGCGGTCATGGACACAGCCTGGCACCAGACCATGCCCGCTTCCTCCTACATGTACGCCCTTCCCCAGGACTGGTACGAAAAGCATATGGTGCGCCGCTATGGCTTCCACGGAACCAGTTTCCTCTATAACGCCAAGCGCGCGGCGGTTCTATTGGGCAAGGATCCCTTTGAGACCAACCTCGTCATCGCCCATATCGGTAACGGCGCCTCCATCAACGCGGTCAAAAATGGCTGTTCCTTCGACACATCCATGGGGCTCACCCCTCTCGAAGGTCTTGTCATGGGCACCAGAAGCGGCGACATCGATCCCGGCATCATTTTCCACATGATGCGCCGCACCGGAATGAGCGCCGCCGAGGTCGAGAAAAAGCTCAACAAGGAATCGGGGGTCTTGGGAATCACCGGCAAGTGGGCAGACCGCCGGGATATAGAGCTGGCGTCCGAGAAGGGCGATCTCGTCGCCCAGTTGGCCCAGCACATGGAAAGCTACAGGATCAAGAAATATATCGGCGCCTATTACGCCGCCCTGGGTCGGATGGACGCCCTGGTCTTCACCGCCGGTGTCGGCGAAATGGCTCCCCGCATACGGCAGTTAGCCACCGAAGGCCTCGAGGACATGGGGATTATCGTGGATGAGAAAAAGAACGCCCTGGCCAAGTGCCGCAACGCCGAGCTGGACATCACTGGCCCCGGCTCCAAGGTCAAGGTATTCGTCATCCCCACCGACGAAGAGCTGGTCATGACCGAGGACGCGTACGCGCTCATGAAAGGCAGCTATGATGTCCATACCAATTACCATTACTATTTCGAAAACCGCGACTATGTGAACAAGACAAGGGCTGCAGGCCTTGAAAAAGACCTGGCCAAGAAGCCCTGGCTCAAGGACATCATAGCCCAGGTTCCCTGAGCCTTCTGTGCATTACTGCCGGTTTCAGATTCCCGGTATCGAGATCCGCAGCCGAAACCTAGGGTGCTACATAGGGCACGGTCACGCTCCCCTCGGGGAAGACAATAAAGTCCGCGTCAGATCCCTGGTCTTCCATGGCCATGCGTACCGCTTCTTCAACGGTAGCCGCCTTGCGGGCGAAAAGGCTCGCCACCACCTCTTCGGAGAGACTGGTCACGAAAATAACCTTCTTTGTAGCGGCTACCTTGGCAAAACCGTACGCCTTGTGGCCACCCATGACAAAATTTGCCTTTACAGCATCCATGATGCCCTGGGCTGTGTACCCCGCCTTCATATAGGATTCGAAAATCTTTTCGCCATAGCCTTCCTTGCATTCGGCCACGACAATAACAGTTCCTCCCTCCACCGTTGCCTTGTCGGCATGGTCAAGGGCTTTTTGGGTCTGGTAAAGATTTATATCCCGCGGATAGCCCGAAGCGGCGGCCACTGCAATCTTAACCTTTCGGGGAATCGGTGTAAGATACATGGATTCACTCACGTTAACCGCCTGATACCAGGCTTTTTCCACATCCCCTGCCACAACCTCCACCAGCTTTCCAGCATCGTTCACCACGGCGTTGATTATAAAATCCACCCCTGCTATCCGGGCTGCGTGAATCATTTCGAGGCTGACCGGATTTTCCTTTATCGGCGGCAGATTATCCATTATCTCCACCATCCGGGCGTGGTTTTTCTCAACCGTCTCCTTGCCCGACACTCCTGGGAGTATGGATTTACGCCCTCCCGAGAAACCGGCAAAGTAATGCGGCATCACCACTCCCAGGGTGATGATAAAGTCCGCCTCGTCCACAAGCTTATTGAGCCAGAATTCGTAGCCAGAGGGCAGTTTTCCTTTAAAGACCAGGTTGCTCTTATCCGTCGCGTCGTGGGAAAGTACCCTAAACCTACGGCAGAGCTCTTCGCCATAGACCTGGACGTCCTGCTCCCTAGTATGGGGGTCGTGAATACCGGTGGCAGTGATAAGTGTAACATTGGAATCGGGTATGCCCGCCTTTTCGATGGTTTCCACCAAGGGCGGCATAAGCACCGAATAGGGCGTTGGCCTGGTTATGTCATTTACAATTATGACGAGTTTTTGGGGCTTTACGGCCTTGAGCATCTCTAAGAGAGGGGGAGTTCCCTCCGGAGCCTCGAGTACCTTTTTAACCGAGCCAAGGGCGTCCGTTAGGGGTTTTTTCTCCCCGGGCATTACGACCTTGAGGATGCGCTTGTCCTCAAGGTCGAGGGGAAGACTGCCTTTTCCGTATTTCAGATCAAAATGCATCGAACCTTCTCCTTATTGTTCAAAACCTCGGCCGCAACGAGGCCCTGGGGCTCGCTATGGCCGAAGGTCTCTGGATGCTTGGAAACCCGCTTGGTTTTGTTGTAGGCGATGAGGTTGGCGATATTGTCGCCCGTGCTCCGCATAACCAGGACGGTGCCGCCCCTGCTCACGATCACGTCCGCCTCGTCCTCCCAGCGCCGGGCGATGGGGACAGCAGCCTCCAAAAGACCCCGTTCGACAACAATCTTTTCCTTGAACTCTTTGGCGACCCGACTGAAAGTTTCGGCTATTCCGTCATCCGGAGTTATGCAGACTATCATTAAGCAATTATGCGGACAGAAGTGCCGG
>DFYR01000079.1 GCA_002383375.1 Spirochaetaceae bacterium UBA4077
AGAGGCCAGAAGCGCAGGCATGGCCGTATCGATGGATGTATCGACCCGATTTAACGCGGCAAAACGAAGAGAGGAGCTTATTGTCTTCGCCCGGCAGTACTGCGACCTGGTATTCGCCAACGAAGCGGAGTGGGAAAGTCTGATTCACGGCCGTGAGTTGGAGCGCGACACTGTCCGCTCTCCGGTCTGGGTGGTTAAAAAGGCCGAACAGGGTGCCTCGGCGTTGAAAAACGGCGAATGGGCCCATAAAGTCGCTGCCGAGAAGCTGGCGGTCTCTGACGATATCGGTGCCGGCGACGCTTTTGCCGCTGGTTTCCTGGCCGCCTGGCTGACAGGTCAGGCAATCGACTGCTGTCTTGCCAGGGGCAACGAGAGCGCCGCCAGGTTCTTGCTGCGGCAGGAACCTAGATAGGGAAGGACCCTGTAAGCACTTGGCGGCACCTGTGGATCTTATTACATTCTAGTAGGCGGCGCATTTATCTGGATACCGATAGAACGCCTCAATACGGTGATCCGATCGCTATGTTCCGCCATCACCATAACGACAGGAGCAGCTATGCCCGAGCATGATATCATCCCTATTGATCAGATTTTGCCCACGAAGCTTCCAATCATATCCCTGATCGGCAGGCCGATTTTTCCTGGCATATTCACCCCAATAATGATAGCTAATCCTCCGGACATCAATATCGTCGAACAGGCTATGGCCGCCGATGGCATGGTAGGCCTTGTCCTGGCCAAGGAGGAAGAAGCTGCCGAAGGGCCCAATCTCTACTCGGTAGGGACGGCGGCTAAGATCGTCAAGCGCATCAACCTGCCTGACGGCGGCATCAATATTTTCATTTCAACGCTCAAACGATTCAAGATCAAAAAATTCCTCACCAAGGAAGCTCCGCTCTTTGTAGCCGCAAGCTACCTGGACGATACGAATGACGACTCCGACGAAATCAAGGCGCTTACCAGGGCGCTCTTGGGCGAAATGAAGCAGATTTCAGAGAACAATCCTCTTTTCTCAGAGGAAATGCGCCTCAATATGATCAATATCGACCATCCGGGCAAGATCGCCGACTTCATCGCTTCGATTCTCAACGTCGACAAGAAAGAGCAGCAAAGGGTACTGGAAACCACCGACGTCCATGAGCGCATGGAGTTAGTGCTCATTTTCATAAAGAAGGAACAGGAGCTCCTGAGGATCCAGAAGCGAGTACAGGCTGAGATAAACGAAAAGATCGAAAAAAGCCAGCGAGAGTATTTTCTCAAAGAAGAGCTCAAAGCGATAAAGCAGGAGCTGGGACTTCCCTCTGACGCTAAAAGCTCGGAATACCAGAAGTTCAAGGGCAAGATCGAAGGTTTCGGCTTCGAAGGCGAGATCAAGGAGCAGGTGGAGCAGGAGCTGGAGAAATTCAACCTCATGGATCCCTCGTCCAGCGAGTACATCGTCACCCGCAACTGGCTCGATCTCATATCATCCCTGCCCTGGAAGAAGGAGCTCTCCAACGATTTCGACATGAAAAAAGCGCAAGGCATTCTCGAGGGCGATCATTATGGACTAAACGACGTGAAGGACAGGATCGTGGAATACCTGGCCGTGCGCAAGCTCAAGAAAGATTCCAAGGGCTCGATTCTCTGCCTGGTGGGCCCTCCGGGTGTCGGAAAGACCAGCGTCGGCAGGTCCATCGCCCGGGCGATGGGCAAGGAGTTTTTCCGCTTCAGCGTGGGCGGTATGCGGGACGAAGCCGAGATAAAGGGGCACCGAAGGACGTACGTGGGCGCCCTGCCGGGAAAGATCATCCAGGGACTAAAGATAATCAAATCCCGGGATCCTGTGTTCATGATCGATGAAATAGACAAGATGGGCGCCTCGTATCAGGGAGATCCTTCCAGCGCCCTGTTGGAAGCCCTGGATCCGGAGCAGAACTTCAGTTTCAGGGACCACTATCTTGAGCTCGAGATGGACCTGTCAAAGGTAATGTTCATAACAACCGCAAATACACTTGAGACCGTACCAAGACCTCTCCTTGACAGGATGGAGGTAATCGAGGTTTCGGGCTATACATACGAGGAAAAGCTTAATATTGCGAAAAGGCACCTGCTGCCCAAGGTCCTCAAGGAGCATTCCATGGAACCGGAAAGCTTCAAGATGTCTGACAAGGCAATAAAGTTCNNAAGCTGGAGATAGCCAAGCATTATCTCATTCCCAAGAGCCTGGACAAGAATGGCCTTAAAAAGACCGACCTTCGCTACACCAGGGACGCGCTGCTCTACATCGCCGAAAGCTACGCCCGGGAAGCTGGGGTGCGTAACTTCGAAAAGTACCTGGACAAGATTCATCGGAAGATCGCCAAGTCCATCGTCTTGGCCCCCGAGGGCAGCGAGCGTAGAAAGATCACCGTGGACAAGGCTGGGGTGCAGAAGTATCTGGGCAATCCTTTGTTTAGGGACGACGACATAAAAAAGGCCTCCAAGCCGGGCATGGCGGTAGGCCTTGCCTGGACTAGCATGGGCGGCGACACCCTCATCATCGAGGCTGTGGCCAATCCCGGCAAGGAAGGATTCAAGATCACCGGGCAGATGGGCTCGGTCATGCAGGAGTCCGCGAGCATTGCCTATACCTTTGTCAGGGGCATATCGGCCCAGGATTTCGGGGTCGGGGCGGACTTTTTCGAGGGAAGGCAGATACATCTGCATATTCCCGAGGGAGCGACGCCCAAGGACGGACCCTCGGCTGGCATCACCATGGCTACGGCGCTGCTGTCCCTGGTAATCAAGAAGCGGATAAAGGACAGGCTGGCCATGACCGGGGAGCTTTCTCTCACGGGGCAGGTGCTGCCCATAGGCGGCCTCAAGGAAAAGACCGTTGCGGCCCGGAGAAACAAGATAAAGGATATCATCATTCCGGCCGCTAACGAAAAAGACTTGGAGGATATCCCCGAGCATGTCAGGAAGGGGATCCGTTTCCATCCTGTCGAACGCATGGAAGAGGTGATCGATATAGCCTTCGGGCTGTGATAAAATCCCGGAGCATAATGAAGCTACCGGTTTTCTGCGGCAGGGATTGCGGGGGGGACGCTTGCCCTCTGCTCGCACATCTTGAGGGTGGAACAGTCGTCGGCATTAGCCACAATCCGGAGGCGGGCGATTTCCTGCGGGGCTGTCCTAAGGGTTTCGCCCTGCCAGCCCAGCACTATTCTCCTCACCGGATTAAAAAACCCTTGCTACGAAAAGGTCCCCGGGGAAGCGGCGGGTTTGTCGAAACCAGCTGGGAAAATGCTCTCAACCTTATCGCCCGGAAGCTTCAGGCCTGCAGGGCTGACTTCAGTGGCTCTTCGGTGCTCTGTCTTTCCAGCGCGGGCTCCACAGGAGCCTTGCACAATACCGAAAAATTGACGCTTCGCTTTTTGCGGGCTACCGGCGGCTGCAGCTCCGTCAAGGGGAACTATTCCAGCAACGCGGGCGCCCACGCGTTGAAAAAAGCGCTTGGAAGCGATTATCTGCGATCGGGCTTCGATCCGGCTACGGTGGCCAAGGCAAAGTTGATCGTGCTCTGGGGAGCCAATGTGCTCGAGGCGAGGCTGGGCGCCGAATTGCCGGCCAGGCTCGTCCAGGCTTCGAAAAACGGCGTGCCGGTGGTCTGCATCGATCCGCGGCGCACCAGCACCAGCCGAATCCTGGGCGCCGATTGGATACCCATACTGCCCGGCACCGACAGCGCCATGATGTATGCTCTACTCTATCTTTTCCTGCAATTCGGGGCGGTAGAAAAATCCTACCTGGAGGCTCGGGTATCCGGATTCGACGCTCTGGCTTCCTTCGTTTTGGGGCGTATCGACGGACAGCCAAAGACCCCAGCCTGGGCCCAGGAAATCTGCGGGGTGGACGCGAAGAAAATCGAAGAACTGGGGAAACGTTGGATATCAGCCAAGCCCGTCATGCTCATTCCCGGCTATTCCATCCAGAGAACCGAGAACGGTGAGGAAGCGATGCGCCTTTGCCTAGCCCTTCAGCTGGCTAGCGGCAATTTCGGGCTTCCCGGAGGTTCCACGGGTTCCATCAACAACAAGCTTGCCAGCCCCAAGGTGGGAAGCCTTTCTGAAGGGCTGCCCGCGGAGGGCGAAGCCTCGGTTCCTGTACTCCGCTGGCCGGACGCCATACTTGGCGAGTATGAGCCCTTGAGTAGGCCGATAAGGGCGGTCTATTCGGCGGGCGGTAATTTCCTCAACCAGGGAGCGGACATTGAAAAAAATATCCGCGCCTTCAATTCCCTGGATTTCGCCGTCTGCCACGAGCTTTTCATGACCCCCACCGCCCGATACTGCGACGTGGTGCTCCCCGCCGCATCGCCCCTGCAGAAGGAAGACATCGGAATCCCCTGGGGAGGCAACTATCTCCTCTACAAGCCCCGGATCCTGCCCATGGAAGGGATGGAACGTTCCGACTACGACATTTTTTCAGAGCTCGCCTCGCTCATGGGAGGCGAGGGCGATTTTACCGAGGGGCTCTCCCAGTCCCAGTGGATAGAGCGCTTTATCGCCGAGTCCGAGATCAAGGATGTGGAAGCGTTTAAAAGTTCGGGTATTTATTTCGGCAAAGAACAGATGCGATGCGGCCTTGCGTATTTCGCCGCCGATCCTCTGACAAATCCTCTAAAGACTGGATCGGGGAAGGTTGAGCTGGATAGTCCGCTCTGGGGAGGTTCTTCCGCTTTGGCTCAAACTTGGGCACAATTAGCCGTACCAACGCAACGGACACTACCGGCGCAACCGGCAGTGCCGACACAACAGACTTTGCCGACTCAACCGACCAAGGCTACCCCGATCCAATGCGGTACTGGCTCACGCTTCTTGCTTATCAGCCCCAAGGAAAGTCTGCGGGTCCATTCCCAGTGGGGGTACAGACCTGAAGATATCCTCCAGAGCCGGCTTGTCATGAACAAATCCGAGGCCGAAGCTCTTGGTTTTTTGGAAGGCCAGGAGATTAAGATCGCTTCCGATCACGGCTCTACCTGCATCAGGCTTTCCCTGAGTCCAGACATCATGCCCGGCGTGGTGTCGATTTTTGAAGGCTCCTGGTGCAGCGATGAGGAAGGCAGGCCTGTGCAGGGTTCGGCAAACTACCTCACATCGACCCGGGGCACGCAGGAGAGCATTTCCTGTATCATGCATGGCATTGAGGTTCGGCTGTCGCGCCCTGTTTTAAACAAGCCTTGCGGTTGTTGATTTTTTCCGCTACACAAGCTCTTCTGGAAGCCAGCGCCCCCCACAGAGCTTTAGCCCATATACCGTCCCTAGGAGCTGCGCCAAACCCTGGTTCAGGTCACTTGCAGTTTTACCAATGGATGCGGGCATGCGAGGGTCGCTCAAGCCGAGACCGCTGGTCAGGATCGTATCGATGAGATGCTTAGCCGCGAGGAAACGTTGCCGTTTCTCCACCGAAAAGACGGTGAAGTCGGGAAGCAGCCCCATGACCTCCCAGGCAACCTGTTCAACCTGAGAGTACTTGCCAGAGTCCTTGTCCTGGTCGCTTGTCCGTAGAGGAAGCTTAATCGCGATTTCGTCGATCCGGGGAACCAAGTAGTCAAGGTCGAAAATCCCCGTGGCGCAGTTGAACAGGCTGGTACCTCCCTGTTTTTCCAATACAAGGAGCTCTTCAAATGAAATCGCCGGACCGATATCGGCGACGGTCCATCGGCCGTTTTCATCCTCGGCAAGAACTCCTCCCTTAAGGTCCAAGGCGCTTCGTCGGGAGAATTCGAAGCCCGCAGGCGATCCTGTGAGCGCTATCACTGCCAGCTCGACAGGATCGATGGTGTAACCCAGATTATCCACGTTTCCCAAGCAAGCGTAACGAATACCCCGGTTTCGGAGCTGGGAAAAAACCTCCTTGAGCACCTTGAAACACTGACCGTGTCCACCCGGAAGAGGAAGGCTGCTATTTTCCCCGCCGAAGGCTCGGTCGAAGATCCTGCGTGGTTCTCCTTCGGATGAATGGGTATAGGCGCAGATAAGAGGCTGAATACCGCTCTCCCAGCGGGAGGGTTCCATGTTCAAACTTGCGGCCAACGGACGAATATAGTCCGATTTTTCGGCTCTGCGGTAATCGGCGGCAAGAACTTCATGGGTTGCATGGCTGGTCATCTGGTAAAGTGGAAGAAAATTCTCATCCAGCGCTCGCTTGTTTGTGCTCTGGATCTCTACATATCTATCGTGCTTTCTGCAGCATGAACTTTCGTTGAATTTGTCCGTAGAAGTGGAGTCGAAGAAAGCCCTGGCCGCCAGGAGGCGATGGCGCATTTTCAGCTCGAGAAAAGAAGGGCCTGGACTTCCGTCGGGATTGACGAAGGCCGGAGCGCTGCCCTTTGGGAGGCCTCTGCACAGGGGAGCCAGACGCTCGAACTGATCCTGAACGACCTCGAAGGTAACCGGGCTGAAGCCTTGGTTTTTCTTTTCATCCGCATAACTGGTGGCCGAGCCGCCGTTGAGAACTCCGTAAGCGGCGAAGGGTAAAAGAGCCTCTCCAATGGCTAAAAGCTGTCTTCGCGAAAATGCGGTGCATCCTTTTGTTCCAATGGTATGTTTTTCTCCGAGCTCCTCAGGAAGCTGCAGCCCGAAACGAGCGAGCCTGGCCGCCGCTTCCCCGTACTCCACAAAAAGCAAAGGATCAGCCCCGGCTAAACCATTGTTCGCCAAGTGAACGATTCGCTTATCGTGTAAAGCGGGCAGGGACCGGATGCCCGGATTTTTCTTTCCGGCGGCCAGGCTCTTGTTTAACTCCTGAAGTACATGGAGGCTCAAGGCAATATCGATGTTCTTGCTCTCCATGTCCGCCCGCAGGGCAGGGGACAGCTGCAGAGTGTCGGAGCTACCTGGGGCATTGGAAAATTTATGCATGTTCCCTGCTCCCGAGCTGGACAGCCGCGTTGGCTGCACCTAAAAGCGATATTGAATAGTCGCGAACCAGCATCACCGGCAGCTCGGCTAGGAACTTGCGCATGTGGGATGAATAGTTTCGCTCGAAGCGCTGCATGAATCGATGATTTTCCAGAAGAAAAGCCTCGTGCTTGGAGGAAATGCCCCCTGCCAGGTAAATGCCCCCGGTGGGCAAAAAGACCGCAGCCAGGTCGGAGACCTTGGCAGCATAGAAGTGGACGAAAAGTTCCATCGCTAGGCGACAGCGGGAACTCTGCTGGATCGCCATGGCGATCGCTGCCGGTCTTTCTGGTTCAGGCAGCGCCAGAATTGCCGCTTCGATGCTGGAATCTTCAAAAGGACGGAGTGGAAGGGGCAGGTTGTAGGGCTCGGCCGTAACGATATTAAAACAAGAGCTGCAGAGGAAGGAAAAAATCGATGTAATCCCTTGGCCCGAGACGGCAAGCTCTGCTCCGGGAGCATAGGAAAGCCTGTCTGTGAGCCAGCGATGATAGGCGTGGCTGAGTTCGTCCCAGCAGTTGAGCCCAGAGTGCCCGCCTTCCGAAGGAAAGGCGATGCAGCGACCGTCTTTCTGTTTTAAAAGAAAGCCGACGCCCAGCCCAGTGCCGGCACCGACGACCAAGGAAAGCCCTTCCTGAGGCAACGGCGGAAGGCTTCCGTCGCTGTGGGGAATCTTGACGATCTTGCTGGAGTCTTCGGGGTCGAGAAGGGGAATAGCATAGGAAACTGCGCTGAAGTCGTTGATCAGTATAACCGGAAGCCCAAATCGTTCTTCGAGTTCGGCGGCATCGATGTTCCAGGGCGCGTTGGTGAGCTGGATCTTCCGATTTTGCACCGGTCCCGCGCCGGAAATGCAACAGATATCCGGCTGCCTACCGACTCCCTTTTCCCGGGCTCGGCAGAGCAGTGTCTCCATGGGTCTCACCAGGGAGCTTTCTTCTCTGGTGGCAAAGCGAAGCGAAAGCAATACAGTAAACCCTTTCTCTGCCCATTGGACGAGTGCCAGGTTTGTATTGGTGCCGCCGATATCGCCGGCGATTATGATTGAAGGTGTTCCACTGCCGCGCATATGGTTGATTCTACCCCTAAAAGACAATATCCGCTATTTCGTTGTTGCGTAAAAACCGTGCCTGGGAGGCTTCATAGATTTCCAGATGCAGATGTTCGCCGTGGCCGGGCTTTCTGGCGTTGACGCCTGTATTGCCGCCATGCCCCAGGGGGTAGCCTGCTGGAATCAAGGCTCCTGGCTTAACCATGATGTCGTGGAGGTGAAAATAAAGATAGTATCTGCGCTGTCGAGGTGCGTAGAGGATCACCCCGTTGCCCGCCTTGGGCGTTATTCCTCCCGAATGGTAATCGGACAGTTCCTCACCGCCGCGCCAGTCGGAGCTCGTTGCCAGGATTATCGATTCGGTCAGCGAAAAGAGCAGTGGGCCTTTTTCGAGACCGCTGATCGGGCTGGTCTCTACATTTTGAAGAAAAATATCCAGGGCGAAGGTGTGGGAATAATCATACTCCGATTCCCTAGGTCTCGAAGATTGACGGGGCAGGGTTACGCCGCTTTTGTAGTTTGCCGCATCCTGGGCTGCATCGACAGGGTCGCGGCGCCTTCCGGCGGCGGCGAGAGCTTGGGCAAAGCCCTCAAAGAGGCCCTCAAAGCGTGCGCGCAGAGGCTTCATACGGGGTACGAGCTCGACAACGTTTTGGTAATAGCTGCCCGCCGCCCCATCCTCGGCAGCATGTTCCCGGTAGTCGTCCACGTCCCTGTCCCGGGCGAGCATGGCCAGGATAGCCGAGGCGGGGGGCAGGACTGAAGCGATCTGCCGCTCGGGACTTTTGCCAGAACGAAGGGTTTTTTCTACTAGGGCGCTTGCCAGCCCTTTTATGTTTTTGATTTCCAGTGAAGCTATCTGCGAAGGAGCGATGAGATTCTTGATCTCCGTGGTGGAGGTTGAGGTTAAAACAGCCTCGAGACCTTCAGCCTGAATGCTGGCCTGCAGGGCTTCGATGCTTGGCGAGGGTTCTTGGACTGTGGGCAGCTCCCTTATTCTACCGGCGGAGGCTGAAATCCCGGCCAAGAGCACGACGCCGAAGAGGATGACCAGCGAAACGAATCCCACTACCAGTCGTCGCTTGGGCGGCGTGAGTTCGAGAAAGGTTTGTAGGCTCAACTTCACGGTCTTCCCCGATTCATGGGCAGGCTCCCGCCATAGCCCTGGCCGAGTAGGCGAAAAGCATCATGGAGGTTATCGCATCGTCCAGCGCCCTATGCGACCGTCCTCGCTCGATGCCCAGGACGAAAGCCGCCTTGTCGAGACTGTAGGAGAGGAGATTAGGATTAGCTTGGCGCAGGAGCAGCAGGCTGTCGGCGACCTCCGAAAAAGGGCTGTTCAAGCCCAAACGGGTATACTCTGCATCGATAAAGCCTGTATCAAAGGCTGCGTTGTGGGCTACCGCCACCCGGGAGGCTAAAAGCGGGCTCAACTGATCGACGATCTGGCCGAAGAAAGGCGCCTGGGATACTTCCAGATCGGTTATGCCATTAATATTCGTCGACGATGCCGGGATAGGCATCGCCGGATTTACGAGGCTCGACCAGGAATCCTCCCGGACCAAGGCGCCCTCGGTATCGAAGCTGAAAAGCTGGATACCTACTTCTAGCACTCTGTCATTTCTGGGTTCGAGACCGGTGGTCTCCACATCGATCGCAACATAGCGGCGCCGCTCCCAATCGTAGGGGAGGGGGCAGCCTAAGGCTGCGTTCGCAGGAGGCTCCACCCTTTGGGCGCCGGGGGGGATAACCCAGGCTTGGGAAATCCTGTATCGACCTTCCTGACTTTGGGTTCCGGTGTTGTTGGTAGCCAGAATCCTTGACCACAGCGGAGCACCGTCGGAGGTATAGGGCATTGCCGTCAGCCTATGACCTTCCGTATGTCCGCTTCGATAGCCTGAATCTTCTCTTTCGTCTGCGCCTTGGCCTTCTCCAAGCCCGGCGCTGCATCCGTTCTGCAGAGGATGTAGAATTTTATCTTGGGTTCGGTGCCCGAGGGGCGCACGGTCACCTGCGTTCCATCCCTAAGTTTCCACTGGAGCACATCGCTTTCGGGCAGGTTGATTTTTCTTTTTTGAGGATTGGCGGTTTCCCACTCAAACCCGGTCTTGATGTCCCGGATGCTCACCACGGGAATCCCGCCTAGGGCTATCGGCTGCTTAGCCCTGTAAGCTTCCATGATGCCACTCATGATCTTCATACCCTGGGGACCCTGGAAATACTTGCTGATGCCCCGCTCCTCGTGGTAGCCGAACTCCTGGTACAGCTTTTCAAGCCGGTCCAAAAGGCTCATGCCCTTGCTGCGCCAATAGAGGGTCATCTCGGCGGTCAAGGCTGCGGCCGATATGCCGTCCTTGTCACGCACTTCGGGCTCTATCAGATGGCCGTAACTCTCTTCGGTGGCGTAGATGAAATCCTTGCCTTCGGCTTCGAATTGACGCATAAGGTCGGCGATCCACTTGAAGCCGGTCAGACAGTCATGGCATGCGACACCGTACTTTTTGGCTATAGTAGCCTGCAGGTCGGTGGTCACCACTGTCTTGATGCAGTAGGGTTTAGGGGGAATGCGCCCCAGTTCCGCGAGGGTGAGTAAAATGTAATCCAGGTGAAGCGCGCCTAGCTGGTTTCCGGTTACAAGGACATAGGAACCATTCTTGTCGGGAACAGCGATGCCGAGCCTGTCGGCGTCTGGATCGTTGGCCATGACAACGTCGGCTTTTTCCCTGTGACCCAATTCGATAGCGAGCTTGAGCGCGGCCGGTTCCTCGGGGTTGGGGAAGGAGACTGTGGGAAATTCCCCGTTGGGCTCGCGCTGTTCGGGCACGGTGAGCACTTTGAGGCCGAGTTCTCCCATGATCCGCTCCAGCAGCATTGCGCCAGTGCCGTGGAGGGGGGTGTAGACGATCTTGGCCGTGGAGGCTGCTTTTGCTATGAGCTCTGGGCGAAGCAGTTTGGACTTTGCCATTGCAACGTACGCATCGTCCACCGAAGCATCGAGCATAACCAGAAGCCCCTTGGCTAAAGCTTCTTCCTTTGTTATAGAGACTACGGAAGAGACAGACTGCACGCGCTGGATAATCCCTTCATCATGGGGAGGGACGACCTGGGAGCCGTCGTTCCAGTAGGCCTTGTAACCGTTATATTGGGGGGGGTTGTGGCTGGCGGTGACGACGACGCCGGTATCTGCCTTGAGTTTGCGTATGGCGAATGAAAGCTCGGGCGTGGGACGCAGCGAAGGGAAGAGGTATGCCTTGATACCGTTTGCCGCGAAGACAAGGGCAGTGGCCAAGGCAAAGTCGGCTGACCGGCGCCGTGAATCATGGGCCACACAGGCTGAGAGCTTCTTGCCCGGAAACTGGGTTTTAATGTAATCGCAAAGCCCTTGAGTGGCCCTGGTGATCACCAGGGTGTTCATCCGGTTATAGCCGCCCCCTATGATACCCCGTAAGCCACCTGTGCCGAATTCCAGATCCCTGTAGAAGCGGTCCTCGAGTTCCTTCTCGTCGTTTTTTGCAAGGATGTCTTTAACTTCTTGAGCGAAAACGAGATCCTTTTCCAGTTTCGCGTATTCTTCTGCTCGGGCGATCAGGGCGGCTTTTTCCATGGATGGGCTCCTTTCTTACGTGGCTGCAATTATCGTAGAGACAGTCCTAGTGGGAGTATAAATGCTCTCTCTACTTTGCGCAATTAAAGTATCCGAGCAGGTCTTCAGGAGTATCCAGAAGCGCTGCCGCCCCACCTTCAATTATCTCTTCCTGGGAGCGGTAACCCCAGGCTGCCCCTAGGGGAAGCATGCCGGCAGCCCTGCCAGTTTTCATGTCCACACCTGAATCGCCTACGAAGGCCCAGTCGCGGGCAGGAATTCCCGAAGCAGCGACAATTGCCAGTGCAGCGGTCGGATCGGGCTTGTGAGGCATATGGGGCTTGTTGCCGTCGGTGACGAAGAAGCGTGTAGAAGGAAACAGGGAACGCACGATGATTTTCACCATTCTGTCGGGCTTGTTGGAGAGCACCGCCAGTGTTATGTCCTTTTCATCCAGGGTTGCCAGGGTTTCTGTTACCCCCGGAAAGGGGCGAGTGAGATCGAGAAAGTGCTGGGAATAAAGTTCTTCGGCTTCCCGATTGATTGCTTCAACCAGGGATTCATCTGCCGACGCTTCGCGAGGCAAAGCCCTTCTGGTGAGGGCGATAAAACCGTTTCCCACCATGGTTTTATACTGTTCCACAGGGTAGGTGGGATACCCATGGGAGGCGAGCACCCTATTGAAAGCCCCTCCAAGGTCCTCGATGCTGTCAGCCAGTGTTCCGTCAAGATCGAAGAGGACGGCTCGGGGGGTACGACTCATCCCGGCCTGCCGTCGCCGTCCAGATCGGCGTCTTTGCCGCCGGCTAGGCGGAAGGCCGATTCTTTTTCGGTGATTTCCCGCTCCACTGTTTTAAGCTGGTTCAGAATCTCGGCCACCCCTTCGGATGACGCGCCGATCATGGGCTCTCCCTTTTCCACCAGCAGCTCGTAGACATTGGCTCCCAGTCGCGAGGTCAGGGACTGGGCTTTTTGGCGGAGACGGAGAATTTCGATTCTCAGCCTGCCCATTTCACTCCAGGTCTGGGCCTGGGCTCCGGCCTTGTTCAAGAATTCCTTGGATCCGTCGAAGGTTTTTTCGAGGAAGGATTTAAGATTGTCCGAAAATGCCATAGATTCCTCCGTTCCCATAAAATAAGGAAATCCACGCGTGACAGTAAAGAAAACTATCGCTATATTGTACTAAAAGGAGGCGCCCAATGTCGATATTCTATTCCCTCTTCATTGTCGGCTGTCTCTGGTGGCTGGGTTTCGCCCTAATCGCCATCATAAGAAAGCAAAAACCAGTATTCTTTCTTTTACTCGTCCTGGGAATTGCCTGGGCAGTGCTAGGCCTTGTCTTAGCCCGCTGGGAAGAACCGATTACCGTGGTAATCTTTGCCTTGCCGGTGCTGATCATGGTGCCTATGATGCGCATTATCAACGAATACCAGCGGGGCGTGCTGTTCCGGCTGGGCCGCATGATGGCCGTGGTTGGTCCTGGATTTAACCTAATCCTGCCCTTCGGCCTGGACGTGATGCGTAAGGTAGACATGAGGACTTTCACTATCGATGTGGCCAAGCAAGAAGTGATCACCAGGGACAACGTGCCGGTAGTAGTGGACGCCGTAGTCTACTTCAATGTCTTCGATCCCACCATGGCGGTGAACAAAGTCGCCGATTATACCAAGAGTACAAGCCTTCTCGCCCAGACCATCCTGCGTTCAGTCCTGGGCCAGCATGAACTGGACGAAATGCTGGCAAAGCGGGCCGAGCTTGGGCAGATATTAAGGCAGTTATTGGACGAAGCCACCGATCCCTGGGGCATCAAGGTGACGGCTGTTGAGATAAAAGCCGTGGAGCTGGCCGAGACCATGAAGCGTGCCATGGCTAGGCAGGCCGAAGCTGAGCGGGAGCGACGGGCTAAGGTTATCGCAGCGGAAGGTGAACTCCAAGCATCGGAAAAGTTAGCCCAGGCGGCCACCGTAATGGCTCAGGCACCCTCGTCTATACAGCTTCGCTATTTGCAGACTCTATCTGAAATTGCGGTGGAAAAGAATTCGACGATAGTATTTCCCCTGCCTATTGAGTTCCTTAAACATTTCGCCGGAGATTCTGCTATGATGCCGAATACAGCAGCTGCTAAAACCGGCGCTGGTGAACCTATCGCCGGTATAGCCGTCGGCGAAAAAGACCAAACGCAACAATGAAAGGTGATCATTGATGAAGTGTCCCCACTGCGGCAGTCTGGACGACAAGGTAATCGACTCAAGAAGCCTGGCTAACGGTGAAGCCATAAGACGCCGCAGGGAGTGCATGTCCTGTGGTCTTCGCTTCACCAGCTACGAGCGCATCGAAGAAAAACCCCTGATGGTAGTCAAGCGCGACGGGCGGAGGGAGCCCTTCGAACGGGTCAAGATTGAGCGTGGTCTAATACGGGCCTTGGAAAAGCGGCCTATTTCCCAGATGTCTATCGAAAATCTAGTAAACGAGATAGAAGACGAGGCAGCTCAAGTGGCCAAGGCAAGCAATGAGATATCCACCGAGGCTATTGGCGACATGGTACTTCGTCGACTTTATATCCTCGATAAGGTAGCTTACATCCGATTTGCCTCGGTCTATAGAAAATATGAGACAGCGGATCAGTTCTTAAAGGAAATCGAACTCCTGAGCAGCAGAGAAAGTGGTATAACCGTTTAATTCCGCTATTTTTCAGCCAGATGGGAATTTTGTTCAGGTAAATTAAAAAGGGGTCGGTGCTGATGAGCCGACCCCTTTTCCATCATTTAGAAGATTTCGAGTCTTATTCCTCTTCCGCCTCAGCCGTTCTGAATGCCTGTGCCGCCTTTATAACATCCTCGGCGATCTTGCCGGTGATGGGCGAGTAGTGGGAAAACTCCACTTCGAAGCTGCCGGTGCCGGAAGTCATGGACCTGAGGTCGATGGCATAGCGCAGGAGTTCGGCCTGGGGAGCCTGGGCGTCCACCTGGATGATGCCGCCGCCGATGGGATTCTGGCCGGAAATGCGGCCGCGCCTGCCCGAAAGGTCTGACATGACGTCGCCCAGGTTCTTCTCCTCGACAAAGACCGTTAGATTCATTATAGGCTCGAGAAGTACTGGGCTTGCGGTCTTGGTAGCCTCGCGGAAGGCGCCCCGGGAGGCAATCTTGAAGGCCATTTCCGATGAGTCGACCGGGTGCTCCTTGCCGTCGGTGATGGCGGTTTTAACGTCTACAACAGGGTAGCCAGCGACAACACCGTTTTCCATGGCCTGCTTGATGCCCTTTTCGATACCTGGCAGGAATCCGCGGGACACGGACTGGCCGAAAAGCTTGTTTTCAAATTCGTAGCCGGTTCCCCGCTCCAGGGGCTCGACCTCGAAGACGACCCTGGCGTACTGGCCGTGGCCTCCGGTCTGCTTTTTGTGGGTATACTCGGCGCCGGACTTCTTGGTGATGGTTTCGCGATAGGCTACCCGGGGAATGCGCGTTTCAGCCAGGATCTTGGCTTGGTTCTTGATCTTCTCCAGGATCATGTTGATCTGGAGCTCGCCCATGCCCGCGATAACCGTTTCCTTGGTCTCGGTGTTATAGGCCACCTGGAAGGTGAGATCCTCTTCCGCCGCCTTGTAGAGCAGCTCGTTGAGCTTGTCCTCTTCCTTCTTGTTTGTGGCCGAGATGGCGATGAGGTGGACGGGTGTGGGCAATTTTAAAGGGCTGAAGGCAAAGGGCTTTTCCATGGCAGAAATCGTGTCGTTGGTCTTCAAGCTGGTTGATTTGGCGATGATACCAATATCGCCGGCGGCCAGGTTGGGCGTGTCAACGACTTTCTTACCCTGAGCTGTGTAAAGTTTGGAAAGTTTTTCCTTTTTCCCGTCCCTGACGTTAACAATCTCCAGGTCCGGTGCCAGGTTTCCGGTTATCACCTTGACGAAAGAAAGCCTGCCCGAGAACTGGTCGATCTGGGTCTTGATGACAATGGCGGTAGCGGGCTTAGCGGGATCGACGCTCACTTCCATATCATTGTTTTCGCTGTCTTTGACTTTTTCTGGAGCAAGGGCGAAGGGGGAGGGGGCCAGGGCAACGATAAAGTCCAACAAGGCCATTGTGCCAGAATTTTTAACTCCGGAGCCGGCGAAGGCTGGGACGATCTTCGCCGAAGCGAAGGCTTCCTTGAGGCCTTTCAACATGTCTTCTTGAGTGAGTTCGCCTTCCAGAAGATATTTTTCCATGAGCTCGTCATCACCCTCTGCGGCGGCTTCAAAGAGCTGCATGCGGGCTGTATCGACCGCATCGTTGAACTCGGCGGGCACATCGGAGGCTACTTCCTTGGTTTCGCCCGTAGCCGGCTTTAGATAGGCTTTTCGGTTGATCACGTCTATGACGCCATTGAAGGCGGCGCCTTCGCCCATGGGAATAGTGACGGGCACAGGAGTGACCTTGAATTTTTCCTTCACATCGGCCAAGGCGGTGTCGTAGGAGGCGCGCTCCTCGTCCATCCGGGTGACAAATACCATGCGGGGCTTGTGCCTGGAATCCAGGTTGCGCCAAAGCTTGATCGTCTCAATTTGCACGCCGGTTTTAGCATCGATAAGCACAAGGGCGCTTTCACAAGCGCGGAAGGCCAAAATAACTTCGCCTACAAAATCGGATGAGCCTGGAGTATCTAAAAAGTTGAGTTTGTTCTCCCCAAGAGTGCAATGGGTGAGTGTGGACCTGACCGAAATTTTCCGGGCGATTTCCTCTTCGTTGTAATCGCTCACGGTCTTGCCAGCCTCGATGGTCTCGGGCTTGGTTATAACACCGCCCTGAAAGAGAATATGTTCTAGCAGCGTTGTCTTGCCGGTACTCCCGTGTCCGGCNNATATATACTCCTTGCAGGGTGGAAAGTTTGGTGGATCCTTAATTTTTATATAAGGAAACCCGTGTATTATAGATGATAATTAGGACCTGTCAACAGTCCTATTATATTGACATATGTATCTTTTTCAGTCTAGCGTAGCGCTGACCGTACGGGACGTAGCCTAGG
>DFYR01000082.1:0-4002 GCA_002383375.1 Spirochaetaceae bacterium UBA4077
CAGCACGGGGTCCTCGCCAATCGGGCGACCTACGAGATCATGACCCCCGAATCGGTGGGTTTCCCGAGCAACCGCATGGTGCTGGGCAAGCACTCGGGCAGGCACGCCTTTGAAGAGAGACTCAAGTCCCTGGGTTTTGCCACCCAGGATCTGGACGTGGACGGACTCTTCGCAAAATTCAAGGTCTTGGCGGACAAGAAGAAGACGGTGAGCGACAGGGATATCGAAGCCCTGATCATCGGGGCCGGGTCCAAGGTGCCCCAGGCATACGGCCTGGACCGCTGGGTCATCAACACCGGTTCTTCCCTGAGTTCCACCAGCACGGTCAGGCTGAAAACCTCCGGCGGGAGCTTCAAGGAGGAGGTGGCCGTGGGCGACGGGCCCGTGGATGCCGCCTTCAAGGCAATCAATCGAATAATCGGCAAGGATCTGGACCTGGAAGCCTACGAGCTGGGGGCCGTGACCGGCGGCGAGGACGCCCAGGGAGAGGCAACGGTAAAGGTGAGCTACGAGGGCGGCCAGTGGAACGGCCGGGGACTTTCCACCGACGTGCTGGAAGCCTCGATCCTGGCCTATATAGCGGCGATCAATACGATGGAGTGGGAGCTTTCGGCCACCGGGCACGGGCCGCGCGGCTCCCAGGTCGCCGGAATCTGAAAACCGGGCCGCGGGGCCGAACAGCCGTGCGGCCCGGACGAGAAGAGCCTTTATCACTCAGGGAGAGATGATGAACGCAGCGATAGCGCTTTTGCCGGGCGACGGAATTGGGCCCGAGGTGACCGCCGAGGCTCGCAAGGCCCTCGAGGCCGTAGCCGGGCAATACGGCCATACATTCGAGTTCAGGCAGTACCTGATTGGCGGCGCCGCCCTGGACGCCCAGGGAGTTCCTCTTCCCAGGGAAACCCTCACGGGTTGCGGCGAGTGCGATGCGGTGCTTTTCGGCGCCGTAGGCGGCCCGCGCTGGGATGATGTCGCCCCGGATAAACGTCCCGAGCGGGGCCTTTTAAGCCTCCGCAAAGCCTTGGGGCTCTATGCGAACCTGAGGCCAGCCACACTCCTCAAGCCCTTGCGCGAAGCCTGCCCCATCAAGGATTCCGTTCTCGAGGCGAGTTCTCCCGACTCTTCGCCGAGTTTCGACATGCTGATCCTCAGGGAACTGACGGGAGGCATTTATTTCGGGTCCCGGGGTAGAACGGACGGCGGCAAGTCGGCGTTTGATACCGAAAGCTATTCTTATAGGGAAATCGAACGCCTCTTGAGGGTGGCTTTCGACGCCGCCGCGGACCGCCGCGGAAAATTATGCGTGGTGGACAAGGCGAACGTGCTGGAGAGCTCGAGGCTCTGGCGGGAGGTCGCCAAAGAACTCGTACCAGAATACCCAGCGGTGCGGCTTGAGTTCATGTACGTGGACAATTGCGCGATGCAGCTATTGAGGGCGCCCGGCCAATTCGACGTCATCGCGACATCCAACCTTTTCGGCGACATCCTGTCCGACGAAGCCTCTGCCCTCACCGGCTCGATAGGAATGCTACCTTCGGCCAGCCTGGGAGAGGAATCGCTCAAAGGGCTGGGCAGGACGGGCCTCTACGAACCCATCCACGGCTCGGCCCCGGATATCGCGGGCCAGAACAAGGCCAATCCCCTCGGGGCAATTCTTTCAGCGGCTATGTTGCTGCGCTATTCTCTCGGCCTTTCGGAGGAAGCCAAGGCGGTGGAGGCGGCGGTGTTTTCGGTCCTGGAGGAAGGCTATCGCAGCGCCGATCTAGCTAGCTCCGCCACCCCGGATTCGCGCTGGGTCGGGACTAAGGAAATGGGCAACCTTGTGGCGGCCCGGATTTAGCGTTAGCCGATTCTGATGTGCTGCTTGTACGAATGCGCCGCGCCTCCGGGAAGAATCCGAATCGCTTTCTTGTTTGTGAGCGTTTTGTCGCCTCCTGCCTGATCCGGCAATCCGGCCCATGCCTCGATGCAGACGAAGGGCGAAGCGTCGTTGGGGGCCCAAAGCAGAAGGTGATCGAAGTTGTCCATCGCGACTTCGGTGTATCGTCCCGATTTTGCGCTGCGCAACGCTACTTTTTTAGTCGATAAATCGGCCAACGCGAATGCTATCGCTCCCTTCGAAAAAAGATTTCCCAGCTTGAGCGACTCTGCGCCGTGGAAGAAGTCCTCGGACTTGCCCGTGACGAAACCGTCGGAGAATTCCAGTCTTCCCGCCGACTGGGGCGATCCAAAGTCGATTTCGCAATCGCCGAGCGACTCCCCTCGGTCAATGGGGACTAAGTAATTATAATGGGAGCCTATCGAATAAGGCATTTCATCGGTTCCAAGGTTTTGAACGCGATAGGCGATTTCCAATCCATCGGCCAGCAAGGTCGCGCCGACGATGACCGAGAAATTAAAAGGGTATATTGCCAATGTCTCTGGGTCGGCCTTGAAGGATAGGGCGGCGGCGGATCTCGATTCCTGTTCTACCGTAAAGCGCTTTTCCCTCAGGAACCCGTGCATAGGCATGGGATACCGCCGGCCTTGATGGAGGTATTCGCCGTCCAGGAGCTTTCCGCAGACCGGGAAGCAGAGATGGGTGCGGCGGGGCCAGATCGACGGATCGTAAGACCAGGCGTGCTCAAGCCCGGCGGCTTTATCGTACAGGCTGTCCAGGGTAGCGCCAAGATCCGAAATTTCCGTCCTGATATCATCATTCTCGAGGGTGATTTTCATGGCAAAGAGTATCCTTCACCCTGTCTTTTCCGTCAATTATCCCGATTCCCTTCGCCGCTTCATGATCTCCAAAATCGTATAACTCGCCGTCGCTTTGCGCAAGGGAGGTCTAAAGCCCGACTCACAGGGCAACCATGGGGTAGCTGTACAATGTTTGGCGTTTGCACTAGTATAGCGCTACTTTAATATAAAGCGCTCCGGATCGAGCTTAAGTCGGAGCGTGACCGAGGCCGCGGCATAGAGGCCGACCCTGCAAGCCGACCCCATCGTTTTAGCCCGACTTCCCTCACCACCGCGAGAGCCCGCTCAAAGCGACCTGTTCGCCGGGACGCATCGAACCTTTACATAGCCGCACATCGGCAATGATCGTTGCGCAGCTTATGAGGGAGCGTCGATTCATGCAGGAAGTTGTCGAATCCATCATCGCCGCCGAGCAGGAAGCGCGAAACCGGATTTCCGAAGCCGCAAAGCAAGCCGAGACGGTCAGGGCGAAGGCAGACGCCGATTCCAGCGCCTTGATTTCCCAAGCCAAGGAAAGGGCGGCGGCCGAATTGAAGCGCCGTGTGGACGCGGCGCGGCGCCATGCCGAAGAAGAATATCTCGAAGCCCGCAAGAAGGCCGAACGCACGGCCGATGCTTTATACGCGTCCATGGAGCCGCTGGTGGCCGAATTGGCCAAGAAGGCGGCCCGCCTGGCGATGACGACGGAGCTGGAGCGATAAGTCAGCCATGCCCAGCGCCCTTTCGGAATATGGATATATCAGCGCCAAGCTCAAGGCGCGGATCAGCACCTTCCTCTCGGAAGAAACCCTCGAAAAGGTGGCGCAGGCCAAATCTCTCCAGGAGGCATTCTTGCCCTTGCGGGGCAGCTATCTAGAAATGGCCGAATCGAGGTACGCGGCGACGGGCGATCTCAAGGCTGTGGAAGCCGACCTGGCCTCGCTGGAATTCGACGCCTATTCGTTTTCCATAAGCCAGGTGCCAGAACCCGCTTCATCCTTCATACGAGCGAAAGCCCGGGGAGCCGAGGTCGATCTGGTCAAGGGAGGGCTGCGCCTTTGGTTCGACGCCCACGCCCGAGGCAGGGTGATCGACGACAGGACGGGGTATCTGTACAAGGGCAGGGCCATGGGTTCCATCGACCTGGGCGATCTGGTCAACGCGCCTACCCCTGCCGAGGCGGCGGCGGTCTTGGCCGGCTCGCCCTACGCCCCTATCGTTGCCGAACTCCTTCCCCAAGCAGTGGCCGCGGGTTCGGTGTTCGAAATGGAATCCAGCCTCGAC
>DFYR01000082.1:4095-6622 GCA_002383375.1 Spirochaetaceae bacterium UBA4077
ACTTCCACCCTTTCGCGGGCTTATGAGTCGGACGATCTCTCAGGCCTGGCCGCCGCCGTGCTGGGAGTTCGCGGGAACGCGATGGAAGCAGGCTGGGACAGGGGGGATGGTAAAGCCAAGCTTTCTTCCCTCGAACGCATGCTCAGGCGGATACGGGTTGTCGAGGCGAGAAAATGCCTGGCGGGCTATCCCTTTTCCATCGGCATCGTTCTTGCGTATTTGGCCTTGCTATCGGAACAGCTCCGCGACGTCCGGGCCATATTGAACGCGAAGTATTTAGGGCTTGCGGATGAAAGGCTCAGGAGTTTTCTATGATGTTTACCGTGCCTATGGAATTCCTTAGCGCGGCTATCCTGTCCAAGGATGCCCAGGCGGTATCCGACGAATTGCTGCGCATAGGATCCCTGGACGCAGTGACGGTGAAGTCCGTATCGGGAACCAGGGAAGGATCGTCAGCGCCGGGCTCTCAGGCAGCGACGGGGAAATCGGTTGAAATAAGCAGGATCCAGGATATCCGCCGGCGGGTGGAAGGTTTTTTAAACTTAGCGAATCCGCCGATCCAGCCTTCCGATCCCGCCGATTTTTCGTCCGAGACCCTGCCCGACATCGAGGCGATCGAAAAAAACCTGGGGAGCATCGCTTCGGAAATTCAAAGCCTGAGAGAGGGACAGAAGGATTTACAGGATAAACTGCTGAGGCTGGAAGAACTCCGGAGGCAGGCGGAGGTCCAAGAGCCTCGCGAAAACGTGGTACGACTGCCTTCCAGCGCTTCCTCAGTCCTTTCATATAGACGGGGATCGGTGCCGGAAGAAAACTCCTCGCGTTTCGAGCGCGAACTTGGAGCCCTCGCCGCGGTGACCATTCCTGCCCAATCGGCTTCGGACGGACGCATGCCGATGATGATCGTGACGATGAAGAGGGACGAGAGTCGGGTACAGGCTATCCTCTCCCGCTACGGATGGAAGGAAGGGCAGGAAGAACTTTCTGGCTCCGGGACGGGAAGCGAGGCGCTAAAGGAGATAGACGCCCGCCGGCAGCGCATTAAAACCCAGCTCGAGGATAAGGCCAGGGAGTTCGACGGGCTTTTCTCCTCCCGGGGCAAGAATCTCGCGGATATCTGGGCTTCTTTGCGGGCAGCGGAACTCTCGATGAAAATGCGCTCGACCTTCGTCAAAACCGACAGCGTCTCGTTTTTATCCGGGTGGATCCCCGCGACGGACAGGAACAAGGTCGAAGAGGGCATACGAAAGGCCTGCGCGGGGCGTTGCCATATCGAATGGCTGGCCGTGGGCCAGGCTGCGCCCGACGGCAGCGAGCCTCCTGTGGAAATGAAAAATTCCAAAATCCTCGCCCCGTTCCAGACCCTGGTGACGAATTTCGGCATTCCTCGGTACGGGACGATCGATCCCACGGGATTTGTCGCCGTCGCCTATCTCTCGATGTTCGGCTTGATGTTCGGAGACGCCGGCCACGGGCTGGTCCTGATCATCGCTGGCGCCTTGCTGCTGAACAGGGCTAAGCGCCGCCACTCGGGCGATACGCTGGCCAGGCTGATCCTTTATTGCGGCGCTGCGGCCGTAGTGGCCGGCCTGCTTTTCGGCTCGGTTTTCGGAAGGCCCATAGTGCCGGCGCTCTGGTTCGATTATCACGGCGTGGTGAACGGGGAACCCCGTTCTGGCGGCTCTGTGCGGGATATCTACGACATTCTCGGCATCACGATAAAATTCGGCATGGCGGTGCTATTAACCGGCTTTGTCATAAACTGGGTCAATCTCGTCAAAAGTCGCCGCTGGAAGACGCTTTTATTCGACAAGACCGGTCTGGCGGGGGGCTGGGTATATTTGGCCGGGGCCTGGATGGCCTTTTATTTCGTAGGGCACGCGTACAAGGCGCTGCCACCTATGGGTTTGCTGTTGCCACTCCTCGGCGTTCCGACGATTCTCTTGGGCCTCAAAGAGCCGATAGAATATATGGAACGGCGAAAGCGGGGAGAAGCGGGGCGCATGACCATCGGAACGATTTTGGGCTTTGTGATGGAATGGCTGGTCGGCACGCTGGAGGTTTATTCCGGCTACCTGGCCAATACCCTGTCCTTCATGCGGGTGGCCGGCCTTGGCATCGCCCATGTGAGCCTGATGACCGCCTTTTTCCAGATCGCCGCGATGGCGAGTCCCAAGGGAGGACTGTCGGTCGCCGGTATTGTCATCCTTGTCCTGGGCAATGCCCTGGTAATAGCCCTCGAGGGGCTTTCGGCGGGCATCCAAGCCTTGCGACTCAACTATTACGAATTTTTCTCCAGGTATTTCAACGGGACGGGTCGGGCGTATAAACCGATCTCCTTCAGGAGCGCCGAATGAGGTTCGGCTTGAGGTGTGGGTGCGTATCATGGGAGAGGAGTATCATATGAGCGAGAAACGTGCGTTCAAGGCTCAGGCGATGAGTATCGGGTCCCTTACCATCTTGCTGGCCGTCGCGCTGGCGCTGGCGGCGACAGGGACCGTGTTCGGCCAGAGCGCCAATCAGGGAG
>DFYR01000034.1 GCA_002383375.1 Spirochaetaceae bacterium UBA4077
CCCACCTGCACACTAATGAGGCCGATCCTGAACAGAGGGCCGCTGCCGGTGAGGACTTCGGGGAAGGCGATGGGGAAGCCGTGGTTAAAGGAGTGGGAGAGTATATCGGTGATGATGAATCCCATGCCCATGGAAACGACCATGGTGGAGTTGACATCTACCTCGCCCCGCTTTTTCATCACCTTCTGGAAGATAGGGGCGCTGATCACGTTGAGCAGAATTGAAGAGACAACCCCCGCCAGTATGCCCAGAAGGAGATTGTTGCCCGTTGCGTTAAGCACCACCCACACGATGTACATGGAGAATACCACGACCACGGGGTAGGAAAAGTGGATGATCAGTGCCACTAGCAGCAGAAGGTTGAATCCAGTGGCCAGAAGCACGTAGATGCTTCCCAGCGAAAGTCCGTTGATAATTTGCGCTATGAATACTTGCATGGCTCAGGCTCCAAGATAGGCTGCTTTGACACCGGGGTCATTCAGCAGTTGGCCGGCTGTCCCGGTGAGCGTCACATTCCCAGTCTCCAGAACGTATCCCCTATGGGCGGCTTTTAGTGCCTTGTAGGCGTTCTGCTCGGAAAGCAGAATCGTATAGCCCTCTTTGTTGAGCATCTGGAGAATAGTGAATATGTCATTGACGACGATGGGCGCCAGGCCTATCGAAGGTTCGTCCACCAGGATGAGCTTGGGCGCGGACATGAGCCCCCGGGCAATGGAGAGCATCTGCCGCTCGCCGCCCGAAAGGGTCTTGGCCACTTGGTTTTTCCTCTGTTTGAGGATGGGAAACCAGGCGAAGATCCGTTCCAGGTTCTTATCCTTGTTCTGCAGGTTGTGATGCGCTCCCAGGAGGAGGTTGTCCATCACCGACATCGAGGCGAATACGCCTCGGCCTTCGGGAACGAGGCAGACGCCCTTGCGCACATTCTTGTCCACGGGCTCCTTGTCGATCCGCTGCCCGTCGAAGGTGATGGTCCCCGATTTGGAGGGGGTTATGCCGAGGATCGAGGAAAGCAGTGTTGTCTTGCCTGCGCCGTTCGCACCGATGAGCACCACGATCTCCCCGGGGAAGACTTCGATACTCACGCCCTTAAGCGCGTTGATGTGCCCGTAGGAAACCGAGAGATTCTCCACCTTGAGAAGCGGCGTTCCCGAAGGGGAGGCTGTATTTTTTTCATTCTGCGCCAAGGTAGGCCTCCAGTACTTTGGGGTTTTTCTGCACGTCCGCAGGGATGCCCTCGGCTATCTTCTGCCCGAAATTGAGCACTGTGACGATATCCGAAACATTCATGAGCATTTTTACGTCGTGGCTCACCACGACGACGGTGATGCCCATATCCCTTACTTTGCGGATTATCTCATCCACCTCCTCTATCTCCTTGGCGCCCATGCCCGAGGCGGGCTCGTCAAGCAAGAGGAGCTTAGGCTCAGCTATGATAGCCCTGGCAATCTGCACCAGCTGACGCTCTGTCCATACCAGATCGGCGGACCAGCGATTCATGGAATGGGTCAGTCCAGTTATCTCGATTATGTGTCGGGCCTTTTCCTCAATCTCCCTTTCCCGCTTGGCCTTGGTGAAGGGGAGCCTGAGGATAGTATCCTTGACCACGGCGCCGACCGAGTCCTGGACGCCGGACATGACATTCTCGAGCACTGTCAGGTTGGGCACCAGCTTTCCGGCCTGGAAGGTCCGGTGGATTCCCTTGTTGGAAATAAGGTCAGCCCTCATGCCGGTGATATCCTCACCCAGGAAGCTGATGCTGCCTCCGTCGGGCTTAAGGACGCCGGTAATGCAGTTGAAAAGGGTTGTCTTTCCAGAACCGTTTGGGCCGATAATTCCGTGGATGCTTCCCTGCTTTACCTCCACATCCACCTTGCTCAGCGCCTGGAGAGCGCCGAAATTTTTACATAAGCCTTTGATTTTCAGCATAGCCTCTTCCCTATGTTAGGATTGCCGTCGAGGCGCCGGAGACTCCGGATCCAAGTAGCGGCTCACGGTGAGCGCATATATCTTAGCGCATTCGAAAAGTTCCCCCACCTCCACATATTCATTTTTCTGGTGGGGAATCAGCCTGTTGCCCGGTCCGTTGACAAGGCAGGGTATGCCCTTCCATGCGCTTAAGAAGGTGCCGTCGGTGGCGCCGGGTACCCCATTCCATATGGGTTCTTTTCCCGCCATATCGCGGTATGCTTGGGCTGATATAGCCGCTATGGGTTCATCCTTTTCGATGCCCACCACGGGCCTGTCCTCAATAAACTCGATGTCGGCGTTGAAATCCGGATCATCCTTCCCAAGCTTTGCAATTATATCGCGCAAAGCCTGACGAACCTGATCATGATTTTGCGCAAGCGTTGTGCGGATATCCACGTAGCCCACGGCTTGGGCAGGCATTACGTTAAGCTGCGGAGGGCTTCCCGGTGGCGGTGCCTGCACCACGGTAAAGGTGATCGAAGGCAAGCCTAGGTAGGGATCTTTGCCGCAGCGCTTTTTCTCCGCCGTCTCGAACTCTTCGAAGGCGAGGATGATGCGAGCCAATCTAGTATTGGGATTGATCCCCGAAAGGGGCATGGCACCATGGGCCATCTTGCCATGTACTTTGACTATTGCCCTTATGGCTCCCTTCATCGAGATGCAAAGGTTGTTCTCCTCTGGCTCCGGCACGAGGCAGGCGTCCACGATGTCAGCGTGTCCCTTCTTGATGTAATCCTTTATACCGATCATCATACCTTCCTCGTCGCAGACCAGTCCTACCCTGAGCTTGCCCACCCAGGATTCTTTCGTTTTAACGAAAATCTTGGCCAGCTGCATGGCAATGGCATCGCCGGCCTTCATGTCACAGGAGCCGCGGCCAAAGATCTTGCCCTCCACCAGCTGGGCTCCGAAAGGTTCATAGTCCCAGGTGGCGGGATCTCCCTCGCTCACCACGTCGGTGTGCCCCTCGATCATGAGGCAGGGTCCGGGCTTTCCAGAATCGATGGTCAGGATAACATTCTCGCGATCCGGAGCAACTTCCTCAACCAGGGGTTCCACCCCTACTTCTTTTCGGAACCATTCGACAATGAAGCGGACCAGGTCCTTTTCGGTCCCGCCTTTTTCAGGTCTGATCACCGAGTCGATGCGGACCAGAGCCCTGGTCAGTTCCACCAGCTCATTTTTATCTACAGCGGAAATAAAGTTTTTTTCTCTATCCTTCACTAACTAGGCTCCTTACTATGCCTTGTGTATTTTATCGAGGGTTCTCACCAGGCGCGTAACCGTTTCATTGACCGGGACAGGAATGCCTAGCTCTTTGGCCTCCCGTACGATCGCGCCGTTCATGAAATCTATCTCCGATTGTCTGTTCCTCTGGAAATCCTGGAGCATCGAAGAAAAATTCGCTCCTGTCTTGGCCGCGACATCGTAGACCGCCGCCAGGGGATCGGGATAGCTGAGAGTGATTCCCCTAGCCTTGGCCACCGCCATGGCTTCCGCCACCATGTCGGCCATTACAGCCTTTATATCTTCAAACTCTAAAAGTCTGCCGTTTGTTACAGAAAGGAGGGCGGTCATGGCGTTGATGCCCACATTGATCAGAAGCTTGCTCCAGATCATGCCCGCCACGTCCTTGTCCACATAGATCTCGAAACCAGCCGCCGCGAGAGCCGCAGCCAATTCGGAGAGCTTGCTTTGGTCTCCGTCTGCCATGGCCATGTGGGTAGGCCCCTTGCCCGCGTGTCTGATCTTGCCCGGCCCCAGGAAAGTCGCACCCTGGGATGTCACGCCAGCAGCGGTGCGCTCGGGACCAAAATGTTTGCGCAGGATAGCCTCGTTGCCCAGGCCGTTCTGCAGGGTAAGCGCTATAGTGCCGGGCTTGGCGTAGGTCTTGAAGCTGGCGGCGGCTTCCTCGGTGTTGGTGGACTTGACGAAGATGATCATCACATCCGAGTCCCGTACGGCTTCTGGATCGGAAGAAGCCTTAGGCCTGACCACTTTCACCGCCTTGGTAGCAGCATCCTCAATGGACAGACCGTCCCTGTTGATAGCGTCCACGTGATCCTTGTAGACGTCGTAGAGCACGACATCGTGCCCGGAGGAGGCCAGGCCTCCTCCGAACAGGGATCCCATGGCGCCGGACCCTATTATCGAGATCTTCATTTACAGCGCCTTGAGGCTCTCGGCCAGGGCCGCGACAGCTGCACTCAACTCCTCTGAGCTAATCACTAAAGGAGGCTGGAAGCGGAGCACGTTGCCGTAGGTGCCGCCTACGCCGATGAGGAATCCCTTCTGGCGCATGGCCGCGCGGATCTTGCCCGCTTCCTCGTTAGCGGGGGTTTTCGCCTTGTCCCGGACCAACTCGATGCCGATCATGAGACCCGAGCCTCGCACATCGCCGATGAGGGGAGCTTTTTTCTGCAGTTCCTTGAGTTCGCCGATGACTTTTTCACCCTTGGCGAGAGCCTTTTCAGGAATCTTTTCCCGTAGCATGAAGTTGAGATTGGCTAGGCCGGCGGCGCAGGATACGGGGTTGCCGCCGAAGGTCGAAAGGTGGTCGCCGGGCTTGAAGGAATCGGCTATCTCAGGCCTCGCGATGAAGGCCGAGAGGGGGAAGCCGTCGGCGATTCCCTTGGCGAAGGTCATGATGTCCGGCTCGACATCGTAGTGCTCTACCGCAAAGAGCTTGCCCGAGCGGCCGTAGCCGCACTGGACCTCGTCGAGGAAGAGGAGGATGCCGTACTTGTCCAGAACCTTCTTGATTTCCTTATAGTATTCCTTGGGCGGAATGATAATCCCGCCTTCGCCCATCATGGTTTCTGCGATAAAGGCTGCGACGTCGCCTGCGGTGTCGAACTGGATCGTCCGCTCCAGCTGCTTGGCGCAGTACATGTCGCAGGCTGGATAGCTCATGGCGTAGGGGCAGCGGTAGCAATAGGCCGCCGGATGGAACGATATGCCGGATGCATAGGGGCCGCCGCCCTTCTTGCGGTCCTTGTTGCCGGTTATCGAGAGGGTAGCGAGGCTCCTGCCGTGGAAGGAGCCCTGGAGAGCGATAAATTCGGTTTTCTTGGTGAACTGCTTGGCCATGCGCATGGCGCCTTCGTTGGCCTCGGCTCCGCCATTGCCGAAGAAGGTTTTCTGGAGCCTTCCAGGGGTGACCTCGGCCAGCTTTTCCGCCAGGTCAGCCACGGGAATGGAATGATAAACGTAGGCGCAGGAGTGGACAACCTTGTCTATCTGCGCCTTGGCCGCCGCCGCTACCTCAGGGTTTACGTGACCTGCATTGGCAACGGCAATGCCTGCGTAGAGATCGGTATATACCTTGCCGTCCACATCGATAACCTTGCTGCCCGAGGCTCTTTCCACGACGATGGGCTCAACCGCTTTTACAAACGATGTGTTTACGTACTTCTTGTACTTCTCCATTGTATCCATACTACATATCTCCTTTAGCTTGTTTTTAGCATAAACCTTGGGAGAGCCGCCTTCCGGGGCGGGTGCTCCCCTTATTTTCCGTATTTTTTCCAGTGTTTGCCGAAGATTTTGTTTTCGTCGGGAACCACCGGCGCGATCGGCATGGACACCCAGGTGATATTCAAAAAGTGCTTCCAGTGGATGTTTTCGTTCGTGATGTTCCCGCCCCAGGTCCCGCAGCCAAGGGTAAGCCCGAAGGGCATCCCGTTATCGTAGTTCCCCGAGTTGCCATAAGGCTGGGTCTGCCGCACCATCACCCGGCTCACACGAGCCCTGGTGGCCAGCTCCACCATGTGCGCGTCGTTGGTTGTGTGGATTCCGCAGGAGTGCCCATAGCCCGAGAAGCGAGTTATGTCCCGCACCAAGCAGATCGCCTGTTCGAATTCCTTGTACTTCCACACCGTTAGCACCGGCGACAGCTTCTCCCCGGAAAAGGGATCGGCCAGACCTATCTCATGGCTCTCCACCATCAAAAAGGTCACCTCTGGCGCTACCTTGATCCCCGCCAAAGAGGCGATCTTCTGGGCATGCTGCCCCACATGGTCCCTGCCCAAGTGCACCCCGTCGGGCCACATGAGCTTGCTCAGCTTCGCCTTCTCTTCGGCGTTGCACAGATGCCCGCCCAAGCTCTTCAATAGTGATACCATCTGGTCGTAGACCTTCTCCTGGATCACCACCGAGTTCTCCGAAGAACAGCTCGTGGCGTTGTCGAAGATCTTCCCATCCCTGATCTTGGTGGCTGCATCCTTAAGATCCGCAGTCTCGTCCACCACTACCGTGGAGTTGCCCGCTCCTACCCCGTAGGCAGGCTTGCCCGAGGAATAGGCTACCTTCACCAGCGGCGAGCCGCCGGTGGCGATCACCAGGTCCACGCTCCGCATCAGCTCCTGGGATAATTCCAGGGTCGGTTCCTTGATATTCAGCACCAGGTCCTCAGGAGCTCCCACCTTCCGCAGTCCCGCCCTCATGTACTCGGCGGCCAGGTCGCAGCTCGCCTTAGCCTTAGGGTGGGGCGCAAAAATGATGGCGTTCCGGCACTTCAACGCAGGCAACCCGTTGCAGGCGATCGTCGAGGTGGCGTTGGTCACCGGGGTCAGGGCGCCCACCACACCGATCGGCTTGGCCAGCTTTAATAGCCCCTTTTCCTTGTTCTCCTCGATAACTCCCACGGTCTTGAGTCCATCCAGGTCCCGAAGGGTGCCCAGGGTCTTCTTCTGGTGCTTGGCCAGCTTGTGCTCGTAGACGCCCATGCCGGTCTCGTCGGCCGCGAGCCTCGC
>DFYR01000047.1 GCA_002383375.1 Spirochaetaceae bacterium UBA4077
AGGTAGTGGCCTTCTCCAAGGGCGGCTCGGCGCGGATACAGCGCTAAAGGGTGGGGGCCGGGAACCGCAGTGCGGTTCCCGGCCCCCACCGAGCAGGATAAGCCGACGCCACGAGGGTTCCACAAGGCTGTGTAGCCCGGCGCCAGGCAGTATGAATCGGACGACCATCTGGTTAGATTTTAGGAGGCCCCATGAAAGCCCTCGTGCTCGAAGCATACAATAAGCTTGTCTACCGGGAAGACTACCCTGAGCCGGCCTTAAGGGCTCCCGATGATGTGATAGTCCGTGTCAGGGCTTCGGCCATCTGCGGTTCCGACGTTCATGGCATGGACGGCTCCACAGGCAGACGTATACCTCCCATTGTCATGGGGCACGAAGCCGCCGGGGAGATCATTGAAACAGGCTCAGCCGTGCGGGGATTCAAGGTCGGTGACAGGGTCACTTTCGACTCCACCGAGTACTGCGGCAAGTGTTTTCACTGCCGAAGGGGAGAGGTAAACCTCTGCGACAACCGGATGGTCTTGGGCGTTTCCTGCGCCGACTACCGCAGGGACGGGAGCTTCGCCGAATACCTAGTGGTTCCAGAGCGCATACTCTACGCTCTCCCGGCGAACCTGGATTTCGCTTCGGCATCCCTAGCCGAACCCACGGCGGTGGCCGCCCATGCCGCGGCAATAACGCCCATAGCCATGGGCGATACCATGGCAGTGATTGGTTCTGGTCTCATCGGCCTGTTGCTCATCCAAATCCTGAGAGCCCACTCGCCAGGGCTTATACTCGCCCTGGACACCGATCCGGAGCGCAGGATCGCAGCCCTGGAGGCGGGGGCGGATCTCGCCCTGGACCCCACCGATCCCGCCAGCAATGGAAAGATCCTTAAACTCACCGAAGGTCGGGGGGTGGACAGGAGCTTCGAGGCTGTAGGCGCCACCGCCCCCATTTCTACTGCCATAGCCAGCACCCGAAAGGGCGGCTCGGTAACCCTCATAGGAAACGTGAGCCCCAAGGTGGAACTGCCCCTGCAGTGGGTGGTTACAAGGCAGATAAGCCTCTTCGGTTCATGTGCCATGGCCGGAGAATATCCACTGGTCCTGAATCTCTTAGCCGCGGGCAAGATCAAGAGCGATTCGATAATCAGCGCCAAGGCTCCTCTATCCGAGGGGGCGACCTGGTTCGCCCGGCTCTACGCCCGGGAAAAGGGCCTGCTTAAGGTAGTCCTGGAGCCCTAAAAAGGAATGACCATGGAAAAAATCCGTTTCGCCCTCTACGGCTACGGCAAGGTGGCCCAGCTCCACGCCAAAGCCTTGGGGGAATGCGAAAATGCCCAGCTGGTGTCGGTATGTGGCAGAGATATAAAGAAAGCCCAGGCTTTCGCCACCCAATGGGGCATCCGAGCCCGGGCTTCCGCCCAGGAAATGGCCGACAAGGACAGAGCCCAGGCTGTCATCGTCACCACGCCCCATCCCTTGCACGCATCCAGCGCCATGGTCTGCCTTCGCGCGGGCTTGCACACGCTGGTGGAAAAACCCATGGCCCTTAGAGTGGCCGATTGCGACGCCATGATCGCCGCCGCCCTCGAAAATCACCGCAGCCTGGGAGTCATAAGCCAGCGCCGCTGGTACCCTTCGACTCGGCGCATAAAACATGCCATAGACCAAGGCCTCCTCGGTATCCCCCTCTTAGGCCAGGTGACCATCCTGGGCTGGCGCGATGAAGCCTACTACCGCTCCGACCCCTGGCGCGGCTCCTGGTCCGGCGAGGGCGGCGGCGTCATCGTCAACCAAGCGCCCCATCAGCTCGATCTCCTGACCTGGTTCATGGGAAACGTGACAGGAGTCCAGGGTTCCTGGATTAACGTCAACCACCCCTATATCGAGGTGGACGATTCGGCGGTGGCCACGGTGCACTTCGCTAACGGGGGCTTGGGTTCGGTCTTCGTTTCCAACTCTCAGAAACCGGGCATTCATGCCAAGGTAGCGGTACATGGCAGCTCAGGCGCTTCGGTGGGGGTTCAGACCGACGGGGGAGCCATGTTCATAGCGGGTATGAGCGGGGTTCTTGAGCCGCCGTACAATGACCTGTGGACCATACCCGGACAGGAAGGCATGCTGGGAGCCTGGAGGGCAGAAGATTCAGCCTTCTTTTCCAGGATCGATCCCACCTGGTATTTTTTCAAGCTTCAGATCGAAGACTTCGCGGCGTCGATACGCGAGGAGCGAAGGGCTAGGGTCAGCGGCGAGGAGGGGCGCGAGGCGGTGAAGATAATGGAGGGAATTTACCGATCCAAGGAAACGAGAGCCCTTATCCGCTATTCGGTTTAATTCGAATCATCACCGGCAGCTTTCTCTTCCAAAGGTTTGTTGACTTCATCCTCTGCTGGTATGTCGTTTTTTTCTCCCACGGGTTCGAGGACCGTCTCTGCCTTAGTCTTGTCGGCTTTTTTCACCGCCAGTACTTTCTCGCTTCGCGCTTCGGCTTGGGCGATCCGTTCGGATTTCTTGTTGATCTCGTGGATGGTCTTGAACACATACTCCCTGTCCTGGCCGTCGAACTCAAGACGGGGCATAAGGCGTGAGAAAAAACCTTGGACAAAGTGCTCCATCCGTGAGACCTGGTCGATGTAGTTGGACTCGTGATTGAGCATCATCACCGTGCAAGGAAGCGGACGGTTGTAATTGCCTATTATCTTGAAGCCCAGCTTTTCGTACATGCGAATTAACTTTGTCTCGTCGCTGAAAACATCTAGGAAAATGGTGTCCACGTCCCTGCCGCGGATGTAGAGATACGAAAGCACCATGAGGCTGAAGGGGATAATAGAGCCCCGCTCCTCCCTGATGATCGCCAGGCGGTCTATCTCTGCATAGGGCTTTCCGTCCATGTAAGAGGATATGTCGAAATTCTTCTGGATGGGGATCTTCCCTTCCAGCTCGCTTAAGTGAAGGGTTGTGGTTCCCACCGGCTGCATACCCTTGTAGGCAAGGACATGGAAGGCATTTTCGTCCTCGCTCCTGCGGATAGTCTCCTCGAGATATCCCTTTTCGCCCACGAGAATCTTACGCTGAAGGTAGAAAGAGTCCTCGACCTGCCGTGAATCCCTGGCGTGGAGAAAGCGGATCTTGTTTTTCTCCATATTGGCGGCGGGGAGAATGATCATGAAGGTTGTTCCTCTTTTTTCTTTGGAATCGATGAGGATTCTTCCACCCAGTTTAGAAATAATGTGGTGGGCAATGGAAAGACCCAGTCCGGTCCCGGCTCCCGGATCCTTTGTGGTGAAGAAGGGGTTGAAGACCTTGTCCAGGTTGTCTTTTTGAATGCCCAGCCCTGTATCCTGGACAGTGATTATCACGTCCGCCTCTTCTTGCTTGACCCCCAGATACAGTGTTCCGTCCCCGTTCATCGCCTGGACGGCGTTGACGATGAGGTTTAGAAAAACCTGCTGGAGTTCGGTGGAGTTGGCCTGGACCTCGCTAGCCTGGTCGTAGTCCTTTTTGACCAGGACCGATCCGAAATCGATGCCGCGCATCGCGAGTTTCAGAGAATTTTCAAGAATAGTGACGGGCTTAACGAAATCGGTCTGGCTTTTGGTTTTTCTGGAATAGACCATAAGATCGCGGATTACCTCGGCGGCGTTCTGCGCGTATCTGATGATATCCTGGGAGTATTCGCGCAATCGCGAGTTTTCGGGCGTCTCGGGAAGCATGAGATCGGCGGTGCCTAATATCGCGCCAAGAGGATTGTTGATCTCGTGCGCGATGCCCGACACCAGGGTTCCGATGCCGGCCAACTTCTCCGATTGCACCAGTTCTTCCTGCAGGGTTTTCTGCTTAGTGATGTCTTGGAAGAATTCGAGGAAGATAGGCAACGAGGATTTAGGCACGGAAATAGGATAAAAATTAAGGGAGAATGTCAAAAGCCCCTTTACGTCCTGGCGCTCGGCGTTGAAGGGCAGCCTGGTATGGAGGCAGTCCTGGGCCAGGCACTCGATGCAGGGCCTGTCTCTGTTGAAGAAGGCCTTGTAGCACTTGTTGCCTATGAGTTCCTCGGCGGATTTCTCGAAATAACGCCGGGCGGCGTAATTCACTTCGATGATGTTGTAGTTGATATCCTGAATCGATATGGGCGTGGTAATGCCGTCAAAAAAGGCTTCCAGTTTGTTTCTGCTTATCTCCAACTGGTTGTTGATATTCTGAAGTCGTTTCTGCTGCTGGCGTAGACGTTCGAAGGTTATGGCGTTCTCCAGGGCTACCGAACACTGGACGCTCAACAGCTGGAGCATTTCAATGTCAAATTGGTTGTAATAGTCCTTGTTCACCTGGGGGCCTAGGACGATAAAGCCATTGAGCCGTTCCTTGAACTTCAGAGGAAGCACGAGGCTAGCCCGTATCGTCTCTGCCACAGAAGCCTTTTCGAGCGGGATTTCGATCATTCGTTGAGGTTGATAGAGATACTGGACATCGCTTTTATCCGCTCCCTGGTGAATGGTAAAGCTCCGTACCAGTTCGCTGCCCCGCTTGAGGCAGATGGATTGGTCCTGTCCCTCCACCAAGCCGCCAGCGAAGGGCAGTTTTTTAGCCACATTTATCTTGTAATTTCTGTCATTGAAGTCGTTGACCAGCATGAAAGCCCACTCCAGCCCGAAGGTGGACATTATTTTTTCTATCGTGAGATTGCCCAGGGTTTCCAGATCGACAATCGAGGTAAGACTGGCAGAGAAAACCCTGAGGCTCTGGTAGTAAGTGAAGGTCTTACCTCCGTAGATGCGCTCGAGAAAGGAGAGCGTTGTCGTCCGCAAAGGCGAGAGGACGATGGAGGTTATAAAACCCAGGATAAGGGCCAAGAGGAGGATCCGCGGGAAGGGAATATTGTCGTTCAGGTGGAAAATCGGCACGAAGAAGAAAAGGAAAAGGGCCCCTGTTAAAAGCGAGACAAAAAATGTCAGCAGAATGTTGAGCACCGTGGACGAATAATGGATGAGACGGTACTTGTAGACGGCGAAAAAGATGATCGCGGCGTTTATCGTGGCCGCCGTGAGATCGATGGGGTACTTACCCAGGGGCTTGTACAGGTTGACCGCGACGCCGCCTATGATGATGCTTGCACCATAGATGAGCAGTTTTAATGTCTTGCGCTTGAAGCGGTTTTCGCTCTCCCTGAGCTGCCTGGCCAGAAGGAGGATTGAGAGCCCTAGGAAAAAGTAAGCCAGGGAATATGAAACAACCGCACCTGGCCCGAGCACATAGTAGAATCCGTCGCTGTCGAAGCCCGCATCGGTGACTACTCTGGAACTCAGATTGAGATAGGCCATAAATATGTAGATGATGTAGCCGGCGTAGAGGAAAACCCTATAGCGGCGCTTTTCGGTTCCCGAAAGATGGATCATCGTGGCCAGGAAGGAAATGGGGCCGCCGAAGAGCCCCATGAGCATGACCTTGTTCCACAGAAGGGGCGTGAGAATGCCCGTATTGGCATGCATCATGAAGGAACCGAAACTCCAGAGGGCCATAAAAAACATGTACTGGAGAAAGGATCCGTCCACCTTGTCTTTTCGACTGTACAGACCGAAGACGATAAACACGATATATATGATGAAGGATAGTGCTGGAATCAGCGACGAAGCGTCCAGGATCATGCCGGAATCCCCTGCTTTATACGATGTCTGGCAAAACTTCGGCTATTGTAGCACAATATGTAACGCAATGGTACTAAATTCTTTCATAATGGCGGGTTTTTCTCTTCTTTTGCTGTCGGAGCCGCTGGCAATGCGGGGCAAAAAAGCCTCGAAAGCGCTCCGGAGCCTTGGCTACTGCCTGATCATCGCCGCGCTCGCGCTCTACGCCAGTCCTGCCGTCGCAGTTGTTTTTAAGGTCCCAGTGACAAAAATCGTTGCCGAAACCGGCTCCACGAATGAGGCATGGACCAAGGCGATGACCTTCCTATCCGAGCAGACTGCGCTTTTTTATCTCACCTTCGTAACGGCACTCGGCTCAGGCGTCATGCTGGTCTGGACTGTCTTTTTCGAGCTCGCCCTGGGCAGAAAAAAACTACAGGCAGAAAAGACCGATGCGGTCAGCTGGGGCTCCTATGGCATCTGCAGGCATCCTGGATTCTGGTGGCTAGCCTTGTATATGCTGTCGATGGGCATTGTCCGTGGTTTTTCTCCCTCTGTTGTACCCGCCTTTCTCGTGATATTCTTCAATTTCCTGTTGGTCGAGGTACAGGACCGCTATAGCTTTCCGCGAATATTCAAGGATTACGAAGCGTATCGAAAAAAGGTGCCCTTTCTTATACCTGGATTTATAAAAAAGGGAACTCATCACCGATGACAATTCGATCCGGTGCGACTAAGGTCGGCCGGGTCATGATGGAAGGACAACATGATAGGCAGCATGCAGCGCACAATCCTTGTGGTCGATGACGATCCGGCCATCAGGAAGGTTCTTTCCCTGGGCCTCGAGAGGATGGGCTTCCAGGTCCGTCTTGCGTCCAACGGTCAGGAAGCCCTCGATTTTCTGGGTTCCGAAAACATTGAATCCGATTGCGTGCTACTGGACATACGCATGCCCGTCCTATCGGGCAGGGAAGCCCTGCCCAAGATCCGCGAACTCTATCCCCTCACGCCGGTCATCATGCTCACCGCTTACAATGATCTCGCCACCGGCCTGGACGCCATGAAAAAGGGAGCCTTCGACTATCTGGTCAAACCCAGCCGCTTGGAGCATATCGCCGATGTAATCAGCAAGGCGCTGCGCTACCGGGACATAATGCGGGAAAAGTTCGAGCTGGACATGAAGAAAGAGGAATACCGAATAAACCTCGAGCGGAGCATAGAATCCACAGCCTTGGAGCTGAATGAAACCTACCAGAAACTCAAGACAGCCAACATGCAGACCGTACAAGCCCTGGCGGAGACCATAGAAGCCAAGGACCAGTACACCCAGGGACACTGCGAACGGGTAAAAAACCTCTCTTTGAAGCTCGCAGAAAATTTATGCCTCCCGGCCGACAGAATGGAAGCCCTGGAGGTGGCTGCCCTGCTCCACGATATCGGAAAAATCGGGATCCCGGAGCGGATCCTCAACAAGGCGGGGCCTCTGGAACCCGAGGAGAACGAAGTGATAAAAATGCACCCTATCATCGGGGCGCAGATACTCTCGATCGTGGAGTTGTTCACCAAGGCGGTGAACGGGGTGCGGCACCACCACGAGCGCTGGGACGGTCAGGGTTATCCCGACGGCATCGCCGGCGAGGATATCGATCCCCTGGCCAGGATCATCGCCCTGGCCGATACCTTCGACGCCATGGCACAGACCAGGCCTTACCGGGGAGCCCTGCCCATCCGGGAGATTCTGGACGAGATCCGCAGCCAACGGGGCAGGCAGTTCGCCCCCGAGGTGGTGGACGCCTTTTTCAGCGCCCGGCTGTACGAAGAATATTTGCCCTAAAGCTCGCTTGAGCCGCAACTCGCCTTACCAGAGGATTCCGATTCGCAGTCTAGCTTACTAGAGAATTTCACTCCGTGCCGGCGCTTTAAAACCGGTAGGTAAAGCGTCCGGGTACGGTTTCTCCGGTCTTGTTCCAGAATACCGAGCGCTTGAAGCCGTAGAGCACCGCCTGGTCTATCAGGGAATCCCCCGAGGACTGAAGAATCTCCGCCCCCCTCATCTGGTTGTCTTTGGTCACCGTGAAGCCGATCACCACGGGAGAAAGACTTTTGTTTTCCCTGTATTCGGCCTTGGCGGGTTCGTAGCCCGCGTCCTCCAGAATCTGCCAGAGAGGCTCCCGCTGTTCCAGCGGCACATCGTTCTTGAGCCTGTAGGCGCTTCCATCGAACTCGTAATAGGTGGTAAAAGCCCGTTTACGCGCCTGGGAAGAGTAGATGATGACGTTGGGCGGCATTATAAGATCGGGGATCGCGTTATAGATCGAAGCCGGCACGCTTCGGGGCAATGGAAGGCTGGAGTAGACAGGCTGGTAGATATTCTGCCCCACTGTCCCCTGGGAGCCGCCGAGGGTCGTATCCGAGGAGCTGCCTTTTTCGGACTTGCGGATCGTGACCGTATCGCCCGTATAGGGCACAAGCCCCTTGCCGGGCACATAGAGCATGGTTGAGGTTTGGCTTATATGGGAGCCCTGTTCCCGCTGCCCGGGCACCCAGGGCTCGGCCGGCGGTGCCTTTTCGGTTTTGGATTCGGGTACTGAGGCCGCCTGGGCTGTTTGTACAGCCGAAGGCGCGCCCGGATCGGGCGGTATTGGTTCTGAAGCGACGGCAACCACGGCTTGCGGCTGCGGTTGCGACGGAGGCGGCGGCGCTGCCGGTGTTTCGAGCCGGGATGGACTGGGTGCAGCCTCCTCCACAGGCTTCTTGGGGCTTTCCACCTTGGGAGCTTCGGCCTTTTCCAGCACAGCCTCGGTCTTTTTAGGGGCCGAGGGCTCGATCTTCTCCGCGGTCTCCCCCTCTTCGGAAGGCCTGAAGGAACCCAGGCCTATATCGTTGGTCGTAGGTCCGGGCATGGTGATCATCACCGTCATGTTGGAGTAATCCTCTTCCCTTGGGTTGAGGATCTCAAGGGCCAGCCCGACAGCAAAGGCGAGCAGGTACAGCCCAGCGGTTATGCCGATGGAAGTGAGTTTTCGCTTTCTCTCCTGCTTTTCGGCATAGCTTTTGGTTGGATTCATCGAGCCGCCTTTTCCTTGCGGGTTATGAGGCCTACGTTCTCGATACCGTTCATTCTGAAGGCGTCGAGCACCGAGATGATCAGCTGGTACGAAGCGCTCGCCCTGCCTTCCAGAACAGCCCTTAGGCTGCCGGCATCCGAGCCAGCCACCCGCTGCTTGAGCGTTGCGGGCAGACCTTCGAGGCTGGTTCTGGTCTTGTCGACATAGATCTCATTCTCCGACATAACAACGACGCTTAAGGCGGTGGAGGAGACCGACTGGGCGGTCCTGGAACCAGGCAGGTCGAGGCTGATCCCCGGAGCTGCCCTGAAGGTTGTGGTGATCATAAAGAAAATGATGAGCTGCAGAATGACGTCGATGAGCGGCGTCATGTCTATGCCCGTTCTCTTGGCCAGCCGGCGCGAACTCATAGGCCCTCCGAGCCGCTCTTCTCGGTGTCGCCGTTCCTGGCGTTGATGAGGACCACGAGGGTATTCACCCTGCTCTCGAGGATGGTGAGGATTCGGTTAACCCTGGTGACGAAGTAATTGTAGAAAATGACCACGGGAACGGCGACCACCAGGCCGCCCACGGTGGTGATGAGGGCTTCGGAGACGCCGCTGGCAAGAGCCGCCGGATCGCTCACCGCGCCGAACTTACCCAGGACGCCGAAGGCGCTCATGGTGCCGGTGACGGTGCCCAGAAGTCCCAAAAGGGGCGAGATCGTGCTGATCGTCCCCAGGGCCGAGAGTCCCTTTTCCAGGGCTGGGGCTTCCAGGGCGGCGGCATCTTTCAGGATATCCCGCTGTACGTCTTCGCTCTGATGGCGGTTTTCAATGCCGATCTTCAGGAGTGTGGAAAAGGGCGAGAGATTTTGATCGCAGATAGACAGAGCCTCGTTGTAGTGACCCTCCAGAAGACTGGCCTTTATGCGGATGAAGAGCTTGTTCTCGTCGCCTGAGATGCGGCGGAGATAGAGAAAGCGCTCTATGATAATCACGCAGGCGACCACCGAAAGGGCCATGATGATCCAGAGGATGGGTCCGCCTAAGATAATGAAATCGAACATGAAGACTCCTTGCTGGTGAAAAATCCCTACTTTAGTTTATCGGAAATATACAGCCGGTCTGAACGAATATCCATTTTAGAAAAGAATTATCCCAGGATAAAAGGGATTTTTATAGCGAGGAGGCTCTGCCGGGGCGCTTTATGCCCTATTCTCCCCGCTGATAGTTCGGCGCTTCCCGGGTAATCGTAATATTATGGGCGTGGCTTTCTATCAGGCCGGCGTTGGTTATCCTTACAAAGCGGGTCCTGGTGCGCAACTCCTCTAGGGAAGAGGCGCCGGCATAACCGCAGCCCGAGCGAAGGCCGCCGACGAGCTGATATACAAAGTCGGCGAGCCTGCCTTTGTAGGGCACCATGCCCTCGACTCCTTCGGGTACGAGCTTGTCGGATACGGCTCCCGATGCGGCGCCCGGGCTGGTCGTGCTCGACGCGTAGCGGTCCTTGCCCCAGCCCTGGAGGGCAGCCATCGAGCCCATGCCTCGATAGGTTTTATACTGCCTGCCGTTGTAGAGGACGAGCTCACCCGGGGATTCCTCGAGGCCGGCCAGGAGGCTACCGAGCATTATCGCCTGGGCTCCCGCCGCTATAGATTTAACCATGTCGCCGGAGAACTTGATGCCCCCGTCGGCTATGGCTGGAATGCCGAAGCTTGCCGCGGCCTTGGCGCAGTGGTAGATGGCCGAGAGCTGGGGCATGCCGGCGCCGGAGATAATCCGGGTGGTGCAGATGGAGCCGGCGCCGACGCCGATCTTGATGGCGTCGGCGCCGGCCTTCGCAAGAGCTTCCACTCCTTCGGGGGTGACGACATTGCCCGCGATGACGGGCATGGCTGGAGCGGCAGCCTTTATGCGCTTTATCGCTTCAATTACTCCTTTGGAGTGGCCGTGGGCTGTGTCGATGACCAGCGCGTCCACGTTTCTGGCGCTCAAGAGGCTCAGGCGCTGTTCCAGGTCAGCCCCGACCCCGACAGCGGCTGCCACCAGTAGCCTGCCCTTGGAGTCGACGGCGGCGTTGGGATAGTCGGCTTTCTTGGCTATGTCTTTGACGGTGATGAGTCCCTTGAGCCTGCGTTTTTCGTCGGTTAGGGGGAGCTTTTCGATCCTGTGTTCCTGGAGAATATTTCGAGCCTGTTCCAGCGTGGTGCCCACCGGCGCGGTGATCAGGCCCTTGCTGGTCATGAAAGAGCTCACCGGGACGTCGTCGTCCTCGGGTCCGCAGAAGCGGATATCCCTGTTGGTGAGGATGCCCACCAGCTTTTTTTCATCGCCGCTGGTTATGGGGATACCGGAGATCTTGTATTTCTGCATGAGGCTTCGGGCTTCAGAGAGGGTGGCGGTTTTCTCCAGGCAAAGTGGGTCGAGAATCATGCCCGACTCCGAGCGTTTAACCTTGTCCACTTCCCCAGCCTGCTGCTCCGGACTCATGTTCCGGTGGATGACCCCGATGCCGCCCATTCTGGCCAGCGCTATGGCCAGGGCGGATTCGGTGACCGTATCCATGGCCGCCGAGAGTAAGGGGATGTTGAGCCAGATGCCGGCTCCTATATGGGTCCTTGTGTCCACCTGGCTGGGCAAAACCTCGCTCATGGCAGGGACAATAAGAACATCATCGAAGGTAAGGGCTGTCTCGGACTCGAAAAGTGCCTCGTTCATTCTGATCTATCTCCTATTTAAAACCTAATCATGGGGATTTTTCAAAAGTCAGACGAGTTTTGAAAAATCCACCAAAACGTTACGTACGTTTTGTCCATTTTATGCCCTAGGAATAAAATGGGCATAACTACAAAGCCAACATGAAACGCTAATAAGCGTTTCATGTTGGCTCAGTGCCTGAAATGACGAACGCCAGTGAGCAGCATCGCCATGCCGGCCTTATCGGCGGCGGCCAGGGATTCCTTGTCCCGAATTGAGCCGCCGGGCTGGGCTATAGCCTTTATTCCCGCCGCGGCCGCCTCCTCCACGGAATCCGGGAAGGGGAAGAAGGCGTCGGAGGCCATCACCGCACCCCTCGCCTTGTCGCCGGCATGGCGGGCGGCGATGCGCACCGAGTCGACCCGGTTGGGCTGGCCGGCCCCGATTCCCACCGTCGCGCCTTCCTTGGCGAAGACGATGGCGTTGGACTTGACCGACATGCAGGCCTTCCACGCAAATTCAAGGTCCCGGAGTTCTTCTTCGGTGGGAGCCCGGGCAGAAACAACCTTCCATGCCGACCTCGGAGGATCGCCAAAATCGATATTCTGGCGCAGGAAGCCGCCGAGTACGCTGCGGATCTCGAAACTCGGCTTCTCGTGACCAGGAATCAAGACCCTGAGGTTTTTCTTTTTTGCCAGCATCGCCTCTGCCTCAGGACTGAAGCCGGGGGCGGCGATGCATTCGGCGAAGAGTTCGCCCAGGGTTTTCATGCAGTCCTCGTCGAAAGGTCGGTTTACGGCGATGATGCCACCGAAGGCTGATACAGGATCGCAGGCTATAGCCCTGGCGAGAGCCTGGGCGAGAGAATCGCCCGTACCCTCCCGCGCTTCGGCGATACCGCAGGGGGTAAGGTGTTTAACCACCACCGCCGCAGGATTTTTAAAGCGGTTTACCGCATGCCAGGCGGCGTCCAAGTCGAGAATGTTGTTGTACGATAGTTCCTTGCCCTGCAGAAGCCTGCCTGCCATGGGGGACCCCCCGGGGGCAGCGGAATAGAGCGCTGCCTTCTGATGGGGATTCTCGCCGTAGCGGAGCTCCTGCACCTTCCAGCCGGAAAAGGACAGGATCTCAGGATGGGAGACGGCGCCAGCGACAGCAGCGACATCTTCAGCAGCAATTGTTTCGGCGGCGAACCAGGAGGCTATAGCCGCGTCGTAGGCTGCGGTACGGGCGAAGGCCTGCCCGGCTAGCTGTCGCAGGGTGGCGAAGGAGAGGCTTTTCGAACTTTCGAGTTCGGACAGAACATGGGAATATTGTTCGGTCGAACTGAGCACCGCGACCCTTTCGTGGTTTTTTGCGGCCGCCCTCAGCAGTGCAACGCCGCCTATATCGATTTTTTCGATTATATCCTGTCGCGTGCTGGAGGGATCGGCTATGGTCTTTTCGAAGGGATAGAGGTCCACGACCACCATGTCCACCGCCTTGTAGCCCAAGGCCGCTATTTCGGCCAGATCAACGCCGTTCGACCTGGCTAGGATGCCTCCGTGAATGGCCGGGTGGAGCGTCTTGACCCTCCCGCCCAGAATTTCCCGGGCTCCGGTATAGTCGGCGATCTCCACTGCCTGGATACCGGCTGCTTTGAGTGCCTTTGCAGTGCCGCCGGAGGCGAGGAAGCTCCAGCCCAGTCGTGAGAGTCCTGTAGCGAATTCGACCAAGCCAGTCTTGTCGTAGACGGATAGAATCGCTGTAGGCATCGTATCAGCCTCCTTGTGTATCGTTTTCAGTCTTATAGAGATCGGCGGCAAGCTTTGCGACTGCCCGAAGCACCAGACGGTGTTCCAATCTGTGCATTTCAGCCTCGAAATCCTCCAGGCATTGTCCAGGAGAAAAGCTTAGTGCCTCCGATTCCAGCACCGGCCCCGTATCGACTCCCTCGTCGGGAACCAGGTGCAGCATTGCCCCGCTGTGGTCTATTTCTCCCCGCTTCCAGGCTTCCCAAGCCCGCTGGATGGAATCGGTGCCGGGAAAGCAGCCGGGCAGCGCCGGGTGCAGATTGTAGATCCGACCGGGGAATCGCCCGATAAAGGCGCTGCTCAGGATGCGCATCCATCCTAGTAGGAGGATAAAGTCGGGCTTCCAGGGCTCGATAAGATCGGCCAGACGGGCGTCGTAAAGCCGGCGCGAAGCTTTCTGGTCCAGGCCGGACTCCCGGCGGTAGGGAAAGGCCTGGGCGGGCACACCGGCTTTTCTGGCTTTTTCCAGAGCGGGCGCTCCGGTTTCGGAAGAGACTACCAAGACCGCCTGGGCGTCCAGGCTTCCGCTCAGCGAAGCGTCCAGGAAGGCTTGGAGATTGCTTCCCCTTCCGGATACGAGAATGACGAACCGGGCTTTTCCCGAACCGAGCTCTTGGGGATCGGAACTTCCGCGCAGGATCTGCGGCGGTACAGGACCCTGGGGATTCATCGAGTCTTTCCTGCCTTCGACGGGACTTTTAGAGTTCCAGGAGTTCCTCGAGTTCCGCGGGGAAGCCCTTCGATGACGGCATTGCCTCTTCCCGGGACGAGTTCGCCGATGAGATAGACTTTTTCGCTCACGAAGCTGACGAAAAGCTCGTAGCTTTCCGGCGCGATCACGGCGACCATGCCGATGCCCATGTTGAAGACCCGATACATCTCCGTAGGGTCTACCCTCCCCTTTTCCATGATGAGTCTGAAAAGCGGGGGTACCGGCCAGGAATCGGCATGTATGACAGCACGGAGATCGCCTGGCAGTACCCTGGGTATGTTGCCTTCGAATCCGCCGCCGGTTATGTGGGCCAGGGCTTTTATTAAGCCCGGCTTTTTCTCCAGCAGGGGATAGAGAAGAGGAAGGTAGGAACGGTGGGGTTCCAGGAGCGCCTTGTGCAGGGGCTTGCCGAGCATGTCTGAAAAGCTCGGGTAGTCCTCGTCGGAAAAGACGCTGCGGGCCAGGGAGAATCCATTGGTATGGAGCCCGCTGGAGGAAAAGCCCACAAGGAGATCCCCGGCCTTGATTCCCGGAGCCGGAAGTCTCAGGCCCTTCTCCACAACACCGACGATAGCCCCTGCCAGGTCGAACTCACCGGGCAGGTACACTCCGGGCATCTCGGCGGTCTCGCCCCCGATGAGGGCGCAGCCGGAATTTCTGCACGCTTCGGCCATGCCCGCGACTGCCGCGGCTACCATGGAGGGGTCGAGCTTCGGCGACGCTATGTAATCCAGGAAAAAGAGGGGCTTGGCGCCCTGGACCAAGATATCGTCCACGCAGTGATTGACTATATCCATGCCTATGGTGGAAAAGCTGTCGAACCGCGCGGCGAGCTTTACCTTGGTGCCCACGCCGTCGGTGGAGGCGACAAGGACAGGCTCCTTCATGCCAGCGAGGTCAGAGGCATCGTACATGCCGCCGAAGGAGCCGATGCCCGCCAGGACTTCGGGTCCGTAGGTAGAGCGCACCGCGGCGGCCATGAGCTCCACGGCCTTTTCACCCGCCTGGATGTCTACGCCCGCGGCGGCGTAGCTGCCAGCGGATTTGCCGCAGGCGCTGGCTTCGTGTTTGGTACTTCCGGCCGCTGCACCGACTAAGGCTGTTTCGTCCTGGTGGCTTGGAACTGCAGAGAGGCCGGAGCTGTCGAAGCCGGCGACGAGGCTTCTGCCCTTGCCGATATCCNNGGGGGCAAGGCGGGAGTAGGCCGCCCGAAGGGCGGCCGGGAGTGTATCGGCCCAGGCCGAGACGGAGAGAAGCCGTCCGCCGGCTACCTCGACGTCGCCGGAACTGGAAATCCTGGTGGCGCCATGGAAGACGAAGCTGTCGTCCGAGCTTCCGAAATCGACCAGGGGCCGGGCTTTGTCGGATTCAGCGCTCACCGCATAGCCCTCTGAAGCCATGACTAGGGTAGCACAGGTGCTATTCTTCCAGCGGACAGGATATTCATCCAGCCTTCCCCGGGCGCAAGCCACCATGATTTCACCAAGATCGGATTCCAGGAGGGGAAGCAGCGCCTGGGTTTCGGGATCGCCGAAACGGCAGTTGTATTCCAAAGCTTTGGGTCCGTCCTTGGTCATGATGAGACCTGCATAAAGGATTCCCACGAAGGGCGAGCCTTCAGCGGCAAGCCCCCTGCAAGCGCTGAGGAGGAAGGTTTCGGCCAGGGACCTAGCCATGGCCAAGGCCTCGGGGCCGGCGCAGGCGATGGCGCCCATGCCCCCTGTATTGGGTCCCTCATCGTTTTCCAGAAGGCGTTTGTGGTCCTGGGATGGCGGCATAACTTGAACATTTCTGCCGTCGCAGAAGCCCAGGAGAGATAGTTCTTCCCCTTCGAGCCTTTCCTCTATGACCACCTCGCTGCCCGCATCGCCCAGGCTTTTACCCTTCATCAGGGATTCGAGGATAGCCCTTGCCTCCCCGGGACTGTCGGGAAGAAAGACGCCTTTGCCCGAAGCCAGGCCTGTCGCCTTGATGACAAAGGGCCAGGGTGAAGATTGGATAAAGCGCAATGCATCATCAACATCGTTAAAGACTCTGAAGTCGGCGGTGGGTATGCCCTGCCGCCGCATGAAGGCTTTGGCGAAGCTTTTGGAGGATTCTATCCGCGCCGCGGCGGCGCAAGGCCCGAAACAGAGCGGCGGCTTCACCGGACGGAGTTCCTGAAGCCGGTCGGCGAGACCCAAAGAAAGGGGAAGCTCTGGTCCAACGACGACCAAGTCGATGTCGTAGTCGAGGACGGCCTTTAGAATGCCGGGGATGTCGTCGACATGGAATTTCAGATTGGTGCCAAGGCGAGCGGTGCCGGCATTACCCGGGGCACAATAGAGACGACCGGTGAGACTTGAACCGGACAGCTTCCAAGCCAGGGCATGTTCCCTGGCTCCCGATCCGACAACAAGCAGGTTCATATTCCCATCCTTTCAGTTAAAACTCAAAACGGTCCTTGGCCTCCGAGAAATCCACCTCGAAGGGATACTCGCCCGAGAAACAGGCGGTGCAGTACCTGCTTAAGGAGCCCACGGCTTGTCCGGCCGCTTCCAGGGAAAGATAGGCCAGGGAATCGGCGCCGCTCCACTTGGCCAATTCTTTCAGGGGCAGAATATTGGCGATCAGGTCCTTCCGCTCTCCCATGTCGACACCCATCATGCAGGGGAATCGCACCGGGGGGCTGGAGACGCGGACGTGGACTTCCCTGGCGCCGGCGTTTTTGAGCAGTGCCACCAAAGGCCGAATGGTATTGCCCCGAACGATGGAATCGTCGATGACGACGATCCGTTTTTCTCTCACCGAATCGGTCAGCACGTTGAACTTGAGTGAAACGCCCCGCTTGCGCAGGAAATTGGAGGGTTCGATGAAGGTTCTGCCGATGTAGCGGTTTTTCACGAACGCTTCGCCGTAGGGTATGCCGGAGGCTTCGGAGTAGCCGATAGCCGCGGAGATGGAAGAGTCGGGCACGGGGATGA
>DFYR01000001.1:0-40972 GCA_002383375.1 Spirochaetaceae bacterium UBA4077
CCGAACCGCTCCACTGCCCTATAAAGAGCTTGGCTTCCATGAAGGTTCCGGTGGTAAGAACCACGACCTTTGCACCGATAGAGGCCCCCCGCTCGGTGCGGACCCCCTCGATACGGCGGTCGTCCTGGGAGGGAATGAGGTCTACCACGGTATCCATCAGGATGGAGAGATTGGACTGCCCCTCCAGGCTTGCGCGGGCCAGCTCCGAGTAAAGGGCCTTGTCGGATTGGGCCCTGGGCGCCTGGACGGCGGCCCCCCTGGACTGGTTAAGCATGCGAAGCTGGAGGCTGGAAGCGTCGGCGAGGATACCCATCTGGCCACCCAGGGCGTCGATCTCCCGGACCAGGTTGCCCTTGGCTAGGCCGCCTATGGCGGGATTGCAAGACATTTTTCCAATCGTGTCCGGATTTTGGGTTATTAATAGGCTTTTTGCACCCAGGCGGGATAAGGCCAGAGCGGCTTCGATCCCTGCATGACCTCCGCCGATCACAATGGCTTCGTAATCACCCATGGTTCCTCACTTTCCCAGGCAGAAGGTGCCGAAAATGCGGTCGAAGACTTCTTCGCTGGTGATCTCGCCGCTGATCTGGCCCAGGTAGTCGGCTGCTTCGCGAATGTCCAAGGCCAGAGCGTCCAGGGGAAGGCCGCGGGCGGCGGCGCTTTGGGCTGAGTCCAGAGCGGTGAGGCAGTGGTCCAGGAGAGTTTTCTGGCGGGCGTTCGCGAGGCGAAGGGTTTCCTTTTGAGAGGCAGCGCCGCCGCCCGAGAGCATGGCAAGCCTGCCTAGGACTGCCGCTTCGAGCTCTGGCAATCCAGCGCCTTTTTTTGCGCTTAAGCCCAGCCAACCGGCTGGCGGTTCGGGGCACTCCTCCAGGTCTATTTTATTCCACAGCTTAATCGCATAGGAATAGCGCTCGAGGTATGCTTCGTCCTCTTTGGACAGCCCTTTTCTCCCGTCCACCATGTACAGGACAATATCCGCCCGGGCGCTGAGATCCAGGCTGCGCCTGACTCCTTCGGCTTCGATTTCCCCGAGAGCTTGCCGTAAACCGGCGGTATCCACCAGGCGCAGGGCATAGCCTGAAAGCTCCACCCAGACCTCGAGCCAGTCTCTAGTGGTACCCGGTTCCGGGCTGACGATAGCCCGTTCTTCTCTCACTATAAGATTAAAGAGACTGGACTTGCCCGCATTGGGACGGCCCGCTACGACGACAAGAGCACCTTCCTGCCTCAATTTCCCTGCACTATAGCCTTGGCTAAGGCTCCTCACTCTGTCCTGGCAGCTTTCAAGTCGGGCGAGGAGACCGCTTTCGGCTTCGAGCCCCTCCCCCCCTACCTCGTCTGCCGGATAATCCAGCCTGGCGTCTAATTCAGCTAAAAGGTTCAGTAATTCGTCCCGCAGGTCCTTGTAAGCTTTGGAAAGCGTTCCGCTGAGTCTGTCCAGGGCGTCCCGCCGTGCTGCCTCGCAATTGGCGCCGGCCAGCTCGTTGATCGCTTCGGCCTTGACTAGATCGGTCTTGCCGTTGATGAAAGCCCTGAAACTGAACTCACCGGGCAAAGCCGGGGAAAAACCCTGCTGTTCCAGGACGGCGAGGGCGCGGGCGACAACGGCGCTGGAGCCGTGGCAGTAAAACTCCACCGAGTCTTCGCCGGTAAAGGAGCGGGGAGTCCTGAAAACCGCCGCGAGCACTTCGTCGATGTTCTCGCCATTGCGAGGATCCTTGAGCCAGCCATGGACCATGCTGTAGCCGGGAGCGGAAACGAGAGCTTCGCCTGAAGAAAAACATTGTGCGCAGAGTTCAATTGTTTTAGGGCCTGAACAGCGGATAACTGCGAGGGCTGAGCGCCCTGGCGCAGTAGCGAGAGCGGTTATGGGCTGCTCCCTGTCCATATAGCTTCGTGACATGTGGAATTGGAACGATAGCGAGAAAGAGGCGGCGCATCAAGACCGCTTCCGCCGGTCTTGATGCGCCGCATTCACAAAAATCCTCACTGCCTAAAGCAAGACCGTATAGGATTTACAAAATCCTCGAAAAGCTTACATCGTCTTCCAATATCGGTAGAACCGCCGTTCAACTTCGTCTAGTTTTAATAGAGGGTAGTATTTGCATCCCGCTGGGCTTGCGAACATGAAACCGTCCCGCAGGTGCTTGTAGGAAATGCGGTCCACCGGACAGTCGAGGGATATCCCTTTTACCTGTTTGCCCGGTGTTTGCTTGACCTCTAAAATGGCATTTCTGAGTCTGGCGGGATGGATGCCCGGCACATAGCAGCGTATCAGGGGATTTTCCTCGAACTCCTTTAAGAACTCCTCGGTGGAGAATTCCAGCTCCGAAAAAAAACTTTTCGGAGCTCCCTTTGAGTTCGCGGGATCGGCGATGTAGCTGCCGAAGTCTCTGAAGTTATACCTAGTCAACACGATGAATTTAACCGGATTTATCTCCAGCATGATCCGGAATTCTTCGTGATCCTTGTGAGGATCGTATTCGGCGCTTTCAAGTTCGACGTAATCGCCGACGGAATTGCCTAGGTAGAGCTTTCCCAGAGCGGCGAAATCCATATGTTCCAGGGTTCTATAGCTCTTGATGAACTTTGTCGCCTTGGGTCTGCCGTCCTCGTGGGGGATAAGCTCTGAATAGGCCTTGTCTATATTGAAGTATTCGTGCCTGAAGTCGGGATCGACTTCGATGAAAATCAGCCTTCCTTCGAAGTAGCGGGTGGATCCCTGCACATAATGGCGCAGGAATTGTTCGGGTCCGAGCTGGGACGCGATAAGAGAATGATTGGGATGCAGTATAAGATAGAGATGTCGTTCGTCCCTCATGGTTACCTCCAGGTAGAGCGGAGAAGCGGCGCTATTACCAGCGCTATGATTGCCATAAGCTTGATAAGGATGTTGAGCGAGGGACCGGCGGTATCCTTGAACGGATCGCCTACAGTATCGCCGACTACCGCTGCCCTGTGGGCCGCTGAACCTTTACCTTCGGTCTTTCTCGACTCTATGAATTTCTTGGCGTTGTCCCAGGCGCCGCCTGAGTTGGACATGAAAATTGCAAGCAGAACACCGGTCACGGTGGATCCTACCAATAGCCCGGCTAGGACGCCTGGGCCTCCCAGGAAGCCTGCGGCGACTGGGGCGAGAATCGCTAGGACACCGGGGATGATCATGCTTTTCAACGCCGATTTAGTTGAGATATCGACACAGCGTCGGTAATCGGGGACTTCGGTACCCTTGAGGATTCCGGGGGATTCATGGAACTGGCGGCGCACTTCTTCGATCATGACAAATGCTGCGGAGCCGATGGAATCCATCGCTATGGCAGAGAAGAGGAAGGGAATCATCCCTCCAATGAAGATACCAATCAAAACCGGCGGATTGGTGACCGTGATCAACGAGGGATCGATTCCAGCTGCTTCCACGAAGGCAACAAAAAGGGTCAAGGCTGTGAGAGCCGCGGAGCCGATGGCAAAACCCTTGCCTATGGCGGCGGTCGTATTGCCGACCGCATCCAGGGAATCGGTTATATCCCTTGTCTCGGGCGGAAGCTCGGCCATGACAGCCAAGCCTCCGGCATTGTCCGCAATTGGCCCGTAGGCATCCACCGAAAGCTGTATTCCTAAGGTGAGAAGCATACCCAGGCCTGCCATGCCGATGCCGTAGAGTCCCGACAGTGCATAGCTGCCGGCGATAGCCCCGCCGATGATGAGAATGGGAGGAAGGGTGGACATCATACCGACGCCCAGACCGGAGATTATGGTAGTTGCTGAGCCTGTGTTGCAGGCTTTGACGATGCGTCTTACTGGGGGAGTATCCGTGCCGGTAAAAAATTCGGTTATAACTCCGATAAGGGTTCCCGCGACAAGCCCGACTACAGAAGAAAATGCGACACCGAGCCAGCTGAAGGCTCCTCCGTCAACGCCACCGAAGCGATTTTTACCGAGAACAAAATAAGCACTGGGAAAGATAAGAGCGATCGCAAGTACTGCGGCGCCGAAGGTCCCAGCGTTCAGCGCCTTCTGGGGGGAGGCACCTGGCTTGGTTCTTACAAAAAGGGTACCCAGGAGAGAGGCGATAACACCTACCGCCGCAGCGAAAAGGGGGAAAAAAGCCAGGCGGATTCTCATTTCGGCGCTGGCGGCTATTCCGATTCCCAGAACAGCACAGCCGATTATGGATCCGGCGTAGGATTCGAAGAGGTCGGCTCCCATGCCAGCGACATCCCCTACGTTATCGCCCACATTGTCGGCGATAACAGCGGGATTTCTGTGATCGTCTTCGGGAATGCCTGCTTCTACCTTGCCGACCAGGTCGGCTCCCACATCGGCGGCCTTAGTATATATGCCGCCACCCACTCTAGCAAAAAGCGCTATGGTGGAAGCACCTAGGGAGAAGCCTGAGAGAACTGGGAAGGCTGCTTTGGCCAGGGACTGGACATCGCTGCCTGCGATAATGCTCATGAATGCGAGGACGATCGAAATGCCGAGCAAGGCAAGGCCTACGACGGTCATACCCATGACAGAGCCGCCGGAAAAGGCCACGGCAAGCGCCGGTCCCATGCCCTTGGTGGCCGCCTGGGCGGTCCGGGCGTTAGCCTTAGTGGCAACAGACATGCCGAACCAGCCGGCGAGGGCGGAGCAGAGCGCTCCCAAAGTGAAAGCGGCTGCCTGAAGCCGCAGGAATCCGGTGTTGAATACCGCTAAAAGGAGTATGATCACCGGTGCAATATAGGCAATGACCCTGTATTCCCTGGACAGGAAAGCCCTGGCGCCCTCGGCGATATATCCAGAAATTTGCACCAGGTGAGAGGATTCCACCTTCATCGATGCGATGGAACGGGCTTTACCTATGGAATAGATTAATGCTAGCACCGCTGCTGCGATTCCGGCACCCATGTATAAACCGAGCCCCATATAACCTCCTGCCGAGTTCTGCGCTGTAAAGGGACCATTAGAGTATACGTCGCAGAGCTAAACACCGCAAGCAAAATTTCCATACTGCAGCATGTCAGAACGGCTATGCGAAAAATTTGCCCTGACCGGAGGCCCAAAAGTGTTGAGCAGACCTTGTGATGAAATTATTTGCATATTTATACACTTCAACCCGTTGACAGTCAGGCTTGTTTGTACTTTTATTGTCCTATTCCACCCTGGGAGGAGCCCATGAGATCCTCGTTTCCATACTGCCTTCCCACCGCTCAAAACCTCCGGGCAACGGAACGACTAAGCCTAGTCCTCCTCCGCGTTCGTAGATAAGGCGCAGACCGCCACAATCCACCATTTCCTAACATTAACAGCGTCTTCGCCTGAGCGAAGACTTCAGATGCTTGGCAGTGATAGGCTGCGATTACGTGCGGCCACTCTGTCGTTCCAGGAGGTATAGCAATGTTGAATATTGGAATTCTCGGAGCTTCGGGATATGCAGGCGCCGAGCTTGTCCGAATTTTGTTGGGCCATCCAGAACCAAAGCGCCTACAGCTATCGTCGGTTAGTTTCGAAGGTAAAAAACTAGAATCCATCTATCCATCCTTCGCAGCAACACCGAAGGAAAAATTGGATTTGCGCCTGGAATCGGCGGATGCAGTGATCGAAAGGTCTTCGATTGTCTTTTCCTGCCTCCCCCATGGACACGCAGAGGCGGCGGCCAAAAAATGCCTGGCAAAGGGAGGTCTATTTATCGACATCTCCGCCGACTTCCGCTTCGGCGAGGACCAGACAACGTATTCGACCTGGTACGGCAAGTCCTACGGTGATCCCGAACTCTACGCCCAGGCGGTGTACGGACTGCCGGAGTTCAATCGCGCCGCGATCAAGAAGGCTCGACTCATCGCCAACCCAGGCTGCTATCCAACCTCGGCAGAACTGGGACTGTATCCTGTCCTGGCCGAAGGCCTGGCGGATACCGAAAGCATCATCATAGATTCGGCCTCGGGGGTGACCGGTGCAGGCAGGGAACCCGGCCAGAGCACCCACTACCCTGAATGCGCGGACTCGATTTCGCCCTACAAGGTGGGAGCCCATAGGCACCAGCCCGAGATTGATCGCTATCTCTCGAAGATGGCGGGAAAAGCCGTTTCCTCGGTTTTTACCCCCCATCTGGCGCCAATGAACAGGGGTATCGTCAGTACGATCTATTTCAAGCTGACAAAAGCCCTTGCTGTAAAGGATTTGCACGATCTCTATACTTCGTTCTATGAGCGTGAATACTTCGTGCGGATTCTGCCCCTCGGATCCACGGCTTCCAACAGAAATGTGCGGTTGTCCAATTTCTGCGACATTTCGCTTCATCTTTCTTCCAACGGAAAGACTGGTATTATTGTTTCTACGATCGACAATATGGTAAAGGGCGCAGCCGGTCAGGCTGTGCAGAACATGAACCTCGCCCTCGGCATCGAAGAAACCGAGGGACTCGCCATGCTTCCCCCGGCTTTCTAGGCCGGGATCTAACAATCCTGGGGCGCTTTTCAAGCGGCGCCTCAAGGGAGGAACCTAAATGGTACAGATTCGCGGAGGAGTAACCGCTGCCAAGGGCTTTACCGCTTCGGGCACCCATGTGGGAATACGGAAAAACCGGGAAAAGAAAGATCTTGCCTTGATATGGTCTGAAAAATCCTGCAGCGCCGCGGCGGTCTATACAACCAACAAGGTGAAGGGACAGCCCCTGGTAGTGACAAGCGAGCATCTCGCCGACGGCAAGGCCCAGGCGATAATCGTCAATGCCGGCAATGCCAACACCTGTACGGGCGAGGCAGGCATCGCGGCCGCCCGGCGCATGGCCGCCCTGGTTTCCCAGTGGATGAAGATTCCAGCCTACGATGTCGTTGTCGCCTCGACTGGGGTTATCGGGCAGCAGCTGGACGTGGGCAAGATCGAGGCCGGCATGGAACAGCTGGTGGCCGGCCTTTCCCGGACCGGTAACATAGACGCCCGGGAAGCCATAATGACCACCGACACGGTAAAAAAAGAAGCGGCGGTCCAGTTCGAACTGGGCGGCACCATGGTTACCATCGGAGCCATGGCCAAGGGATCGGGGATGATCCATCCCAACATGGCGACCATGCTTTCCTTCATCACCACCGACTGCGCCATCAGCCCGGTCATGCTCCAAAAAGCCTTATCTGCCTCGGTGGAAAAAACCTACAACAGGGTGAGCGTGGACGGGGACACATCCACCAACGACATGGTTGTGGTGCTGGCCAATGGCATGGCGGGCAACGGGGTTATCGAGGCTGAAGGCCCTGATTTCAGAACCTTCTACGAAGCCCTCACCTGGCTGAATACCCAGATGGCCCGCATGATAGCCAAGGATGGTGAGGGAGCGACAAAGCTAATCGAATGCACCGTGGAAGGTGCTTCCGACGAGGCGAAGGCCGTGGAATTGGCCAAGGGCGTCATCTGTTCGAGCCTGGTGAAGACCGCGGTCTTCGGCGCCGATGCCAACTGGGGAAGGATACTCTGCGCCCTGGGCTATACCAGAAAGGACTTCGATCCAGCCAAGGTGGATGTGGCGTTCGAGAGTGCCTCGGGCTACATCGAAGTCTGCAAGAACGGAGTTCCCCTGCCCTTTAACGAGGAGAAGGCAAAGAAAATTCTAAGCTACCAGGAAGTGACAATCTACGTGACCCTTCATGAGGGCGAAGCCCAGGCCACCGCCTGGGGCTGCGACCTCACCTACGAGTACGTGAGAATAAACGGCGATTACCGGACCTGACGGCCGCGCCTCATGGGGCGCCTGCGCCCCGAAGGAGAATGAAAATATGATAAACGACAATATCCGGGCCGATATCCTGCTCCAGGCTATGCCCTATATCAAGAAATTCGCCAGCAAGATCCTGGTGGTCAAGTACGGCGGCGCAGCCATGATCAACGAAGGAGTACGCGCCGCGGTCCTCCAGGACCTGATACTCATGCAGCAGGTGGGCATCAAGCCCGTTCTCGTCCACGGAGGAGGTCCCGAGATAGACCGGATGCTTAAAAAGCTGGGCAAAGAAAGGGTCTTCGTAGATGGGCTGCGCTACACCGATGACGAGACCATAGAAGTAGTGCAGATGGTTCTGGCGGGCAAGGTGAATAAGGACCTGGTCGCCCACATCCAGCGCCAGGGAGGGCTTGCCCTGGGGCTCTGCGGCGGCGATGGGGGTCTTTTCTCGGCCATCCGTCTGCAGAAAGACGGCAAGGATCTGGGCATGGTGGGAGAGATATGCTCCGTCCGACCCCAGGTGGTGAAGCAAGCCCTGGATTCGGGATTCATTCCCGTCGTATCCACCATAGGACTGCGCGAGGACGACGAATCAGGCTACTACAATATAAACGCGGACACGGCCGCAGCCGAGTTGGCCGGAGCCCTGGGCGCAGAGAAACTCATTCTCCTTACCGATGTCCCGGGTATATTGAAGGACGTTTCAGATGTGGCTACGCTCATATCGGAAATTAAACGGGAGGATGTTCCCGGCATCATAAAGAAGGGCTTGGTTTCGGGCGGCATGATTCCTAAAGTCGAGTGTTGCGTGCAGGCTCTGAACCTGGGTGTCGTGAGCACCCATATTCTGGACGGCAGATCGCCTCACTCGCTGCTTATTGAGATTTTCAGCGACCGGGGCAAGGGGACAATGATTGTATGAACGATAGATTTATGAATACCTACAAGAGGACAGGCCTTATCCTGGAAAAAGGAAGGGGCGCCACCCTCTGGGACAAGAGCGGCAAGGAATATATCGATTTTACCGCAGGCATCGGAGTCAACTCTCTAGGCCACGGGAATCCCGCCCTGGTCAAGGCGATAGCCGACCAGGCCGCGAAGCTCATACACTGCTCCAATTACTTTCTCACCGATATTTCCGTCAGGCTGACCGAAGAGCTCTGCGAGGCCGCCGGATTCGATAGCGCCTTCTTCTGCAACTCCGGGGCCGAGGCCAACGAAGGCCTGGTCAAGATCGCCCGAAAATATGGTTCGGATAAACATCCCGATAAAAACAAGGTGGTCACCCTTATACACTCCTTCCACGGAAGGACCATCACCATGGTTACCGCTACCGGGCAGGACAAGTTCCATAAATTCTTTGGACCCTTCACACCAGGCTTCAGCTACGTGCCGGCCAACGATATAACCGCCCTGGACAAGGCCTTGGACGACAAGACCTGCGCCTTTCTTTTCGAGCCAATCCAGGGAGAAGGAGGGGTGCTGCCCCTGGATCCAGACTACCTGCGGCAAGCACAAAAGCTCTGCAGGGAGCGGGATATCCTCTTTGCCGCCGATGAAGTCCAGACCGGGGTGGGCAGGACAGGAGCCTTTCTTGCTTGCATGAAGATGGGGCTAGAGCCCGATCTGCTGAGCCTCGCCAAGGGTCTGGCAGGCGGGGTGCCTATAGGCGCTATTCTGGCCAGGGGAGCCTGCGCCGGCACTCTCCAGCCCGGAGATCACGGCACGACCTTTGGGGGCAATCCGCTGGCAGCAGCCGCGGCCCATGCCGTGCTAGGCCAGATACACAAGCCATCGTTCTATGCCGAGGTGGAGCGCAAGGGAGAAAAAATCCGCAAGGCTATACGCTCCTGGGAAAATCCGCTGGTCACGCAGGTTCGCGGGATGGGGCTTATGATCGGCGCCGGGCTGAGCATTCCTCCGGGAGAGGTTGTGAGCGCCTGCAGAGAGAGGGGACTGCTAGTCCTCACCGCTGGGGAAGACACGGTGCGCCTGCTCCCTCCCTTGGTGATCAGCGATACCGAAATCGATCAGGGCTTGGCGATTCTTAAGGACGCCCTTGCCGCCGTATCGGACCCTGCGCGACAATAAGGTATAGATACGTTCCCGGCAGGAAGCGAGTCACAACGCACAATATGGATTCATGCAGGCTGGAGGCATAGGGATGAGCATCGGTGAGAATGTGTACAAGGAACGACGACAGAGATTAGCCAAGGAAATGCAAAAACAAGGCATTGCCGCCGTCCGCCTCGAAGACTTCGAGCATATGAGGAGTCCTTCGATCCGCTATCTTTGCGGACATCCAAGCGACGCCTTCCTGGTGGTCGATTCCAGCGGTGCCAGCGTCCTCGTGGCCTGGGACAGGGTCATGGCTGATAAGATGGCCAACGTTGACAAGGTTTTTTCCTACACCGACTTCGGCCGCAGGTCGGAGACTGCGCTTCGCCATGTCCTTCAAGAACTAGACATCCCCAAGGGCGCCAAGATCGAACTGCCCTCGGCAACACCCTACCCGCGCTATGTCGACCATGTAGCCGCCCTGGATGAGTGGGACCTAGTCTGCAGGAGCGATGGGATGGACGAGGTCGTGCTGTCCATGCGTTCGGTAAAGGATGCGGGTGAACTGGAGATTTACCGGAGGCTCTCGTCGCTTACCAATGGACTCATCGGAGAAATAGAAGAGGGAGTGCGGGCAGGCAGCCTGGCGACAGAGTCTGATATCGCCCTCTTTATCGAAAAAGAAGCCCGCCGCGCAGGAGCCGAAGGCACCGGCTTCGACACCATCGCGGCAGGCCCAGCACGCAGCTTCGGCATCCACGCCTTCCCCAGCTACGGTGCTGGTCCATTCGGCACCAAGGGCTCGTCGATTCTCGATTTCGGAGTGGTCATCGACGGCTATACCAGCGACGTAACCATGAGTTTTGTCCGCGGCCCCCTGGAGCCTCGGCAGGAGCGCATGCTCGAGTTGGTGAGGGAGGTCTACGCAAAGTCGGTAGCCGCCTGCGGACCCGGGATAGCTGCTCGGCAACCCGCACTCGTGGCTGAGCAGATTTTTGCCCAGGCCGGNNTTGGAGCCTGGGATGATTGTCACCATAGAACCTGGGCTCTACCACCCCGAGCTTGGCGGTATCAGGTGGGAAAACGATGTGCTTATCACCGATGATGGCGCCACGGTGCTTACTGCATCGAAGATTGTGATGCTTTGAGGTGAATCGCTGAAAAGGCGTGGAAGAAACACGGACAAAGGCCGGAGCCGGAGCTAGCGCTGAGGTTTATTCCGAAACTCTTCGCTCCTTTTTGGTTTTGTCCTTTTTAGCAGCAACCTCTTCTCTTTTCGCCTTCGCCTTAGCTTCTTTTTCCGACGTTTTCTTTTCGGGATTCGCAAATGCCAGCAGGGTTTCTGCAGCGTAGCTTCTGATGCTGGCGTCGACAGCCAGATCCAGGGCAAGATCATGCAGGGTTTTACTGTTAATGCTCTTATCGCTTTCTGTTGCCCCGGCAAGGGCGGTCTCTACCAGTGAAGCTGTTTCCCTCACCGACGATTCCATGCCGCGCCGGAATCGTTCATAAAGCTCCTCAACCTCGGAAGCAGTTCCGATATTTTCCACGAGCGAACCCATATTCTGGACCGATAGAACCCTCTTCAAGGTAAAAACCGTCAAGAGCAAGGCTATATGTTCCTTGCCGTACTTCTTGCCTTCGGTGCGGGGGACAATCTTTGATTTTGCATAATTGTTTATCATAGATGGAGTAATTAAGCTTTCACTTTTTGCCATCGTGAAAAACTCCAGTTGGCGCTCCAGGTAGGTGATAACCTGGTCCATATACAATCCGATATCGGGTAGCTGCGCCCATTCAGCCAGGGCTTTGTGAGTAAGCATTGAGAAAAAGCTACCTATGGTTTCACTGTTTATCGCATCCATGTAGAGAAAGATATCATATGGTTATCAATACCACAATATGTAGCTTTGTAAATGTTGACATCTCGAATATCATGTAATATAATATTGATTACCATATAATATGTTTTAAAAAACATTAAACATGATATCGGAGGCTAGAATGGTCCCGGAAAATATCTATCTTTTCGGCGATTCGGTCGCCAGGGGCATTATCCTGAGCGATGAGGGCAGTTATGTGCCTATACGGGAAAGTTTTGCTGCCCTGGCCGCCGAGAAGCTCGGTATCACCGTAGTCAACAAGGCCAGGTTCGGCTGCACAATAACAAAAGGACTGCGTATACTCCATCGCTTCATGGCTGGAGAGAGGGCTCCCGAAACAGTCGTGGCTCAAGGGCAGGGGGTAGCCATTCTGGAATTCGGAGGCAACGACTGCGATTTCCTCTGGAACGAAGTGGCCGAAAGACCGGAATCCACCCACATTCCCCTTACTCCCCTCGATACTTTTTACCATGTATACGGCCAGATGATAGACGCTCTGCGCGTCAAAGGATTCAAGACCGCCATAATGAGCCTGCCTCCCCTGGTGGCGGAGCGTTACCTGGCGTGGATCACCCGTAACGGTTTGGATCGCGAGGCTATTCTCCGCTGGCTGGGCGGAGTGGAGAGAATTTTCACCTGGCACGAAGAGTACGACAAGGCTGTCAGGGAGGTAGCCGAAGAAAAGGGCTGTGCGCTTCTGGATATTCGAAAAGACTTTCTGGCTCTGAAGGATTACAGGGAGTGTATGTGCAGCGATGGGATCCACCCCAATCGGGCAGGGCACAGACTCATGGAAGCTTCGCTGCTGCGATACGCCGCCTTGGCATGATCTGACCGCAACGATGCAGAATCAGGCCGATCCAGGCCGGGCGGCTCTTCGCTAAGCGTTTAGCTAAGCAAGGCGCCAGGCAAGCTCTGCACCTGCGCACATGGGCACTGCCCCGTCTATCTCGCCCGGTACCGTCCAGGATTTGCGCAGAAGTCGCAGGCTGCTCCGGGGAGCCGGCAGTCCATAGAAGCGGGCGCCGCTCTGGGCGATAAAAGGCTTTAACGCTTCCAGAACCCCTTCTGATTCAAAAAGACCCGCCAGGGCTGGAATGGCCGTGGGTGATGAATACACGCCACCTGGAGCATGGGCGCTTTCCTTGGCCGATCGGTTATGGGGAGCCGAATCGCTTCCAAAGAAAAACTTAGGCGAGCCTGAAAAAACCGCCGCCCTGAGCGCTTCCCGATCGGCGGCCGTTTTGATCACCGGCTTGCAGAAAAGATGGGGATTGAGGTTGCCGCCCATCATATCATCGAGTGTGAACAAAAGGTGGTGGGCGCTGATCGTGGCGGCCAGCCGTTCAGGTCCGGCAGCGACAAATTCCACCGCCTCCCTGGTGGAGAGGTGCTCAAGCACAATGCGAAGCCTCGGCCAGCGGGCAAGGATTTTTTCCACCGTGGCAAGAAAGGCCACCTCGCGTTCCATCGATGGAACATCGGGATCCTCTCCATGAATGGAAAGAACAATTCCGGCTGATTCCATGGCCGAGAGGGCTTCAGAGACTAAGTCGGGACTTGAAGGGCCATCGGCGGCATTGGTTGTCGCCCCAGCCGGATAATACTTGCCCGCCACCGCTCCAGCCGCGGCGCAGGCTTCTACCGTTGCGGCGCTCATCCCTGTCAGAAGCTTGAAGCTCATGAGGGGGAAAAAATCCGAAGAATCAGGCAGACAGGCGACAATTTTCTCCCGATAGTCACTAAGCGAGACGGCGTCAGCGATGGGCGGGAGGATGTTAGGCATGACAAGGGCTCTGCCGCACCAGGCAGCCTGACTCCTGACATAGCGCTGCAGCGACTCACCCTGCCTGAAGTGGACGTGGAAATCGTCGGGCTTGGGCAATATTAGTTCATCCGTCATGAGTGCTGTCCCTCCGGAATTTACTATACCCGGTTTCTGCATCTGGATGAAGAAGCTCCCGGAGAATCACAAGTACAGCAGGCGGTGCTGCGCACTACTCTCCTCGCTCGCACAACGCCGTGAAGAGCGCTCCTTTCGGACCAAAATCGGTTGACCAAAGCCGGAACTGATCCTACAGTGAACCCATGTACAAATACATCGTCGAAGGTGGCCACCCGGTAAAGGGAAGGGTCGCAGTTTCCGGAAACAAGAACGCTGCCCTCCCCTGCCTTGCCGCCGCCGTGCTGGCCAGGGCGCCGGTAGTACTGAAAAACATCCCCGAGATCGAGGATGTGGCGGTTATGATCGAGGTCCTGGTCCATCTGGGCGCCCAGGTGGAAAAACGGGGTCCCCACGAGTGGAGCATAGACCCCAGGGGCATCGAGCGGCAGGATGTGCCCGCCGAGCAGTCCCGCAAGGTGCGCGCATCACTGCTCTTCGCCGGGCCGCTATTAGCCCGTTTCGGGCAGGCGATCCTTCCCCCTCCCGGAGGCGACACGATCGGGAGGCGGCGCATCGATACTCACCTTTTAGCCCTCCAGGAGCTTGGGGCCAGAATAACCATGGAAGGAGTGCTGCGGTTTTCAGCGCCTAAGCTCAAAGGAGCCCCTATTTTCCTGGACGAGGCATCGGTAACCGGCACGGAGAACGCCATTATGGCTGCTGTGCTAGCCGAAGGCAGAACAGTATTGCGAAACGCCGCTTGTGAACCCCACGTGCAGGATCTCTGCCTCATGCTCAACGCCATGGGCGCCAAGATCAGAGGCGTAGGTTCAAACGTCCTGTATATCGACGGTGTGCCGGAGCTGGATGGCTGCGAATACACCATAGGCCCCGACTTTATGGAGATTGGCTCCTTTATCGGTCTGGCGGCAGTGACCAGGGGTGAGATTACTATCGAGGGAGTCAAGGCTGAAGACCTGCCACCCCTGCGGGTAGGCTTCAACAGGCTGGGAATTTCCTGGGAACTCAAGGGCAACAATCTGTTTGTGTCCAGTAACCAGCTCATGAAGGTGTCGGCCGACCTGGGTGGACAAATCCCCAAGATCGACGACGCTCCCTGGCCCGGTTTCCCGCCTGACCTCACCTCGATAATGACCGTAGTGGCAACCCAGACCGAGGGGACCGTCCTGATCCATGAGAAGATGTTCGAATCCCGGATGTTCTTCGTAGACAAGCTGATAGGCATGGGAGCCCGCATCGTGCTCTGCGACCCCCACCGTGCCGTAGTCTCCGGCCCAGCCAGACTCTCGGGAGCCCTCCTGGTCTCGCCGGACGTCAGGGCGGGCATGGCCATGGTCATCGCAGCTCTCTGCGCCGACGGCCAGAGCACGATCCAGAACGTCTACCAGATCGAACGGGGCTACGAGCGGATCAGCGAAAGGCTCAAGGCCCTGGGGGCTTACATAGAGCGAATCGAAAACTCCTAATTCTCATGGATTCGCATATTAATCCACAGGTAGCCCTGCCCGCAGGCTGAACGGAGGGAACGGGCGAGGCCAGGATCCAGACTGGCCAGTTTTTTCCTGAGCCTGGATATCATCATGGCCGCCGCAGCCCGAGGATTGGAGCGGCTTGTTTTCGAGCCGCCTACGCTGGCGGCGATCAGAGCGGAGTATGGCAGCACCTTACCGGATCGGTACGCCAGCAGTCTGAGCGCCGCGGCTTCCTTGGGGGAGAGTTCAAGTCCGGTTTCTGCCCTCGACAAAGGATTCGAAGCATCTCCTACGGGAAAAGCACTCAGCCTGACCAACACAAGCCCCCATAGACGATAGACAGCTATATCCCCCACCAGCTCCAGGCTCCAGTATCTAAAAAGCCGAGCTTCCAGTTCGAGCCAGGACCAGCCGGGACGCATGAAATCCGAAGCTCCCGCCTCGAGGCAGGTGAGCGCGAGGCTTGAAGGGCCGTAGACTATCACCGGCAGCCCTGGAGGAAATACGGAAATGGAAAGATAGGCTTCGCAGGGGAGGAGACAGAGCTGCCAGCGGCCTGATTCCAAATCCTGAAATGAAGGCAAGATATCGGCAGTATCGATTTGAATAAAAGGGCTTTCACCCAACCTTTCGCAATGTTCAATACCATTAAAAAACGAGGGTTCTCCCCCAGAAAAGAGGAGAACCCTGATCGGCAATACTCCCATGGGCGCAGCCTTGAGCGCCGCCTCAGGCGTTGAGGAACCGCCTTAGGCGCCGCTAGCGGCGCTGCCGGAGGCTCCGCCGCTGCCAGCATCCTCGGTGAGCATCTTGCGCTTTAAATCTTCCAAGAGCGTGTCGGCGGCCGCGGGGGAAGACTCCAGGGCGGCAAATTGCTTATCGAGACTTGCTCCTGAGGACGCGTCTTCCAGTTCTTTTTGGGCTTCGGCGCGGGCTTCAATTTCGTCGATTTTCTTGGCCATTCGGTCGAAGGTGTCAAAGGCGCTCTTGCTGCCCTGCAGGGAGGACATGGTTTTGTTGATCTTTTCCTGGGCTTCGGCTCTCTTGGCCCTGGCGATGAGGATATTTTTCTTGCGCGAGGCTTCTTCGATTTTCGTCTGAAGACCCCGCAGCGATTCCTTGAGCTTCTCCACCGATTCCTTCTGGGCTTGCCACTGGGTGCCCAGCTGGCCGACATAGCTCTCGTGTTCCTGCTTGCGCAGCAGGGCTTCCTTGGCCAGGTCGTCCCTTCCCGCCCTGACGGCAAGCATGGCTTTTTTCTCCCACTCGTCAGCCTTGGCGCGGTTCTCAGTCACTTCACGCTCGAGGCGCTTTTCGTCGGCAATAGCCATAGCGACAGCCTTCTTGGAATCGATCAGCTGCTCGTTCATCTCGATGATCATCTGATTGAGCATTTTTTCCGGATTCTCGGCCTTGGAGATGAGGTCGTTCATGTTGGACGAGATGACGGTCTTGAGTCTGTCGAAGATACCCATATATCAGCCCTCCTTCTTGGCCAGGAACTTCGAAAGCAGGGGATAGTGCTGACTCAAGGCGAAAGCCATGGATTCCAGCGAAGCCCTGAATTCGTTTTTGTCCATCGTGTCGTATTCCAGTGTATCCAACGCAACGATATTGTCTCCATCAATAGCGTAGGCACCATGGAGGAAATCGTTGCCGTTCAGTTTGAGCAATGTGGCGAAAAGCTCCTCCCTGTTCTTGTCGGGCACAGACATGACATCAGCCCTGACTATGACGATGGGATCCACGTGGCTCACAACCATCTTCGGCATGCCTTTAGATTCGTCCTCGATAAGCCAGGCGCCTTTGGAAAGCTCCTGGTACGAAATGCCCAGGTCGATGAGATAGCTTTCAACCTTGGATAAAGTTTCCATATTTTCTCCTCCTCGGGGGTTCGCAGGTATTGTGTGTCCAAGCCTGACCGGAAGCTTCACCGCCGTTCAGCCCAACTCCAGGCTACCGTCGGCCAGAACAGTCAGCACTGCCTGGCAGGCGCGGCAACGGCTCCTTCCAGGCCCCTGCAATCCCAGGGGCGCGGAACAGGCCGGACAGGGAGCAGAGATGGGAAAGATATCGCGTTGCATCTCTTGAATATACTCAACCGCATGGCGCCGATCCAGGGAATAGGAGAAATATTCCCCGAATCCCAGGGTTTCCATTACCCGAAGCAGTTTCGGCCTCATGCCGACTAGGATCAGATCGCCCGACCGCTCTCTCAAGAGCTTCTGCAAGGCTACAAGAAAGCCGACGCCTGCCGGATCCAGGTCTTCTGTACGCGCCAAATCGAAAAGGAGAACCGTACTTTTTTCGCCTAAAGCCGCCACGATGGCCTCATTCATCGCAACAACCCTTTCGGCACCGAGATTCCCCCCAGGACGGCAGACTAAGGCGTCGGGCAGCTCGGCCACGGCTTCGATCTCCAATTCCGAAACAGGAAAGCAAGGGGGTTTGTCTGGAGATGCAGAGGCGCGGGCAATCAGGCGTGAAGGCATGGACCAATCCTATCGCCGGGCACCGGGGTTGTCAAACCCGCAGGGGGAAAATCCAGCGTCCAAAGAAACGATGGCGCCCGAGGAAGGACAAGGATCACAGTCCAGAAGGTCGAGGGCGAGAGCGGCCACAGCAGCCGGCTGAATGAGCCTGCCGTCGGGAGAGGCCGCCAGTAAAGCCAACTTTTGCTCCTCTCCGAGGTATTCGGTTTCTACGAGCCCTGGGCATACAACGAGGGCTGCAACGTTGTGCGCCGCACCCTCCATGGCTATCGACTTGGCCACTACCCCAAGTCCGGTCTTGGCGGCTGCATAGGCCGCGTTGGATCGATAGCCATGGATACTGTCGGTGCGGGTCCCGCCCAGGAAAAGAATCCGCCCGAAGCCCCTGGCTTCCATGTCGGGGTAGAACGCCGAGGCTAGGGCACCGGGCAGGGCGAGATCCAGGAGCGCGGTTTTTTCCCAGTCCCCGGGCCGATGGGCGCCGAAGCTCTTACGCACGAAGGGGCCATAGGCGCAGACGAGGATATCGAAACCGCGTTCCGTTATGTTGGGGCTGGCAGAATGCTCGCCCTGCCCGGTGCCGGCGTTACGAATCGAATCGATTTGTTCTTTGAGGCTGCCGGATTTTTCCAGGTCGAGGGCAATGCCTTCGACCTCAGCGCCCTGTTCTCGGATCTCCCTGATCAGGACTTGGAGCTTTGAAGCGTTTCTGCCATGAATGAGAATCTCGGCGCCCCTGACCGCCAATTCCAGACAGATAGCCCGACCGATACCGCCGCTTCCACCGATAACCAGCGCCCTACGGCCGGCAAAAACCGAATCCCGCCGCGAATTGGGATTTTTTCTGCTGCCTCCGCGGCCTTGCTCCTTAGATACCATGGCACTACTATATGACGCGGATACCAGTGGAACAAGGCGACCGGAATAAAAGAACGACGAAAAGGGGCTTGACTGCGATGAACGAGGGTAAGACAGGCCGCAGCATCGATGCGGCCGTGGTGCTGTGCAGGGTAAGGGAAGCGGGCAACCTCGGCTCGATATGCAGGGCAATGAAGACCATGGGCCTCACCCGTCTTTTGCTGGCCGATTGCCCCGATTATGACGAATCACTGGTCCGCACCATGGCAGTGCACGCAGCCGATGTCTTTGAAAACGCACAACGCTATTCCACCCTCAAAGAAGCTTTATACAATTTTTCCTTGTCCGCAGGCTTTACCCGACGCTCGGGAGCAAAGCGCAGGACTGTAAACCTGCCGGTCAGGGATTTCGCCAAGGCAGCCACAGGCATTCCGGTTCCCGATCTTCCCTTCGTGAAACGTGAAAAATCCTTGGCACTGGTTTTCGGCAATGAACGAGACGGTCTGTCCGACCAAGAACTCGCGCTCTGCAGTCTATCGGTTCACATCCCCAGCTCCGACAGCTTTCCTTCCCTCAATGTGGCACAGGCGGTGCAAATAGCCTGTTACGAGCTTTTCACCAGCGGGATCGAAGCCAAAGGTATGAATGACGATTCCCAAATGATCAAATACCCAGACCAGCAGGGTGAAGAGAGCATCCTTTCCCGCAGGAGCATCGAACAAAAGGTGGATGGGATAATAGGCGCCTTTGCCGAACGGGGAGCCTTTAAGCAGAGCGATGACAGTTATCTGCGAGGTTTCTTGCGTGACCTCTGCGAAAGGGCTGGTATCAGGCAATCCGAGCTAGAGTATCTGCATAAAACTTTTTTCAAGGCCTTTGCACTCGGTTTGAAATCGGAAGGAAAGCGGCGACCTCAGGAAAGATGAATATTATGTTTTCCGGCCCAAGCGTGCCTTGCTCCGCAATGGCGCAAGCCCTATTGATGACCGATTTGAGTTCACGCACATTCCCCGGCCAAGAGTAACCCATGAGCTTGTCCAGGGCTGCCGGACTCAGCTCGCAGAAACCTTTTGAGGCTTTAAGACAGAAATGATCCGCAAGCTCGGGAATATCTTCGAGCCTATCCCTCAAGGGAGGAATCCAGATAGGAAGATCGGAGATCCTGTAGAACAGGTCTCTTCTGAACTGACCTTTTTGGATGGCGGTTTTAAGATCTTCTCCGGTGGCACAGATAAGCCTGAAATCGGACCGCTCTGGCTTTTCACCGCCCAGCCTCCAGAATTCCCCGCTCTCAAGAGCGCGAAGCAACTTTGGCTGGACACTCGATGCCATGCTACCAATCTCGTCCAGGAACAAGCTGCCCTTGGAGGCTCTCGCTAAAGCTCCGCTTCGGCGCTGGGCATCGGTGAAGGCTCCCTTCTCAGCCCCAAAGAGTTCGCTTTCCACGAGGTTTTCTGGGATGGCTGCGCAATTGAGCGCTACAATCGTCTTTAGATTCCTGGGCGATAAGGTATGGATTGCCCGTGCAACCAGTTCCTTGCCTGTACCTGTTTCACCCAGTATCAGAACCGGAAGCGGGGACTCGGCATAGTGGCGAACCAGGCTCTCTACCTGGCGCATGCCCTGGCTTTGGCCGATAAAGAGCGGAGTATGGTTCGCGTTGCGGGTGCACTCCGTCGCCGCGGCCGCCAACCTGCGCCGCAGCGACCCAATATCGGCCAAACCAATCCGGCATCCCCGCCCGCCCCTGGCGGCCGCGGCTTCCGCGCCATTCCCTTCCTTCCATGCATCGCCTAACACAAAAACTGGAGGGCCGGCGATGCTTTCGAAACGGGAGAAAAAACTGGCTATCCCTTCGTTTGGATAGAGGGGCAAGCCTATGAGGATGGCGCACACAGCCTTGTCGGACGCATAGGACTGAAGCTCATCGAGGGTGGCTGCCATGCGGATTTCAAAGACAGCTTCCAGCTCTGCGAGCACCTTGAGGATGCGCAGCCTGTCCATATCCCAGTACGCGATGGAATGCATGAACCATTATCCAGCCGGCCCCGCGAAAAAGTGAAGCGATATAGCTCCCACGACCAGTAGACAATTGTCTATTTTCGGCCTATGCCCGCTAGAGTCTCGATAATCGACGATTCCTGCAGGAAAATACCTGATTTAGTGGAGCGCATTGTCCGAGGTATCCAGAGTTCCTTTTCTCTCACCATGGACCCGAGCAGAACCAGATCGGGCGAAGCCTTCTGCAAGGCCCGAAGCACCTGGTCCTCCCTTCCTCCGAAATCGCCCGGGCTGCGGCCGACAATGCGCAGGGCTGGAAAGGTCGCCCTAAGGTTAGACTCTGCCTTTGCCAGGTACGCTTGCCTACCCCCGATCAGAAACACCGAGCCGCTGCGCTCCTCCAAAGTAGAGAGAAGGTTTGAAAGCACTGCCACCGGCCTGTAGACGGTATTCAGCGCTTGGTTTTCCTTCGGTGTCCCGAAAAAGCTTAAAAACTCCCTACGCCGGACAGCAATTTTAACAGAGCGCAGCGGAAGACTGCGGCCCGAGGCGATGCAGTCCGAAGCCGCCTTGGCAGCCCGGGCGGAGAGCGCTGCGGACTTGCTCAGCACCAGATCGGCGCTCCGCAGCATCGACGAGTATTCGCCGGGTCGTTTGGCCGCGAAAAATCCCGGCGTATCCACAAAGCAAAGCTGATGATTGGCATCGTCATCCCAGGCCAGGGCGAGAGCGGCGAGCTGCTGCTCCGACGGTAGGTCCAGACGCAGCCCCCCCAGATCGACGCCTTTTATTTCGATAGTGTCCATAGGTTTTTTTCCATCAAAAGCGTCTTCACGGCGGCGATAGCGTACAGCGCCGCCGTCTCGGTACGTAGAACAGAGCCGGGGATATGGATCGAGCTGAATCCTAGCTTGATACAAAGCTGGGTTTCCTCGGGTGAAAAACCGCCCTCCGGCCCCACGAGGATCACCGCCGCCCCAGTAGCGCCTGCGCAGCGCTCATGGAGACTGAGCTTGGCAATGTCCTGCTCGTGGAACATCAAATAGAGGCTGGTTTCGGGCGGGAATCCTTCGTCGGCAAGTCTAGCCCCCAGCTCTTCCACCGAACAGGTCGAGGCGAGCCTGGTACGCACCAGGGAGCCAGACTGCTGAAGCGCTTCTTTCAGGATCCGCTCCCTTCGAGGTCCCCCTCCGCTACCTTCCCTGCCAAGCTCCCTGACCACCGAGTACCTGGTCTGCAGCGGCAGAATGAGTTCAACCCCGGCTTCCACAGCCTGGCGGACAATGAGGTCCATTTTTTGGCTCTTGGGCAGCCCCTGCACCAGGGCGATCCGGGGAAAAGCGATTGGCTCTCTGGACCTGGAAATCGCGCGATCGAAGTCTGCATCTGTGTTTTCTCCGGCCTGCAGCTCGGCCGCTGCCGCGGCGTTCTCGGATTCAATCCCCTCTGTTCCGGCAGACAGGGAGCTCAGATCGAGAAGCGCTCTTCCCTCTTTTACCCCTGCCAAGGTAGCGGAAAACCGGTTGCCCGCTTCATCCATGGCCTCGATCACCGTCCCCCGGCGCAACCTTAGAACCTTCAGAATATGAAAAGAAGTCTCCGTGTCGAGGACATGGCGCATGAGACCTTTGAGGTCTCCTGGAAGAAGAAGCCGTTTCATGAAGGTTTTACTTGGCTGCCAGCGCTTGGCTCAGAGTCCTGCTGTTCCGCAGCAACTCGTCGAAATTATCGCCCAGAATGGTTTCGATCGCCTTATTGAGCTGGGTATCGAATTCCAGGTCGAAAACCGGAGCTGTCTTAGTGCGGTCCAACTCGTCCCTGAGCAAGCGGTCCACAAATTCAAAGGGCAGATCAAACCCCATCTTGAGTATCTCGCCTGTTCTGGCTTTTCGCTCCTGGACTGTGGCCTTAGGGTTGTCTTCGGCGAATTGGCGAACCAGGCCGGACTCATAGAGTTTTTCCAGACTCTCGAGCTGAGCGTCGGTAAAGCTGAGGTCGGGCACAAGAATGTCCGGTTCTATGCCTGATTTATCGATATTGACTCCCGAGGGCGTATAGTAACGTGCCATAGTCAACTTGAAGCCTGTGGTGGACAGGGGGAAAACCTGCTGAACCGAACCCTTTCCGTAGGTTTTTTCTCCCAAAAGCAGCGCTCGCCTGATATCTTTCATGGCTCCGGCGAAAATCTCAGAAGCCGAGGCGGAGCCCTGATTTACCAACACCAGCATGGGAAGCTCTATGGGCAGGGCTAAGGCCTTGTCGGCCGTGTACTCAAAGTTTTCCTGGGGATTCCTGCCCTTGGTCGATACGATTATTCCCGAATCCATGAAGAGGTCACTCACATCCACCACCGAGCTCAGCAAGCCGCCGGGGTTGGAGCGGACATCCACGATAAGGTAGCCGGCACCTGCTTTCTGGAGCTCCCCAAGGGCTTCCTTCACGCGATCGACGGTTTGGGGCATCCACTCGATAATGCGAAGGTAGGCTATCCGCTTCCCATCCCTGTCGATGATCCCTGTTTTGATCGCAGGAATTTCTATCGTCGTCCTGGTAAACTCCAGGTCGAATTCATAGCTACGACCTCTTCTGAAGCTCAGGGTGACTTTTGAGCCTTCGGGGCCCCGGATGCGCGCCGAGGCTTCGTCCACGCTCAGTTCGGCCGTGTCCTGCCCGTCGATTTTAATGATCAGATCCCCAGGTAGAACGCCAGCCTGCCAGGCGGGAGTATCCTCGATGGGCGAAACAACCTCGACGTAGACCGGTTCACCCTCCGCAGCGCCCTGTTCCTGGACGGGTTTGGATATGTACAGGCCGACCCCGGCGTAGGTTCCGTCCGTTTCCCGCATAAGGTCGGAGAGCATGGGTTCGTCGAGGAAAATCGAATGAGGATCGCCCAGGACGCCGAACATGCCCTTCATGGCGCCCTCGTAGAGAAGGGCTGGATCCACCTCGTCCACATAGTTCTGGAGAATAAACTGGTAGATATTCTGAAGAAGCTGGGAATAACGGCGTCCGTCGTCGGCGTTAGGCGAGGCTGATTGCGCCGATGCCTCGGGCACCGAGACAGCGAGAAAACAAACGGCTATGGCGATGAGTCCGGCAAAACTCCAAAGCATGGCAGAGGAGCGCCGTGGATTTTGAAAAAGTCTCATTACATGAACGTCCTTGTCATAGACTAAAAGGGCTGGCTGCCTGGGCAGACCAGTATTATTAGAGTATAGCGTAAATAGGCCGCCGAGTGAACACGACAGCCTTCCTGGAACCTCAATCGCAAAGTCTCGAACCGGCCTCTATTGACCCGAACGCTGGTGGCTCACTAGACTAAGGTCCATATGAGAAAAGCAAGGTACCTGGCCGCTGGAGTCGCAGCCTGCGCGAAGCCCTTTTTTCTGGCTGGCCTGGCATCTGGCATCCAGCTGAGCGACGGAGCCCAGCTCTCGGTTCCCTTTTTGCGATATATGCTGCTCCCTCACATTGTCCCCGCCCTCTGCCTTTTTTTTCTCTGGTACGATGAATATCGCTACAGCGCCTTTAAACCATTAGCCACCCTGCTTGCCCTCTCCTCCATAGCACTCCTCGCCGCTGCGGCTATAGCGGCGGCCGGGAATCTCCAGATGCTTTTACTGGCGACGCGAAATGCCCAGGGTTTAAGCAAGCTGCTCATTTCCGCAGCGGGGACCCTGGCAATCGACCTTCTCTGCCTTTTTATTCTGCTGCCCGATGGAGGGCGAAAAAAGCCGGCATTCCGCGATGCCGGTTCAGCCGTGCCTACCGCTACGGACTCGGTGTCCGCGGCTTCCCTGGACGGTCACCAGGCCCCAAGCCAAACCGACAATAAGGAGCCATGATGCCAGCGATGATCGAGTTCCCCTCCTGGATTAAGCCAGAGATCATCCCCGGCCTGCCATTCCGCTGGTACGGCCTCATGTATGTCTTCGCCTTCGGCACGACATGGCTCCTCTTCAGAAGGGAGTCCAAGCGCCTGGACAAGTCCTGGACCGAAGACCTGTCCGCTAACTTCTTTCTCTGGGCGATTATCGGAATCCTATTAGGAGGCAGGCTGGCGGGTACCCTCATCTACGAACCGACCGATTATTATTGGCGCCACCCCTGGTTTATTCTCTGGCCCTTCGACCAGACGGGAAGATTTGTCGGATTCCAGGGAATGTCCTTCCACGGAGGCTTCGTCGGCCTGGTGGTTACCACGCTGGCTTGGGCAAAGGTGCGCAGGCAGCGCTGGCTGGAATGGGCAGACCTCATCGCACTGTCAGTGCCCCTGGGCTACACCTTCGGCAGGCTGGGCAATTTCATCAACGGCGAGCTCTGGGGCAAGATCACAGAGCTGCCCTGGGGTATCGTATTCCCCTACGCCGAGCGCTTTTCAGCTCGTGAACCCTGGGTGCAGGAATTTGCCGCAAAGGTGGGAATAAGCCTTTCGTCCATGAACGACATGGTCAACCTGCCCAGGCATCCCTCCCAGCTCTATGAAGCCCTCTTCGAGGGAATCCTCCTCTGGGTCCTCCTCTGGTTCGTGCTGCGCAAGCGCCGGCGCTTCGAAGGCCAGGCTGTTAGTCTTTATATCATCGGCTACGGCACTGCCCGATTTTTTATCGAATACCTGCGGGAGCCCGATTCCGGCCTGGGCTACATCATCAAGCTCGGCAATCCCAGCGCTCCTACCTACTCCTTCACCACCCTCTTAAATTTTTCCATGGGTCAGATATTGAGCTTCCTCATGGTGCTGGCAGGTTTCATCCTCCTTTTCGTTTTCCGCCGCAGAGGCCAGCGTATAGCCCTGGAAAGCCTTAAGACCAGCAGGAAGTTTTCGTCCAGAAAATTGCGGAAAAGAATAAAATAAGGGGGCCGGAATGATCGTATGCCTTGCGCAGATGGATTCCGTGATCGGAGATTTTACAGGAAACGCAGCCCGTATCGTGTCCATGACGAAGGCTGCGCTCGACCAAGACGGCGCTTCGGCTAAAAGCGATCTTATCGTCTTTCCCGAGCTTTCGCTCTGCGGCTATCCCCCCATGGATCTCCTCGACCAGGAAGCATTCGTGGAAGGCTCCCTCAAAGCCCTGCGTCTTCTTCAAAAAGAGCTCCCCCCGGGGCTCGCCGTGGCTGTTGGGTATGTCGATAAAAACCGTGACGCTTCGGGCCGGGCTCTAGTCAACGCCATGTCGGTGATCTCGGGCGGGAAAATCGTCTTTACCCAGGAAAAGACCCTTCTTCCCACCTACGATGTCTTTGACGAGGCCAGGTATTTCGAGCCGGCCAAGACAAGAAAAGCCTATGTCCATCCTAAGGGGAGAATAGGCTTTGCCATCTGTGAGGATTTCTGGTGGGAATCCCCTCCCAACCCTTCCTTCAAATACCCGGTCGATCCTGTAAAGGAATTGCTGGATCTGAACCTCGACCTTCTGGTCGTGCCATCGGCCTCGCCCTTCGTCAAAGGCAAGCTTGAGACAAGGCTCCGCCTTGCCAGAAGCAGGGCTAGGGAGGGTGGCATTCCCGTGCTGTACTGCAACGCCGTGGGATCCAACGATTCTCTGGTCTTCGATGGAAGATCCTTCGTGGTAAACCCCAAGGGAAAGCCCCTGGCCTTCTGCGATTGGGACGAGTCCTTCCTGGTCTTCGATTCCGAAACCATGAAGGCCGAAGGATGTGCCGAGACCATCCCCTACTCGCCGGCTGATGAAAAACCGGCAGCCCGGGAATCCGGCGTCACGAGAGCCGTGGTCGACAAAAACCCACCGATGGAAGAACTGCACAGAGCTCTTGTCGTGGGAATACAGGGCTACATGGGCAAGTCGGGCTTTACCAAGGCCTGCCTGGGCCTTTCGGGCGGCATCGATTCGGCTATCGTAGCCGTCTTGGCCGCCGAGGCGCTGGGGCCTGAGAACGTTCAATGTATCGCCATGCCCAGCCGCTTTTCCAGCGAAGGTTCGATCGACGATTCGGTGGAGCTTTGCCGGAGGCTCGGCATGAGGCTGGAGCGCCTGCCTATCGAAACACCCTTTAAAGCATATCTGGACCTTTTAGCCACCCCCTTCGCCGGCCGCCCCTTCGACCTGGCCGAGGAGAACCTCCAGGCCCGCATACGGGGAGCCCTCCTCATGGCTTGGTCCAATAAGTTCAATGCGCTGCTGCTCACCACCGGCAACAAGAGCGAGTTGGCGGCGGGCTACTGCACTCTCTACGGCGATATGTGCGGAGCCCTAGCCCCCATCGGCGATCTGTACAAAACCGAAGTCTACGACCTGGCCAGGCATCTGAACGCCCTGGCAAAGGCCGAAGGAAGGCCGGAGCCCATTCCCCTGCCCATCATTGAAAAGGCGCCCAGCGCCGAACTGCGCCAGGATCAGAAGGATCAAGACAGTCTGCCGCCCTACGAGGTTTTGGATGGAATGCTCAGACTCTATATCGAGGATAACGCCTCTTTAGATGCTATCGCGGCAGCTGGCTTTGACAGGGAACTAACCTCTAAGGTACTAGCCATGGTGGCGAGGGCCGAGCACAAGCGGCGCCAAGCAGCACCGGTCATCAAACTGTCCCGGCGGGCTTTCGGCATTGGACGCAGGCTTCCGCTCACCCGGCAGATACACGAGACCAGGGTATAGGAAGGACTTTTTTATCAGCCACGCGTTCCTTAGGCCCGCTTCCAGCCTGAAAGCTCCTGGGGCTTGTTGGATACAATCCCAATAGCGCCGGCAGCCAGCACCCTCGCTTCTTCTTCAACCGTATCCACCGTCCAGGGAAGCATCGGCCGCCTCAGCCGGGGCAACAGCCTTGGTCCTTTAACCAGTACCTGCTCGGGTTTCAACAAATCGACGCCGGCTATCCAGCGTCCTTCCCCATGCCTGAGATACCAGTAAAGCTCTTCGGACCGGCTCCAGATAATCGCCGTAGGAACTTCGGGCATAAGCGCTTTAAATCGCCGCAGGCTCAAGGGATTGAAGGAGGAGACTATGCAGCGGCCTTTCATGCCATGATCCTTGAGCAGATCGGCGAGAAGCGCTTCCAAGCCCGAGTCCTGGACGCTCCTGCTTTTGATCTCTATGTCGAAATACAGCTGCGTGCCCAATTCCTCCAGCACATGGTCCAAGAGCGGTATCCGCTCGGAGGCGAAGGCCGGATCCTTCCAGGATCCTATATCCAAGCCGGCGAGAAGCGCGTAGTCCGAAGTCTCTATGGAGAAGCCTCTGCCTATACCGGAAACGATTCTTTCGGTCGTATCGTCATGGAAAACCGCCATGCGGCGGTCCCTGGTCAGGTGGATGTCCAGCTCTATGCCGGGGATGCCCGCCTCCCTGGCAGCCCTGAAGGCGGCTAGGCTGTTTTCAGGATACAGCGAGGAAAGGCCCCGGTGGGCGAACACAAGGGGACGGGGATATTGGGGGAGAATAGCGACTCTCATCACATACACCCTACAAGACGATGAAAAATCAAGGTTGGCCGTTTTTAGGCTTGGAATCCGAGGAGCCGCTTAAGCCCATTTTTCGCTTTAGTTTTTCCAGGGGACCCTGGCCTTCGGCCTTTCCTTCCAACGCCTTGAATTCATCGTCCAGCTTGGCGGCGGACATGCCCTGATCCTCGCCGAGGATCATCGAAAGCTCAGCCTGCAATAGGTCGGGATCGATACTTCTTTTCCTGGCCTTTATGGCAGGAAGGGCTTCCCTGATCCTGGCTACATCCAGCTTGAGTTCGTCCCGGGCAGCGGCAATCCCCGAGAGCGATGCTTCGATTCGGCTCAGCTGGTCCCTGGCTCCCTGGGCGAGCTCCGCAAGACCCTTTCCCTCAGCGAGCTTGACCCTGGAATCCCAGAGCTGGCGGTCTTTCTCCAAGGCTTCGATATCCTTGTCATGCCGCTTGATGTCCGTTGTATAGGCTAGAAGCAGATCCATAGCTCCTGCCTCATCCAGTTTAGAAAGTTCTTCAAGGCTGATCATGATTGCTCCCCCTGGCCGCCTAGCTCTTTTTTCGTATTGAGCCTTGCCCTGAAACGTTCCAGATCTATCACGACCCGTGTATGTTCCGCTTCGCCTATTTTCTCAACTTCATCCCAAGCCTGGACAATAAAAGAAAGGGTTCTGCCTTCGACCTTCACCAGCTCGGCGCGAATTCTTACCTTCATTCCCAAAGGAGTGGGAGCCAGATGCTTAACGCCGATGTAGGCGCCCACCGTGGCCTTGCCGGGACCTAAAAGCTGGTCCACCGCTTCCAGGGCTGTTTCTTCCATATGCAACACCATTGAGGGAGTCGCATAGACTTCCACGTTACCCGATCCGAGGTGTGCCGCGGAGAACCGCGGTTCCACGAGTATTGTTTTTTCCGCTGCAATGCCCGGATGAAGCTCCATGTACGCGCTCCTTACGCAAAGGCCTCAAGCCCGTTAATGATGTTTTTTAGTATAGCACACAAGCTCTTCGACAGAAGAGTCAAGCCTGATGCAAAGGCTTGAAGATATGCCGATTTCCGCCTGAGTTTTGTTTTATTAATTTTTCATATTATATTGTTTTTACTATGTTAAACCACTCTGGCAAGGGAGCTTCCCAGAAGCCCCGGAAAAAGACTGCGGCGCGTCGGAACCTGGGTATCGCCGCAGCAGCGCTTATATCTATCGCCCTGCCGCTTTGGATTGGAGCGCAGACAGCGGTCACAACACCCCTAGGAGACACTTTAATGATTTACACCGAAAAGCAGGCGGCCGAGGTCTGCTATATAGAGCCCAGCGAGGAACTCAAAGCCAAGCTGAGTCCCGAAGAGTACTCGATCCTGGTCAATGCCGCCACCGAGCCTCCCTTTGACAACCCCCTCTGGGACAACCATCGTGTGGGCATCTATGTCGATAAGATAGACGGCACGCCGCTCTTCGCCTCCTCCACAAAGTTCGATTCTGGCACGGGCTGGCCTAGTTTCTGGCAGCCCATCGACCAGGAAGCGGTCATTCTGGTGGAGGACAGGTCGTACGGAATGTTCAGAATAGAGGTGAGGTCGAAAAAATCCGGTGGACACCTTGGACACCTCTTCGACGATGGGCCTGAGCCCACAGGCTTACGGTACTGTATCAACTCGGCATCCCTGGATTTTGTCCCCCGGGAGGATATGGAAGCCAAGGGCTATGGGGAGCTACTTTCGCTTTTATAAGACCTGATAAGGCACGGCGCTGGGCAGTTGTCTGGTTCACAAGCAGCGCTTTGCGCTGGGCAGGTTTCTAGCCCGCAGGCAATTTTCAGGCCGGGACGGAAGCATATGGTCTGTCCTTGCGCCTGGCCGTGGTTGAAGCGCCGAGCCTTTCCGGAGTAGACTGTTTTCCATCGGAGAACAGCCATGGAACGCAAAAGAATTCTCACCGGCGACAGACCTACGGGTAAGCTTCACCTCGGCCACTATGTTGGCTCCCTGGCCAACAGGGTCCGGCTCCAGGACGAATACGAATGCTTTTTCATCATCGCCGACCTCCATACTCTGACGACGAAGCCGGAAAAAGAGAACATCGCCCTCCTGGCGGACAACGTCCGCTCTGCAGCCTTGGATTACCTGGCCTGCGGCATCGATCCGGTTAAATCGGTGATCTACCTCCAATCGGCGGTGCCGGAAGTAGCCGAGCTCTCACTCTTCTTTGAAAACCTGATAACCGTACCCAGGCTTTCCAGGGTGCCCAGTCTTAAAGAGATGGCCCAGAGCGCCCACATCGAGGAAATGCCTTTCGGACTCTTAGGCTACCCCGTGCTCCAGGCGGCGGACATACTCCTGCCCAGGGCTCACCTGGTGCCCGTGGGCAAGGATAACGTCGCCCATGTGGAAGTAACCCGGGAAATCGCCCGGCGCTTCAACTATCTCTACGGCGAAACCTTTCCTGTCCCCGACCCCCTGGTTTCGGATTTCGGCTCCCTGGTAGGCACCGACGGCAACGCCAAGATGTCCAAGAGCCTGAACAACGCCATCTTCCTCTCGGATGACGAAAAAACAGTAACCAAGCGGGTCATGTCCATGTATACCGACCCCAAGCGCGTTTCCGCCGACGTCCCAGGCACGGTGGAGGGAAATCCCGTATTCCAGTACCACGACGCTTTCAATCCCGACAAAGCCCAGGTGGAGGATCTGAAAACCCGCTATAGGGCAGGCAAGGTCGGCGACGTGGAGGTAAAGGAAAAACTCGCCAAGGCGATAAACAACTTCCTCGATCCCCTGCGGGAGCGGAGGGCTCTCTACGAGTCAAAGTCTGGCCTTGCCGATGAAGTTGTCTACGACGGCACCCTGAAAATGCGTGAAGAAGCCAGGAAAACCCTTTCCCTGGCAAAGAAGGCCATGGGCATGTCAGCGGTCTGGAACAGGATTGCGCGAAAGGCAGAGGACGTGAAGAAAAAGTCCGCTGGGGCCTGAGGTATAAAATAATTCGCGATGCTTACCAGTAAAAAAATAGCCCTTGATGGTTTTATTCGTTCGAAAGCAGAGAGGCCGCCTTATACGCCGTCATTTGCTGAAGTATTCCGGCGAGGGGGTCCAAACCCTGCAGCGGTTCCGCCCCGCCTCCTTGGAAGCGTATAAGGCCAGATCTGCTCTTCGTACGAACTCGTGTAACAGTTCGGTATAGCTGGGGACGCCGGAAAAAATACCGATGCTTACCGTCGGGAATTTTCGCTTGTCTCCCATAGTCAAAAGGGCGATGCTCTCCCTCAACCGCTCGGCGACCACAAGAGCCTCTCGGGTCGATGTGTCAGGCAATAGAATCAGGAATTCCTCGCCGCCATAGCGGACCGGATAGTCGTCGCTCCTGAGGTTTCGCTGAATTTCCGTCGCGATTCGCCGAAGCACCTGATCTCCGTAACTATGGCCGAAGCTATCGTTAACCACCTTAAAATGATCGATATCGAGCATAAGCAAGCCCAGGGGCTTGTCTTCCGAAGTGGCCTTGGAGAAGAGCTCCTGACCTATAGTCTCGAGTCCATAGCGGTTAGCAAGACCTGTCAGCTTGTCGGTCCTGGCCTCTGCCTTTATCAAGGTGTGTTTTCGGGCGTTTATGATCGCCAAGGCAAGATGCTCAGCGACGCTGGAGGCCAAACGAACATGCTGATGGGTGTAGAAATCCTTCTTCACACTGTCCAGGGCGAAAAGCCCGATCGCTTTACCTTCGAAGACCAGGGGTATGCCCAGCCAGGACCGAATCTCGATTTCGGGGTCAACTTTGACGAAGCCTTTAAAGTCCCTTTCCACATCGTTGCAGACAATGGGACGGCGGGATGCGACCGCCCGGGCCGAAGGAGTGGTGAGGGGACCCAAGGTAAAGCAGAGGTCCTTGAGCTGTTCCTCGGAATAGCCATAGCCACCGATAATCCTGAGGCAGCCTCCGTCCAGAAGCTGAACGCTGGCCTTGTCGAACGGTATCATATGGTGAAGATGATCGATGATCGTGGATATGGTATCGTTGAAATCCAGGCTTTTATTGATCGCCGTTAAAAGCGACTTGAGGGATTCTATCTCGAGAAGCCGCTCCTTGATCTCATCCCTCGCGGCCACCAGATCGCTGACGTTGTTCTCCTGGATGATAAAAAAGTTTTGTTCGCCAGCATCGTCTCCCTTGAGAAGATAGAAGGAGAGTGCGAGCCAGAGCGTAGCGCCGTCGGGGAGGATGAACCGCAGCTGGTCGTTGTAGCTCGGCAGTATTCCTGAGATGAGTTTTTCTAGGGACTCCTTCACCCGCACCAGATCGTCGGGATGAAGACATGAAAAGGGAAATCGAGCCGCGAGCGTGGAGGAACCTGGTTCTTCGGGACAAACTCTTCGTAATTCCTTGCCTAAAAAACCCCAGGCGCCTGAGGTTTCAAGCATCGATACCCCGCTTTGGGATATCAATTCCAGAGCCCAAGGACTTTCGCGGATTGCATTCATCATGGCTAGTGGCATTAATGACATTCTGTAGAGTATAAACAGGGTAAATATATGATACAAGCTTTGTATGAGGATAAAGCGTCAGAAACGACAAATCCAAAGTCATTCCTGGCTTCACTCTATTCTTCTCTTTTATATATTGCTTTCGGGCGTAAGGGAAAGAAACACTTCCTGGAAGAGGACGTGCACAAGCAGACGGAGGCCGCCCGAACTACAGGTCACGCCTTGCAACAACTCCAACGCGGACTCACCGGTGAACGGCGATTCGCTGGAGAAGCCTATTTTTCCAACCCGGACTTTTTAAGCGCTTACCTTCTTTACTACTGGCCTGTTTCTTTTATGCAGACTTCTCTGGCTCTCCTAGAACTTAAGGCTCGGGGCCGCCTGGGACGTTTCGAGTCCATCCTCGACCTTGGAGCCGGACCGGGACCTGCCTCGGCCGCGGCAGTTATGTACGGAGCGGAAAGAGTTTTACTATTGGACAGAAGCGAGGAGGCTCTACAGCAGGCCTTAGCTTTGTTAAGCATCCCGACTACCAAGTCGGCCGCAGCGGCAGCGACTACCGCATTAGCCTCGACGACCATACCAGTCCTTCCAGGGGTATCGTTAAAAGCTCCTCCTGCCGTCTCATCGCATGTTACGGATTTGGAGACCGTAGACACTCTGCCCGAAGGACCGTTCGATCTCATTATCGCCTGCCACAGTGCCAACGAACTCTGGAAGCAGGATCCTCAAGCCTTGGACAAAAGAATCCGGCTTTTCGGACAGGCGGTGGAGCGGCTTTCGGAAGGCGGAATTCTTCTCGTTATCGAGCCTTCGGCGCTGGCTACCAGTCGTCCCGCCCTTGCCCTTCGAAACCGGCTATTGCAGGTTTTTTCAGACAGCCTTCATTGCCTCGCTCCCTGTCCTGGTTCTCACCCCTGCCCGATTCTAGCCGCCGGCGAGGGCAGGAGCTGCCACTCCACCTGGGCTTGGGACCCTTACGAACCCATCGCCGCCCTTGCCACGGCCGCCGGCCTGGATAGGGATTCGGTAAAAGCAACATGGTTCGCGCTGCAAAGGACGATAGCCACTCATCCCACCCAAGACATGGGAAAAACCCCAGCCGAGTCAGAAGACAATCTGCGCTACCATCAGCTCACAGGCCGGGTAATCTCCGAACCCATGCTCAACAAGGCAGGCAGACTCCGGTATATCATCTGCACAGCAACCGGTTTGGCGACCATTTCCGCCAAGACGGGCGATAGCGCTGCCGAAACCGCAGGCTTTTTCTCACTCCATCGCGGCGACATGATCGAAGCCGCTCATCTGGAGCGTCGGGAGGGAGAGCGTAATTTTGGCTTTGTCGCCGAATCTACGCTCAGTATGTCCATGAAGGCTCCGCAAGCATGAGACGAAATGCAGGCGAAAAGAAAATGAAAAACAACAAGCCATTGGTTGTATCGATTTTGGGCTGGTCTAACAGCGGCAAGACTACTCTCATAGAAGCGGCCATCGCTGAATGCGCCAGGCGGGGAATCTCAACGGCTGCGTTGAAAAAATCGCACAACGCAGCAAGCCTGCAGCCCGATTCAAAAGACTCATCTCGATTCCGCCAAGCTGGAGCCGACCCCTCCATCTACCTGAGCGGCCACGACATGCTTATTCTCAGAAAAGCCCCGGCTTGGATCGATAAGGATGTGATTGCCGAGCTCTGTCCTGAAGCTTCCATAGTTTTCTGCGAAGGCCTGGAAGTGGATTGTTCGCTGCGAGTCCTTGCAACCGGAGACGAAACCGACGAGACTGCGCTGAAAAGAAGGTTGACCGACATCGATATACTTATCGCGCGCAACGCTACTATGATAAAGCTTGCCATTGACCGGAATGTGAAAACTTTCAAACCCGAAGATGTCGGCAGCTTCATCGATCACCTAATCGCACAGGAGGATTTCCATGGCTGAGGAGAGAAAAGAAATACACATATACTGCGACGGGGAGGAACTGCCCCTGGCGCCATTCGTTTCCAGATTGTTCTACGACACCATCACAGCGATGACAGCCAACCTCAAGGGCGCGGAAACAGCAACTACGGTTACGATCAGCCTTATCAAGCCGACCGCATCCCTCTAATGAGCTTCAGTATCCATGCCTACCAAGCGATAATCATCGGCGCAGGCCCCGCTGGCCTCTTCGCGGCCATCCAACTGGCCGAGACGTCCCGCGCCAAAAATGCAAGCAGACCCACCGAGGCCTCGCAGGCTAAAAATGTAAGCAATCCTGCCGAGGCCTCGCGTGTTAATAATCCAATACGCCATTCCGGGTCTGTCCCTACGGATGGTGCCAGCGCGGAGCCAGTGGACCAAAGCAGCATTCTCGTGCTTGAGCGCAAAGAAAAACCAGCCCGCAAGTTGCTCATCTCAGGATCCGGCCAGTGCAACCTCACGCACGCTGGGCCGATTAACAACTTTCTCGACCACTACGGCGGCGGCGCTAAAGCCCAATCCGCCGCTCGATTCCTAAAGCAGGCCCTCTATAACTTTGACAATCAGGCGCTTCTCGCTTGGTTTGGCGCCAGGGGGATAGAATTCGAAACCGAGGAAAACGGAAAAATATTCCCTATCGACCGCCGGGCTTCCTCCATCCTCAAAGTGCTCCAGGATGAAGCGCGGCGCCTGGCTATACAGATCGAAACAAACAGCCGAGTCCACAGCATCCGCTCAAGCGCCGACGGCTTCATCATCCACGTGGAAGGACAGGAGGTATCATACCGCGCCCCCATGGTTCTTATAGCCACGGGAGGCCTGTCTTACCCTAAAACTGGCAGCTCCGGCGACGGTTATACCCTCGCTGCATCCCTGGGGCATACCATAGTCCCGCCCCGCCCTGCCCTAAGCCCCGTCATAATCCGCGACTTCGCCCTCAAATCCCTGGCAGGCCTCTCTTTTCGCGACGCCGAGCTGGCTCTCCTACGGGAAGGCAAGCGCATCGCCACAAAGCGCGGCGATCTCCTTATCACCCACGAGGGACTCTCAGGCCCCCTCATTCTCGATTCCTCCCGCCATATCCAACCGAGCGACATCCTGGAGATCAATTTTTTGCCGGATACACTCGACGTATTCCGAAACCGTCTCGACGCTGAACTCCAGGCCAAGCCTCGCCGTCTGGTCCGCGCCCTTCTTTCCGAGCTTGGTCTGACAAAGAGCATGGCCGAGCTTTTCTGCGAACTTGCGAACATCCCGCTTAAAACTACCGCCGCAAGCCTGCCGAGAGCCAATCGAGAAGCTCTCTGCCGTTTAACCTGCGCCCAGCCTTTTCTGGTGAACCACCTAGGTTCCCTGGAGATAGCCATGGTCACCGCAGGGGGTATCGATCTGGCGCAGGTCAAATCGGGGACTATGGAGTCCCGCATTGTACCTGGCCTCTTCTTCGCCGGCGAAGTTTTGGACATAGACGGCGACACAGGCGGCTACAACCTCCAGGCCGCTTTTTCCACGGGAACCCTAGCCGCCTCAGGAATGAGTCAACTTATTAAATCTTAAAACGGTCCGTATCGGGTCAGCACGGCGATACCCAGGAAAACCAGGGACAGAAGAATCACCCAAACCCAGAGCCTTAAGACCCAGCGCAGCCATTTCGAGTAGCTCACCGGTGTGAATCCCAGGCAGATGAGTAGTACCGCGCTCGTGGGGTAGGCCAGGTTGGAAAAACCATCGCCGAAGACAAAGGCCAGAACCGCGGTCTGCCGGGTTAAACCGATAATCTCCGCCAAGGGAATGAGTATGGGAATCAAGAGAAAGGCCTTGGCCGAGCCCGAAGAGACGAAGAACTCGATGCCCAAGGTCAGGGTAAATATCAGGAGAGCGCCGGTGAAGGGATTTGCGCCATGGAAGGCGCCGGCGGCCGTGTGGAGGATAGTGTCGAGAATGCCTCCCGAGGCAATGATGAACTTGACGCTGGCGGCGACCAGAATCAGCGGGATGGCGGGGGCTATGCCCAGCAAGCCCTCGCCTGCCGCCTTCCAGGCTCCCCTGCCGATGCCGGCGATGAGACCCGCCCCGATACCAGCAGCGAGAAAGAGCAAGCCCACGATGGGCAGGGCGTAGTTTCCAATCGAGGGCAGGAAGGGGGTGACAATCAAGACTGCAAAAATCAAGACGATACAGGCCAGAAGAAATCCAATGGCTGCGTTGGTTCCCCGACTCTCCGGCTTTAGGGAATCCACGGTGAAATTCCCATACGCCGCCCTCGTGGCCTGCTCTTCCCTATAGGCGGGAGCGGCTAGGGGGTTCTTCTCCACTTTCCGAGCGTGCCGGGTGAGAAAAACAGCCAAGAGGGCGAAATTCGCCAGAAAAATGATGATTCGATAGCCAGCCCCAGAGAAGGCCGGCAACTCGGCCAAGCCCTGGGCCACGCCTATAGTAAATGGATTTATGACCGCCGCGGAAAATCCCATGTTGGTGGCCAGGATGGACATGCCCAAGCCCGTCATGGCGTCCCAGCCCAAAGAATAGGAAAGGGCGATCATCAATGGCACGAGGGGCACCACCTCTTCGAAAATGCCGAAAAAAGCCCCTATTGCCATGAAGAAAAATGACACGGCTACCAGGAGGATATACTTCCTTCCCTCGAAACGGCGTACAATCCGGGCAAGCACCGCTTTGAGAATTCCGCTTTTATCCATCACCGCGAAGGCCGCGCCCACCATCAAAATAAAGACCAGAATCACAATTACCGTGAGCCCGTCCGGCCCCCCCAGCACTTCCAATGGCGCGGTAAACCATCGCCACCAGGGATAATCGGGACGCTGGGTAAGAAAGAAGGAATCGGGAACTAGCTGTTCTCGTCCGCCGACGACGATCCGCTCATAGCTGCCCGCTGGCAGTACACGAGTGAGAATCCCCGCCGCGACCATGAGCAGCAGCAGAATGACCAAGGATTGCACGAAAGCCTTTTTGCTGATCTGCGCTCCGGATCTCTGTGGCATCCGTTCCTCCCTTTTATACCTGGATATTCCTGGTTTTATGCGCCCGCGGCCGCTGGCGACGCCTGGATCGACGCTGTTCCCAATGCGCGTTCCAGCCCCTCGAAGCCTTTTTCCAGGTATGATCTAGGGGTGCCGAAGTTGAAGCGCACATAGCCGGTCCCCTCCGGACCGAACAGTACGCCGTCGTTCAGCGCCAACCTGCCCTCCGTTTTAAGTCTTCGTACGAGTTCTTCCTGGCTCAAGTTCGTGCCCCGGCAATCCAGCCAGAACAGATAAGAGGCATCGGGCATATAAGCCTTCACTCCCGGCAGCCGCGCCTGGATAAAATCCTTCATCGCGAGGGCGTTATCCTGCAGATACCGCATCAACTCGTCCAGCCAGCGATCGCCTTTTTCGAACACGACCTTGGCTGCAAGCAGGCCGAACAGGTCGATGTCGATATGGTAGCTTTCGATTTTCCTGCGCACCTTCCGCCTCATTTCCTCGTCGGGAATGATGAGAAAGGAGGATTTTAGGCCTGCGCAGTTGAAGGTCTTGCTGGGCGCCGAGGCGACGATGGAGACTTTCCGCGCTTCCTCGGACAAGGAAAGCAGGGGGTGATGAATCTGCCCGGGCATGGCCAGATCCCCGTGGATCTCATCCGACAATAGTATGACGCCGTACCTGCGGCAGAGCGCGACCAGTTCTAGCAACTCCTCTCGGCTCCATATCCTTCCCGATGGATTGTGGGGACTGCAGAGCACATAGAACCTCGCTCCCTTCTTCATTTTTTCTTCCAAGTCCGTAAAGTCCAGGTAATATCTGCCCGCTGCTTCCTTGAGCGGAGACTGCAGCACCGTATAGCGGCCATCTTCTCCAAGCTTGAAAAAGGGCGGGTACACCGGAGTGTTGATGATGATGCGATCCCCTGGCTTAGCAAGCGCCGCCAGCGTCATGTGGAGTCCGGTGAGCACCCCGGGCACATTGACAATCTCCTCAGGCGAAACCGCCAACCCATGCCTGCGCCCATACCAGCCCGTGATGCTCCTGTAATAATCGGCGCCGGCGAAGGTATAGCCGTAGGTAGCGTCCACGGTACGCGCCCGCAGTGCTTCGTCCAGATCGGGCAGGGGCTTGAAATCCATGTCCGCCACCCAGAAGGGCATCAGGTCTGGATCGCCGTACTCCTTGGACAGCCCATCCCATTTATAAGAATCACTTCCTTTTCTATTAAGAAGAGTATCGAAATCGTACATGACGGCTCCTTCCCGGCAATGTCATTGTCAGAACTTTTATAAAGCTTTCAGCAATACTACCTCAAATGACGATGATTGCAAGCGAAATGACGATGATTAACGGGCTTTCTGCGTTGACGGAAGATTGGACAGAAGAGCAGGAAAAACAGGATTATCAGGAAAATATTGTACCTGGCGTAGGCAGGGTTAGCCGTAAGGTTGTATCGTCTCGAGGACTGTTTCCAGCTTTTTTGCGGCTTCCCTGACATCCAGTTCGTTCTGGAGGTTCAACCAAAACATGTGCGAGTTTCCGAAAAACGTCGAAAGGCGCAGCGCCATCTCGACGGTTATCTTCCGCCTGTCATGAAGGAGATCAAGAATTGTGCTCGTGGAGACTTTAAGCTCCTTGGACAATCGATAAGGTGTGATTCCCTGTGGTTCCAGAAATTCCTCTCGCAAAATTTCACCTATCGTAGGAGTATCGATGTAATCAGCTTCCATAATTCATCCCCTCGATGGTAATCGACAATGGAAACTTCGAATGCATATCAGTTCCTGAAAAAAATTGGAGCCTCCACTGGCCGTTGACCCGGATCAAGCAATAAGCTTTTTGGGCACCCTGCAAATGCTCAAATCGATTCGACAGATGAGTATGTGGGTCGCCTTAATTCGAAGCTGCATTGATAAAGTTCGTCTTTGAATCTACAGGGGCAACTTCAGAGATCGCTGCTGATGAAAAATCTTTTCAGTTTCGGCATCCCCGAAAGACTGGATAATGGAATATTATACGTTATGAAGATATATCTGTAAAGTAGATATATCTAGAAATTCTATACGTTTTAAACTATCATCCGTACATCATTACCAATCGGGTTTAACGAGAAGTATGGTTAAACCCTTGGCGAGCTTACTTGATGGAAAGCATTTCTTGGGGGAATAGGCTGGAAGCACATCCCTCAAACAACCGGCCGGACACTCTCGTGCGCGTGCTAATCTGCCTGATGGACAACTACGATTCCAATCGTAGCTGAATGACCTTCCCGATGCTTTCATAATAATTCTCCCTCTTCCTATAGCGTGGTTCCTTCCTGTGTTCCTATATGGAAAAAGGATAGGCTGCACCTAGATTCAAGGTCAGTATGAGGGGTGGCAAGAAATTTCCGGATTGAGTGGCAGGTTTGGACCGGAATACTCAATTAATGCACTCTGTAGTTTTGTGTCTTGACCGCAGGCTTCTAACCGGCTATTGGCAAAGGTTCAGGAGATCATTAAGATAGAGAAAACTATTAAATTATTTATGCTATATAGTAAAGAAATGAATCGCCCCGGGTTTNNGTCCGGATGCTAGAGGAACATCGGCCTGAGTATCGAACGCAGTGGGACGCGATCTGCTCCATAGCCACAATGATTGGCTGTAGCGCTGAATCCTTGCGACGATGGATAAAAATGGATAGGCGAAAGCGTGTCGTTGCGTCTGGCGATATTCCCAACTTGAGTGATAAAGCGCGGATAGACCAGCTTGAACGTGAGAATCGGGAGCTACGTAGGGCAAACGAGATTCTTCGCTTGGCGTCAGCATATTTCGCCCAAGCGGAGCTCGACCGCCTACCAAAGCGATAGTCGCCTTCATAGACGCGTATCGCGAAGTCCTGGGAGTCGAGCCGATCTGTAAAGAAGTACTGATCGCTCCCTCGACGTACTACTGGCAGAAAAGTCTTGAAAAAAATCCTGCGTTAATCGCTCCTCGCAGACAGCGAGATGCTATCTACAAGGATGAGATTAAGCGCGTCTGGAACGAAAACCACGAAGTATATGGTGCACGAAAAGTCTGGATACAGATGAACCGTGAAGGCATCCCGATAGCTCACTGCACTACCGAGCGACTAATGAAAGCCTTGGGGCTTAGGGGCGTTACACGTGGCAGGGCCATACAACGCACAACAACTCCATCGAAGAAGGATCAGAGGCCTTTGGATCTCGTTCAGCGGGTATTCTATGCGGAGCGTCCAAACCAACTTTGGGTCGCAGATTTCACTTACGTTGCAACCTGGAGCGGGTTTGTCTTTGTGGCATTCATCATCGACGCCTTCTCCCGAATGATTGTAGGCTGGCGAGCCATGAAGACAATGACCACGGAGATGACACTGGATGCGCTTGAACAGGCTATTTGGGCACGGCAAGTGAAAGGCAAGCTCATCCACCACAGTGACCATGGAAGCCAATATCTGTCCATTCGGTATTCAGAAAGGCTTGCCGAAGAAGGCATTACGCCTTCGGCAGGAAGTGTTGGCGACGCATACGACAATGCGCTTGCAGAAACCATCATTGGGCTTTTCAAGACTGAGGTAATCTATAAAAAGAGCCCGTGGAAGACCTTCGATGCGGTTGAATATGCAACACTGGATTGGGTTTCTTGGTTTAACAGTAAACGCCTATTAGAACCTCTTGGCAATATTCCACCTGCGGAGTATGAAAAACTGTATTATACTAATCAAATGAGTCCATCAATAATTGTGGGACTCACATAATCAAGGCTCCGA
>DFYR01000001.1:40984-45079 GCA_002383375.1 Spirochaetaceae bacterium UBA4077
GCACTCCAAACCGCCCCGACTCCCAGCTGTGTCATATTAAGCATGAGTTGACAAGCTTACTGTGATGATCATTCTTAATATTTTTCCATATAGCGATTTGCGATGTAACGCTAGTGAGATGATAGAATCGACTCAGGAAGTGAAAAGCAGGTTTCAGCTAAAGTGAGTCACTGGCGAGCCAAGGAATTTTTCAAGCGTGATCCCATCGCCGCCGATAAGGAGGCTGCGATCCGTTTTAAATGCTTCTTGGAAGGTGGCGAGCCCAGACAAGGAACGTGAAATCCTGCCGCTCTTCACCTCGATCGCGGTTGTCGTAGTACCCGACCTAAGCACGAAATCCGTTTCGCGATTTCCCTCGCGCCAGTAGAATACCTCGACATCGCCTGAGCTCTCCGCGTTCGCCAGATGAGCACCCACGGCCGATTCAACAAGCCGACCCCAGTATTCATGGTCGCTCAACGCTTCCTCAATACTCAAGCCGGAGGCAATGCTCATGAGCGCCGTATTGAGGACTTGCAGCTTGGGGCTAGAACCTCTGCTCCTCGCCGCGTCGCCCGAATATTTTAGGAGACCGCGTACCATGCCGGCGGCGGCGAGAAGATCCAAATAGTGCGCCAGGGTGGTGGAATTGCCCGCATCCTGCAACTGGCCAAGCATTTTCGTGTACGAGAGCATCTGCCCAGAGTAGCGGCAGGCAAGATCGAAAAGCCTTCGCAGAAGGGCTGGCTTGTCGACCCTCGTCATTAAAAGGACATCCCTCGAGATCGTCGTTTCGATGAGGCTGTCGGCGATATACCGTTTCCATCGGGAAGGTTCGTCGATGAGCGAAGCCGCGCCTGGGTAGGCGCCATAGTAGATATACTCTTGCAACGATACGCCGAAAGCATCCCGCATCTCGGAATAACTCCAATGGGGGAGCCTTAAGGTTTCGAAGCGGCCCGCAAGACTCTCGGAAAGCCCTTTGGCTATAAGGAGAGGAGCCGAGCCCAATAGCACGACCTTGAGCTTGCGGCGCGCACGAGTATCCTCGTCCCACAGACGCTTTACCGTCTCCGACCAGCCGGGAATCTTCTGAATTTCATCGATAGCGAGAATTGCGCCATCGCTCCCTCGGGCTTCCAACCGTGCCGCTTCCCATTGTTGTGAAATCCATTGAGTCCCACGAAGCGTGGGTTCGTCGGCACTGACGAAACGCGTTGGAACCTCCTGCGCTTCCATCACGCTCTGAACCATGGTCGTTTTACCTACCTGACGTGGGCCAGAGATCACATGGAGAAAGCGGCGCTCTTCGGCGAGCCGGCGCGCAAGTTCGGCGGCATAGGGTCTTTGATACACGATCGATTTTTTACTCAACATACTGAGTAATTTTACTCAATATGTTGAGTAAAACAAGGGGCGGCCGGAAGGCCGCCCCCGTTTTTTAATTAATCGCGCTTTTTAAGCCAGGCATCACTTCAGGAACAGCGGTCTCTCCTCGTAATGGGTGTGCAGCAGATGATGGGCCTTGTGGCTGCCCGGGGCTTCCAGGAATTCCTCGTATACCTTCTTGATATAGGGGTTCTGGTGGGAGCAGCGGTATTCCTTGTTGTCATCATGGTCGTAGATGGCGCGGATGCGCTTGGTGCGGATCTCGTCGGTGGCGCCGTAGGGCTGGCCGCCTCCGCCGATGCAGCCGCCGCGGCAGGCCATGACCTCGATGAAGTGCCAGGGGCTGTCCTTGCCGGAATCCCTGGCTGCCCGCACCTGGTCCAGTACTTCCTGGATGTTGCCCATCTGGTGGGCGACGGCGACGCGGATCTCATGCCCGCCGATATGGACGCTAGCTTCCTTGATGCCCTGGAGGCCGCGCACCGCGGTGAACTCCACGAACTTGAGCTCCTCGCCGGTGACCAGGGCGTAGGCCGTCCTGAGCGCGGCTTCCATGACGCCGCCGGTGGCGCCGAATATGGCGCCGGCGCCGGTGTAGGGACCCAAGGGGCTGTCGGGTTCGGATTCGGGCAGGTTCGCCAGGTCTATGCCCGCCTGCTTGATCATCCTGGCCAGCTCCCTGGTGGTGATGGAGATATCCACGTCCTGGAAGCCCGAAGCGTACATGGTCTGGTCGCGGTGGGTTTCGAACTTCTTGGCCGTGCAGGGCATGACCGACACGGAGAATATCTTGGCCGGATCGACCGAAGCCTTGCCCGCCCAATAGGTCTTGANNCCCATCATCTGCTGGGGGCTCTTGGCGGTGGAGAAGTTCGGGACCATGTCGGGGTAGTACTTCTCCATATAATCCACCCAGGCCGGGCAGCAGGAGGTGATGAGGGGCAGGGACTTCTGCTTGGTGGCGGCGTTCAATCCTGTGGAGAAGGCCGCGGTGAGCCGCTTGAGGAACTCCGTGCCCTCTTCCATGATGGTAAGGTCGGCGGAGAAGTTGGTATCGAAGATCGCGTCGAAACCCATGCGCCGCAGGGCGGTGTAGATTTTCTTGGTGAGATCGGTACCGGGAGGCAGGCCGAATGCCTCGCCCAGGGCGACGCGCACCGCGGGGGCTATCTGCACCACGCAGGTCTTGGCCTCGGGACCGGTCTTCATCAGGGCATTCCAGACTTCCCTGGTCTGGTCGTTCTCGTAGATGGCGCCCACGGGGCAGTGGGCAGAGCACTGGCCGCAGCGTATGCAGGGGCTCTCGCCCAGCTTGACGTCCGCCGCCGGGGCGATCCTGGTGGATTCGCCTCGTCCCAGGAACTCGATGGCCCAGACGTTCTGCATCTGCTGGCAGACGGTGACGCAGCGGCCGCAGCGCACGCACTTCTCCGGATTGAGGATTATCGAGCCGGTAGTATCGTCCAGAGGCAGGTCCTTGAGCCGCTTGGGGAAGCTTTGCTCCCTGATGCCAAACTCCTGGGCCAGGGTCTGAAGCTCGCAATCCTGATTGCGCGGGCAGGCCAGGCAATCGTCCGGGTGGGTGGAAAGAATCAGCTCGATGACGGTCTTGCGGATTTCCACCAACTCGGCGTCGTTGGTGACGAAGCTCTGTCCCTCCATCACCGGCGTGCAGCAGGATCTGAGCATCTTGTTGCCGCCCTCTACCTTGACGACGCAGATGCCGCAGGCCGCCCAGGGAGAGAGATCAGGGTTGTAGCAGAGGGTGGGAATCTTGACATGGGCTTTTTTAGCCGCCTCAAGGACTGTGGTGCCCTCGGCGACTTGAACTGGTATTCCGTTAATCTTGCAATTGATCATAGTGGTTTCTCCCGGTCCTTAGCGCACGAGCACTGCGCCGAATTTGCAGGCCTTGAAGCACTCGCCGCACTTTATGCAGCGCAATACGTCGATGACATGGGGCTGCTTTTTCTCCCCGGTGATGCAGGGCACGGGGCACTTGCGCGCGCAAAGCCCGCAGCCGATGCATTTTTCCGGATCGATGGAGTAGACCACCAGGTCCTTGCACTTCCCCGCCCGGCACTTGTGGTCCCTGATATGTTCCATATATTCGTCCCGGAAATGCCGCAGGGTTCCCATGGTGGGGTTGGCCGCCGAACCGCCGAGCATGCAGAGAGAGGCCTTGGTCATGGCCTTGCCGATGCGCTCCAGCCTGTCCAGGTCCGCCTCTTCGCCCTTTCCCTTGGAGATCTTGCTCAAGATAGCCTGCATCTGGTTGGTGCCGATCCGGCAGGGGGCGCACTTTCCGCAGGACTCGTCCACGCAGAACTCCATGTAGAACTTGGACACGTCCACCACGCAGTCGTCCTCGTCCATGACGATCATGCCGCCGGAGCCCATCATGGAACCAAGGGCTACCAGGGTCTCGTAGGAGATCGGAGTGTCCAGGTCTTTCTCGACGATAATACCGCCGGAGGGACCGCCGGTCTGGACTCCCTTGAACTTCTTGCCTCCCCGGATCCCGCCGCCGATGTCGAAGATGATCTCCCGCAGGGTGGTGCCCATGGGGACTTCGATGAGGCCGGAGTTGTTGATCTTGCCGGTGAGGGCGAAGACCTTGGTGCCCTTGGACTTTTCGGTGCCTATGGAGGCGAACCACTCGGCCCCCTTGGTGAGGATGACCGGAATGTTGGCCAGGGTTTCCACGTTGTTGATTATCGTGGGTTT
>DFYR01000001.1:45142-76006 GCA_002383375.1 Spirochaetaceae bacterium UBA4077
GCCTTGGCCTGCTGGATGGCTACCTTAAGCCGCTCGATGGCCAGAGGATACTCGGCGCGGATGTAGATGTAGCCCTTGCTGGAGCCCACCGCCCTTCCGGCTATCATCATGGCCTCGAGAATGGAATGGGGATCGCCTTCGATGGTGGAGCGGTCCATGTAGGCGCCCGGGTCGCCCTCGTCGGCGTTGCAGACGATGTATTTAACATCGCTCTTCACCTTGGCGGCGGTTTCCCACTTGACGCCCGTGGGGAAGCCGGCGCCGCCGCGCCCTCGTAGTCCTGAAGCCTTCAGGATATCGATGATCTGCTGGGGCTTCAATTCGAAGAGGGCCTTTTCCAGGGCTATGTAGCCGTCCCTGGCGATGTATTCCTCGATGTTCTCGGGGTTGATGACGCCGCAGTTGCGAAGGACGATCCTGAATTGCTTCTGGTAGAACTCGATGTCCTGGACCTTCACGTTGTCCTGGGTTTTCTTGTCCTTTTTATACAGAAGCCGGGTCACCTCGCGGCCTTTGATGACCTGCTCGGCTATGATCTCCCTGGCGTCCTCGGGCTTTACCTGGACGTAGAAAGAATCCGTGGGGAGGACCTTGACTATCGGACCCTGCTCGCAGAACCCGAAGCAGCCGGTCTTCACGATCTGGACATCGTCCTTGACGCCCTGTAGCTCCGCTTCCTTGATGAGGTTGCGATAGATCTCGTCACCCTTCGCGGATTCGCAGCCGGTTCCACCGCAGACGAGTATAAAGTTTTTTTTCGCCATGGCTTTGTCCGTCCTACTTCTTCACGATGTCGGCCGCCGGGCGGTCGAAAATATGATTGTCGAGCAGTTTCCCCTCGACAAGATGTTTCTGCACAAGTTCGTCCGCGGCGTCCTTGGTCATCTTTCCGTAGATCACCGTGGGCATTCCCGGAGCTATAACCTCAACCGTGGGCTCCACGTAGCAGAGACCCATGCACCCGGTCTGTCGCACCAGGACCTTGTTTTCCAAGCCCCGCTTCTGGAGCGACTCCACCAGCGCGTCGAAGGTAAGTTTAGCTCCCGCGGCAATGCCGCAGGTGCCCATTCCAACCACGATCTGGATATCCTTCCCTTCCACGTCCCGCCGCGCCAGATCCTGGCGCTTCGAATCACGAAACGCCCTGAGCTCGTCGAGGGTCATCCTTGCCATAGCTCCTCTCCTTCTTTTTCCTGCGATCGCACATATTCCTTGAGCAGAACGAGACTGGAAACCTCTTCGAGATTTCCCAGCGCCTCGATCAACTCGCTCTTGCATAACGAATACGAGTAGCCATCCCGGGTTCTGCTGATCAGCATTTCCTCGGGACCGGGCATGCAAAGGACCGTCACCATCATGCCGACCAGATCGCCTAGCGGTGGACAGTCCAGGTTCCCCGTATCAAACCGGAAGGACAGCTTGGTTCCACTGCCCTTTTCAGACTCCAGCCGGAAGCTCCCGGCGGATTGTTCCAGCGCCTGCTTTAGGAAGGGGAGCCCGAGGCCCACCTTCCTGCCCGGATGCTTGATCCCGTCGGTGACGAAGGGATCAAGGGCCTGGGCCTGCTCAAGGGCATCCATGCCCTTGCCGTTATCCCTCACCTCAAAGCCGATTCCTGCTCCGTCCTCGTCGATGCGCAGCTCGACCAGGCTCGCGCCAGCCTCGCAGGAATTTTGGACGATATCGATGACGAAATCGACTATTTCGTAGTGCATCCTGACGGTTTCGCTATAGCCTTACGACGAAACGGAAAGGCTAGAGCTGGCGGTACTTCGCTATGATATCCGGCAGCTGGTCCTTGTTGACCTTGCCATAGACCTCATCGCCGATCTGGAGCACCGGGGCCAAGCCGCAGCAGCCCAGGCAGCGCACCTCGTCGATGCTGAAAAGCCCGTCGTCGCTCACCTCGTTGCCGGCGATGCCCAGAATGGACCTGGCTTCATCGACCAGATCCTTGCCGCCCTTGAGATAACAGGCCGTTCCCATGCAAATGGCCATTCTGTGCTTGCCCGGTTTTGAAGTCTTGAACAGGTGATAAAAGGTGACTACCCCGTAAATCTTGGCCAGAGGAAGGTTAACCATTCTCGAAAGCTTTTCGGCCGCGCTTCGGGGAATGTAGCCGAATTCGCCCTGGATCTTGTGCAGCATCATGATGAGCCCGCCGGGCTTCTTCCCCCATTCCTCGATAAAACCGGTCAATTCCTTTGAGAACTCAATGTTGGCAGCCGACATGGGATAACCTCCGCAAAGATATAAAGGACCATATATTTAAATATATGTATATCGATATTTATATAATGACATTATAGCCTTGCTTCCCGGATTAGGCAAGACCCGAGAGATCGGCGATCAAGCTTTAAAAGGCCAACGAGGCGTCCAGGATGACAGTCGGCATAAATTTAAGTATGATAAAAGAAAGCTCCGCAAAACAGCGTCGGCACTGCAGGGCAGCGCGGAACAGGGAGGGAAGATGCAGATCCCGGAAAAAGACGATTCTTTGGTCTTCTCGCTCAATGCCAAGGGCATAGCCCTGACCGGAGCGGGTAAATACAGAGAAGCGATCGCGGTGTTCAGCGATGCAATTGCGGTTAAGCCGGGCCTTTCAGGGCTCTACTTCAACCGCGCAGAGTCCAGGCGCCTTTCGGGCGACCTGCCTGGAGCGAGAGCCGATCTTGAACAGGCGCGTACGATAATCCCCGAGGATCCCGAGTTTCTGCACGCCCTCGGCCTGGTCAGTTATGAAGAAGACGATTTCGACACGGCTGCGGTCCTTTATAGGAAGGCCCTGGACATCGACCCGACGCTGGCCAAGGCATGGAACGACCTGGGCGTGGTCAAGTTCAGGACCGGGGCTTTCACCGAGGCTAAGGACTGTTTTACCAGGGCGACGGCGGAAGATAAAGCCATGACAGAAGCCTGGTTTAACCTTGTTGATACCTGTGAAGAACTCGGCCTAAAGTCCGAGAGAAGCCTGGCGCTTGAGGGCCTGCACAAGGCTCAGGCGATCTCAGGCCTCGGAGAATCCATGGAGTAAGGCCTCATCCGGCTTTACCTGCTTTGGATGGTATAAAGGAATTCGATGAACATCGGTGACAGCATCGGCCCCTATATCCTGGAACGTCAACTGGGCAGAGGCATGACCGCCTCCACCTGGCTCGCCCGCTCTGCCGAAGAATCGAAGGAAGAGGAACGGGCAGAGGCCATTGTCGTAAAGATACTGGACCTCAAGGAAGCCTCTTCCTGGAACGCGGTGGATGTGTTCAAGCGGGAGGCTAAGGCTCTGGAACTGCTCTCCCACCCAGGAATTCCCGCATACAAAGGTTCCTTCGAAATTGAACAGGATTCTTCTATTAAACTTGTTCTGGCAATGGAGTACATCGAGGGTGATAACCTGGAAAGCCTGGTCGCTTCAGGTAAAAAATATGACGAAGCCGAGGTGGAGCGGATTCTGGCCTGCCTGGCCGACATACTCGCCTACCTGGGATCCCTGCGCCCGCCGGTAGTCCATAGGGACGTAAACCCCCGCAACATTATTCTCAAGCCCGATTCCTCGGTCGCCCTGGTGGATTTCTCAGGAGCCCAGGATGCGGTGCGCAGCGCTCTGTACCCCGGAGCCACCCTGGTAGGCACGGCGGGGTACATTCCCCTGGAGCAGGTGGCGGGCAAGGCTTCCCACCGTTCGGATCTGTACGGAGCCGCGGCCACCGCCGTGTTTCTGCTCACCGGGCGCAACCCCGCCCAGCTGCCCAGCCGGGGGCTGCGCCTGGATCTGGGCGGCCTGGTGGAGCTGTCGCCCCGGCTGAAGGCTGTGCTGGATTCCTGGCTTTCGCCTGACGTGGCCGATCGGAAGCTATCGGCGGCGGCGGCCGCGGCGATTCTCCGGGGCGAAGATCGCGTGGCGGCGCAGCCTCGGGAAACGGGACCTACACTCCGGGACCTCGAGTCGGAACCTGGCCTGCCCTATCCCAAAAGCCTGCCCATGGGAAGCAAGCTCGTCGTGGAGGATTCAGAAGAACAGCTTTCGATCAGTTTCCCCAGCCTTGGCCTGGGCGGCGCCGGCCTCAGAGGTCTTCCCTTTGTCGTGTTCTGGATCGGATTTGTCGCCTTTTGGACCTTTATGGTCTTNNGGTCCTATGCTGACAAAGAAAAAGCTGATTCTCAGCAGGGAAGGTCTTTTAGTGCGCAGCGAAGCCCTTGGCATGGAACGGAGCGTCCTCTGGCCCCTGGACGAGATTGGCACCCTTCGCATCGCCCCGGCCAAGATGCAGTACAGCCATAACCTGGCCAAGGAACTGGTGATAGAAACCGGAACCAAGCAGCTTCATATCGGTATGGGCTTGAGCGAGCGGGAGCTGCGATACCTGGAGAAAAAACTCAAGGATTCAATCAAGGAGCTACGGGGCTTGGTCGGGGAATAGTCGCTACGTCGACTGCTCAATAGCTCTTGACTAACTGGAAATTGAGGTTTTTTAAATCTGCCGAGTTATGACCCAGATTCCTTCTCAATTAATCAAGAAAATCTTTGCTTTTCGCTTCAAAGGAAGCTTTCGTTATCGTATAATCGGGACGAGGGCGGGACCGCAGCCCTAAAACACACTTCTGCGGTTAAGGAGAAAGAGATGAAACGCTTGTGCATTCTCATTCTGGCGGTGCTGATCGCTGCCTTAGCACTGCCGGCCTTCGCGCAGGCTCCCAAGGCTGCCGGGTCGAATCTTACCATCGGTCTGGTCATGGTCGGTCCCTACAACGACCGCGGCTGGAGCCAGGCCAACTATGACGGTATGCTGTACGTCCTGGACAAGGTGCCGGGGACTAAGCTTGTCTATATCGACAAGGCCAACTCCGCCGACAGACCGGGCACTACCGTGTCCCAGCTGGGTGAGAGCCTCGTCGCGCAGGGTGCAAAGCTCATCTGCTTCTCCTCCGACGATATGATGGATGAGGCTGTTAAATTTGCCGCGGCCCATCCCGACATCTTCGTCATCATGACCACGGGCGACCAGCAGTGGAAGGAAGGCAAGGCCTATAAGCCCATGGCCAACATGATCAACATAATGGGCAAAATGGAATACATGAAAATGGTCGCCGGCGTCGCCGCCGCCATGACCACCAAGACCGGCCAGATCGGCTTCCTCGGTCCCCTCATCAACGACGAGACCCGGCGCCTGGCAGCATCGGCCTATCTGGGCGCCAGGTACGCCTGGGTCAACTATCTAAAGAAAGATCCCGCCCAGCTCAAGTTCCGCGTCACCTGGATAGGGTTTTGGTTTAATATCCCCGGCGTCACCGCTGATCCCACCCAGGTGGCCGACGAGTTCTTTAACTCAGGCTGCGACGTCGTCATCTCGGGCATCGACACTACGGAAGCGGTGGCCGAAGCCGCTAAGTTTACCGCCCAGGGCAAGAAGGTCTGGGCCATCCCCTACGACTATTCCAAGGCTATGGACGAGGGCAAGGGAGTCTCCCTGGGCGTGCCCTATTTCAACTGGGGTCCTGCCTATGCGAAGACGGTCAAGGAAGCCATGAACGGCACCTGGAAGGCCCACTTCGAGTGGAATGACCCTGACTGGAAAAACATCAACAATCCCGACACCTCAGCGGTTGGCTTTATCAAAGGCAATCTCTCCAAGGAAGCTTCCGAAGGCGTGGACAAGTTCATAGGCGAGTTGGCAAAGGGCTTAAACCTCTGGGCAGGTCCGATGAATCTCCAGGACGGAACCGTCTATCTCAAGAGCGGCCAAAAGGCCACAGACCAGCAGATTTGGTACCTGCCCCAGCTCCTTCAGGGCATGACAGGCCAGAGTGTTTCCAAGTAAGTAGTTGCTGCAGTAATACGAGGCAGGCGGGAGATCCGAGGGATTCCCGCCTGCCCTCTTCATTCCATGCATAAGGTGCTCAATGACCATCGAACTGCGGAACATATCCAAACACTTCGGCGCCCTCAAGGCCAATGACTCGATCTCTCTCGCCATCCCTCCGGGTTGTATACAAGGCATCCTCGGGGAGAATGGAGCGGGAAAGAGCACCCTCATGAAGATTTTTTCCGGCTTTCTGCGCCCCGACTCGGGCGAAATTGTCTTCGATGGAAAACCCCTCACAATACACTCGCCCGACGATGCGATCAGGCTGGGCATCGGAATGCTCCACCAGGACCCCCTGGACTTTCCTCCCTTCCGCGTTATCGACGATTTTATTTTAGGAAGCCCTGGAGGCCTTGTCCCCGACAGGCGCAAGGCCCTCGCCGACTTCAATTCCCTTTCTGCCCGTTTCGGCTTCAGCCTTTCTCCGGAGGCGCGGGTAGCTTCGCTCACCGTGGGCGAGCGGCAGCAGCTGGAGATTCTGCGTCTACTCTGGCTGGGCGCCAAGGTCCTCATCCTGGATGAACCGACAACGGGCATCAGCCAGACGCAGAAGGAAAAGCTCTTCGCAACCCTTAAGGCGCTGGCGGATCAGGGCATGACGGTTTTTTTCGTCTCCCACAAGCTGGAGGACGTGGAGGCGCTCTGTAGCCGTGCCGCTGTTCTCCGGCAGGGAGTCCTGGTGGGCTCGATGGAGAAGCCCTTCGACATGGCGGCCCTGGTGCGCATGATGTTCGGCAAGGAAGTGGAGCTGGCGGCCAAGTCCAGCATGGCGCCGGGCAAGAAGGTGCTCACCGTCAAGACAGGCTCGGTTGGCTCAATCCGGCTTAGAATAAAGGACGTCAACCTCCAGGTGAGGGCAGGAGAAGTCATCGGCATCGCGGGCATGGAAGGGTCGGGGCAGGATCTTTTCCTGCGGGCCTGCGGAGGCCTTGTGGAACCCGCCGGCGGCCAGTTTTGCCTGGACGAAAGCGAAACGCCCATGAACGGCAAGACCTACCACGAGTACATGAGGCAGGGTGTAGCCTATCTTCCGGCGGCCAGGCTTGAAAAAGGCCTTGTCCCCGGCTTGAGCCTGGCCGAGCATTTCACCCTCTCGGTCAAGCCGAAGGGCGTTTTCATAGATAAAAAGGCAGCCGCGGCGCTCTCCGAAGAGCGCATAGCGGCTTTTAACATCAAGGGCTGGCCCGACAGCCCCGTGGAATCCCTGTCGGGAGGGAACCAGCAGCGCGCCCTGCTCTCCCTCCTTCCGGAAAAGGCCGCCCTCATCCTGGTGGAGCACCCCACCAGAGGCCTGGACATAGAATCCACAATCTATATCTGGGGAAAACTGAAGGAGCGCTGCGCCGCGGGCACGGCGATTCTCTTCATGTCGTCTGATCTGGACGAGATCCTGCGGTACAGCGACAAGGTCCTGGTGTTTTTCGCGGGAAGAGTGACACCTCTCATCGCTTCAGAATCGCTCAACGTCCAGAAGTTGGGCGAGCTCATAGGCGGTGTCGGCTGGGATGCCTTTCAGGGAAACAGCAATGCGTGACGACAAGAAGACAAGAATCATATTCGGATTGGGCTCGGTCCTGGCAGCCCTGGCCCTCACGACGGCAATTGTGGCGGCCACTGGCAACAATCCTCTGCAAGCCTATGGTAACATTATCCAGGGAGCGATAGGATCGCCCAACGTTGCCGCCAACGTCTTGGTATCCTGGGTGCCTCTAGCCTTGGCCACGGCAGGGCTTCTCTTTACTTTCACAGGCGGTCTATGGAACATAGGTATCGAGGGGCAGATAACTCTGGGCGCCATTTTCTGCACCTGGGCAATGCGAAGCCTGCAGGACACGGCGCTCAGCCCGGGTATCATCATCGCCTTTGCTATAGCCGCGGGCATGCTGGGTGGCATTTTCTGGGCGCTTTTAGCCGGGGCTTTGAAAACCTTCGGGGGGGTCAACGAAATCTTTGGCGGCCTCGGACTCAACTTCGTGGCGACAGCCCTCAACCTATGGCTCATATTCGGCCCCTGGAAAAGGCCAGGAGTGGCTTCCATGTCAGGCACCCTTCCTTTCGAGCCTGAACTTTGGATGCCGACAGTCTCAGCTCAGTCGAGATTGGCGCTGATACCTTTGGCTCTAGCAGTCCTTGCCCTCGTCATAGCCTTCATCCTACTGCGGGGAAGCCATTTCGGCCTTCGCCTAAAAGCGGTTGGCAAAAATCCCAAAGCTGCCTATCTCCTCGGGATTCCCACCTGGCAGCACATGCTCCTGTCGTTCGCCCTCTGCGGCGCCTTCGCCGGCCTCGCGGGAGCGGTCCAGGTTAGCGCAGTCTACCACCGCCTCATCCCATCAATTTCTTCAGGCTACGGCTACACCGGGCTGATGGTCGCCATGCTGGTCAATTTCAGCCCGGTGTTCGCAGGTCCCGTGGCGCTCTTCTTCGCCGCCCTCAGCGTGGGTTCCATACAGCTTCCCATAGTGCTCAAGCTCGATTCTTCCCTGGCAGGGGTCATCCAGGGCTTTCTGGTTCTCTTTGTGCTCATTGGCAATGGGCTGCGCCTTAAGCTGCTCGGCCGAAAGCGAGGCAGCATATGACCAGTGATGCGCTGCTTTTCGGCCTCTCAGGCGTCTTGAGCTCCTCGGCGCCCATACTGTTCGGCGTCCTCGGCGAAACCATCAGCGAGCGGGCGGGCGTATCCAACCTGGCCATGAACGGCATGATTTTGCTCTCCGCCATGGGAGGCTTCGCCGCATCTTTGGCCACAGGCAGCCTTGCCCTGGGATTCCTGGCCGGAGCGGCCATAGGCGCGACGGTCGCCCTGGTGGTCGCAATTGCGAGCATAAGCTTCAAGCAATCCCAGGTGGCCGTCGGCTATGTTCTGGCCATGCTCTGCCGCGACCTAGCCTATTTTTTAGGCAATCCCATCATGGGCATGCCAGGTCCACGACTCAACCTGAGCCCCATTCCGGTCTTAAGCTCCATTCCCGTCATCGGAACCCTCTTGTTCCGCCACGATATCATCACTTACTCCAGCTTCCTTCTCATCTTTCTCTCCTGGTTCTACATGGAGCGCACCAAGCCCGGCATCATGCTCAAGGGGCTGGGAGAAAATCCCAGGGCGGCCTACGTGCGGGGAGCAAACGTTAACCGACTCCGTTACCTGTACACGGTCGCCGGCGGCGCCATCGCAGGTCTGGCCGGTCCCATTTATTCGCTGTCGGTAAAGGCGGGATGGAAGGGTACGATATCGGGCCTGGACGGCATTGGATGGATTGTCCTTTCGATCACTATTTTCGGTGGCTGGCGGCCGTTTAGGGCTGCCATAGGCGCCTATTTCTTTTCGCTTCTGCAGTGGATGGGCCTGGTGCTCCAGCCCCTCATGCCCAATGTCCCCTCCCAGGTCCTCCAGGTAGCGCCCTTCCCTCTCATGATCCTCACCCTCCTCTTGGTCAACATAGGCAATGCCGAATGGGTGGAGCGAAGCCTATCCCATCTGCCTGAGTCGGTGCGTCGGGATATAGCCAAAGTCTTGACCGCCCTCAACGCCACCCCGCCGGCAGCCCTGGGCATGCCTTTCGACAAGGACGAGTAGGATTCGGCTCAGCCGAACAGCGCCCCCCAGGCAAAGGCGTAGGCTAAGCCCCCTGCCAGGAAGGCGAGGCTGAAACGCCAGTTCCAGCGCAGCGCAATATCGGCTGCTTTTACCTCGAGAAGCCTGGACATGATCATGATCATACCCGCGAATGGCGTGATCATGTAGGCTGCGGCACCGCCCACCGAGAGTCCCAGGGCGATCGTGATGGCTGGTATCGGAAGGCTGACATAGGACAGCACCTTGCCGAAGAGCACGATGGTTATGAATGGATGGAGCCCAACCAGGGAGGCGGCGGCAATGATGCCGGCGATCAGGACTACCGAGGCCGGACCCAGGAAGTCGGCTGCGACTTTGAGAAATGGTGCCGCCGCCTCCAAGAGGCCCGAGGCTTCCAGTGCTGTGGAGAAAATACCCATGGCGACGAAGAAGGGGGCTATATCCCCTACCTTGAGCAGCCCCTCCCGCCAATGCGTTTTTAGCGCGACCCTCATGCCCGGTCTTCCTGCCTGGCTCAGTGTCCAGATTATAGCGAGGCTGAGGCCAGCGAGGACGGTGCGTCCCGAGGATGCGCCGATCTTAAGCCTTTCCAGTATGGCGACTAACACGATGAATAAAGCCACGACACCCAGGACATGGAAAGCCCTTGCGCCCTTCGTGTCATCGCTGCGGCTGTCGGTCTGGGCGAGAAGAGAGTTTTTCCCCCGGGAACCGATGATTTCCGTAAGGGAAGATGCCCCCATGCCCAAAAAGGCTAGAACAAATCCTGGAATGAAGACCTGGGACCATGAGAGGCCAGTAGCCTGCGCCACCAGGGAGAGGTTTACCGCTCCCGGCGACCAGAGAACCGAAAGCACATAGCCCCTGGTGGCAGCCCGAGCGAAAAAGCCTTTCCAATCGGGAACCCGGGCCTTCAAAGTGGGCTCGAAGAGACTCACCGTTATGGGTACCGATCCCATGTTGAGAAAGCTTGTCAGCAGGTGGGTGGTGAGGGTAAGAAAGATGAAAAGACCGGATTTGCTTTTTAGCCTTTCATCCATCCAACATTTAATCGCCTCATCGTAGCCGCCTACCTTGATGGGGATAGTAAAAGTCTGCATCACCGCAACAATCGCGACAATACTGGTCATGGAGGTGGCGGCCTTGATCCAGAGATCGAAAGGATGACCTCCGACGAGGAGTATGCCCGCCCCAAGTATGAGGAAAATGACAGCCGCCTTCCGGAACCCTTTGCCCATGAGAGGGAATCCCCCTGTCAAAGCTCCGATACCAGCGACAAAGAGCAGGTAGTCTAAGGAGATACCCAAAAGCGTTCTGGCCAGGGTGAGGGCGACAATCATAAGGATGCTTAAGCGGAACAGGGTCTTCATCGGTAACTCCCGGAATTGTTTTCTGACAGTCTGCTTACACTCATAAAAAATGAAGCGGAGAATTTTATCAATACCCCCGGTCGACATCTACAATCCGTCTGCGACCGGGCGTATACTCTTCTTCGGGAACCGGCCGCAAACCCCAAAAAATTAAAAAACCGCGGCCAAGGAGACTACGATGAAGAGATTTCGCATTGTAGTAATGGCGCTGCTCGTCCTGGCGATCGGCATTTTTCCCGCCCTCGCCCAGAGCGCTCCAGCGGAAAAAAGCCTCACGATCACCTTTATCGAAACATCGGACGTTCACGGAGCGATCTATCCCTACGACTTCGTCAACGCTAAGCCCATGGCTACCTCGCTGTCTCAAATCGCCAGCCTGATCGCCGAAGAGAGGGCGTCCAACCCCAACCTAGTTCTCCTAGACGACGGCGATTCCCTCCAGGGTCAGCCTACGGTTTACTATTACAATTTTGAAAAGACCGGAGTCCAGCATATCTGGTCCCAGGCTATGAATTATCTCGAGTTCGACGCGCTCGGCGTTGGCAACCACGACATAGAAGCGGGACATGCGGTCTACGATAAGCTTTACTCCGAGGTAAAAGCGTCTGTCCTCTGCGCCAACGCGATCAAGCCCAATGGCGAACCGTATTTCACCCCCTACAAGATCATCGAGAAGGCTGGAGTAAAGATTGCGGTGCTTGGCCTGGTCTCGCCCAAGATACCTGACTGGCTCCCCCCCCAGTTCTGGACCGGGATGGAATTCGAGGACATGGTGGAGAGCGCCAAGAAATGGGTACCCCTGATCATGGAAAAGGAAAAGCCCGACGTATTGGTGGGTCTATTCCACGCCGGAGTCGATTATAGCTATGGCGGCGTGACAAGAGACACTAAGTACAACGAAAACGCCTCTCAGCTGGTAGCCGAGATGGTGCCGGGCTTCGACATCATCTTCGCGGGTCATGACCATTCGGGGTGGGACGGCCTGGGCTGGGATCCAGCGACCAAGAAAAAGGTAGAGGTTAAGGATCCCAACGGCAAGACCGTATACATCTACGGAGCGCTCAACGCCGCCCGCAGGGTGCCGGTGGTCAATCTCATGATGGACTGGAACGCCGAAAAGCAGGCCTGGGACAAGAGGGTCCGGGGCGGTCTGGTGGATATCGGCCAGTACAAGAGCGATCCGGGATTCGAAGCTCAGTTCCAGGGCGGTTTCGACGAGATCAAGGCCTGGGTAGACAGGCCTGTGGGCAAGATGGACGCAGTTATAAGCAGTCGGGATTCCATATTCGGCGACTCGGCCTTTGCCGACCTCATCCATCGCATTCAGCTGGATATCTCCAAGGACCCGGCCATTGGCTTGAAGCCCGCGGATATTTCCTTTGTCGCCCCGCTGTCCATGGACGCCAAGATTCCCACCAGCAAGGACGGCACCCTCTATGTGCGTGACATGTTCAACCTCTATGTATATGAGAACTTCCTTTACACCATGAGCCTCACTGGCAAGCAGGTAGACGCCTTCCTGGAATTCTCCTATGCCAACTGGTTCGCCACCATGCCCAACGAGGGCAATCACCTTATCGCGTTCCAGAAGGATAAGGATGGCAAGCTAGTCTTCGATGCCCGTTACAATACCGCCCAGACCGTTACCAGGTATTATAATTACGATTCGGCAGCGGGGATCAATTATTTCGTGGACGTCACCAAGCCCGTGGGCGACAAGGTGACAATCACCTCCATGTCCGACGGCAGAGTTTTCAATCCCCAGGCAACCTACACCGTAGCCATCAACTCATACAGGGGTTCGGGCGGCGGCGGTCACCTGGAAAAGGGTGCTGGCCTGGACAAGGAGACTATCCGCACCATGAAGCTGGTAAACGGCGCCACTACCAAGGACCTCCGCTTTTTCCTCCTTAAGTGGTTTGAAGCCCAGACAGAATCGGTGACAGTGTCGCCCATCGGCAACTGGTTTGCCGTGCCGGAGGACCTGGTCAGTATAGGCGTCGCCAACGATTACCCGCTGTTGTATCCGTCTAAGTAAGCGCGTACAGCCCTCAGCGCTAATCGGCAGCGGCCGGAAGAAGGAATTCAGCGCGCCAGCGGCCGCCCGCTCTTAGAGCGGGCGGCCGCTTCTTCATGCCGACAGGACTGTCGAAACGACGCCGCATCGGTCCACTTATCCGCCTACCAGCCTGCTGCGCTTCTCCGCTTAACTCGATTTTCCCTTGCTTTAATCCCGGGACAGCATTATTTTATCTACATAAAGGCCTACCTGCCCGAATAGGGAGGCCCCGCCGCGAAGGGCTTCGCGCCGCCGGCGGATCGTACAGGGAATGCGCATAAAGGCATTCCGGTTTTCCTTGAGGAGGAAAGCATGAAAGGCAATAGAACTTACGTAGACATCGGTTCCATCCTCGACGACGTTTTCGAGGCTGCCAAAGATTTTGGAGAAAAAATGAAAGAATTCGGCGCCAACCCCGAAGGCTGCGGCCCCGATCCCATGGGTGCCTGGCGCCGGGGCGCCGAGGCTCAAGGCGGAGCCTCCGGCGGTGCATGGTTCGAATCCGGCGGGGACGAAAACGCCGACTACTACCCCAATTTTTCCTATCCCCCCATGAACGTCTACCTGACCCCCGAGCGGAGTATTGTATTCGAGTTCGCGGTGGCCGGCTTTGAGGAGAAAAATATCAGTCTTTCCTTCCAGGGCGACTACATGGTATTTTCCGCCCGGATCGAGCTGGAGCAGCCGCAAGAAGGCATTCGCTATTTTAAGCGCAGACTCAAGCTCAAGGACATTGAAAAGCAGAAGTACTACGTTCCTGCCGACAAGTTCGACCAGGAAAAGGTCAAGGCTGTATTCAAGAACGGCATTCTTAAAGTGACAGTGCCGCCCAAGGAAGTCACCGAATCCAATGAAGGCATCAAGATCGAGATTATCAGGGAAGGCGAGTAAGAAATCCCTTAAGGATACCTAAAGCAGGCACCGAATCCCGCCCCGGAGCGCAGCTGCGACCGGGGCCTCGAATTTTGCCAATAGCTATGATATTTTCTCATTCATGCGCCCGCTAGCAGAAATTACCCGCCTGGAAGCCAAGGCAATCAGATACGTTTTGATGGACATCGACGACACCCTCACCACCGAAGGCAAGCTGCCCGCCGAAAGCTACGCGGCGCTCTGGCGCCTGCACGAGGCCGACTTGATCGTGGTGCCTATAACCGGCAGGCCTGCGGGCTGGTGCGACCTCATTACGCGCCAGTGGCCTGTGGACGGTGTGGTAGGCGAAAACGGCGCATTTGTCTACTGGGAGGAGCCGGGAACCCGCCGCATGAGGAGCATACATCACCCTAACGCTGTCCGTAGTGACACACCGTCCCTTGCCCGGGCCATGGAGCGGGCGATGCGCGAAGTGCCCGGTTGCAGACCTGCCCGCGACCAGTTCGCGAGGTTGTACGATATCGCCATCGATTTCGCTGAGGAAGAGCCTGTCCTTCCCCTATCGGCGGCGATGAAGATAAAGGAAATCTGCGAAGAGGAAGGGCTCAAGGCCAAGGTGAGCTCCATCCACGTTAACGCGTGGATGGGCGATTACGACAAGCTCGACATGGCGCAGCGATATCTGGCCGAGCGCTTCGGATACGACGACGAGCGCGACAGGGCATCGGTGCTGTTCGCGGGGGATTCGCCCAACGACGAGCCCATGTTCGCCCATTTCCCCATGGCCTGCGGCGTCGCTAACGTTGCGCGATATCAAGGCATCATGAAGCGATATCCTACCTTCGTCGCCTCCAGAGAGGGCGGGGCCGGATTCGCGGAGATCGCCGCCGCGGTGATCTCGAAACGGAAAGAATAAGCATTCTCCAAGAGAGAGCGATTATGCGCATCAGCGTCCTTGTCGAAAACGAATCCTTCCGCCCGGAGCTGCAGGCTGAGCATGGCCTGTCGCTCTACATCGAGGTACCGGGCGTTGCGAAGCCGGGCCTTGCGAAGCAGGGTGCTGCAAAACAGGATTATTCGAATCCGGTCGCAGCGGAAGAAAGCCGCGGCGGCGCCGGGGGAAAGACCATACTCCTCGACGCCGGACAGAAGGAGCTCTTCGCCCAAAACGCGAAGCTCATGGGCTGCGACCTGGCGGCGGTAGATTTCGCCGTGCTCTCTCACGGCCACAGCGACCACGCCGGCGGCCTGCCCCTTTTTAGGATCTTAAACCCCAGAGCACCGGTATTCATGGCCAAGGCCGCCAGAAAACCCAATTATATCCGCCGCTGCGGCGTACTCTTTTTCAATGTGGGTATTCCCAGGGACTTCACCTCCGATCCAGGCACCGTCCTTTTATCGGAGGATACGGAAATTTTCCCCGGAGTGCACGCGGTGACCAGCATACGGCAGAAATCACCCTATCTCACATCCAGCACGAATCTCTATATGCGCAAAGGACTCTGGTTCGCCAAGGACGATTTTTCCCACGAACTGGCCCTGGTCGTCAATTTGGGCGAATGCAGTTTCGTCTTCAGTTCCTGCTCTCACCTCGGCCTACATGACATCATGGCCGCCATCGCTGAAAAGGGCTTACTAAAAAAGGAAAGCCACGTCTTCGCCGGCATGCACCTATACCTGGCCATGAAGGGCACATCCGAATCTCCGGAAATCCTGGACCGCTTCGCGGAAGCGTTGCGCGCCTTCGAAGGCAGCACGTATTACACCGGCCACTGCACGGGAAAGGAAGCCTTCGACCGGCTTAAGGTCAAATTAGGCGAAAGGCTGCAGAGCATGCACTGCGGAGACGTTTTCGTTTTCTGATTTTTTAACTCCAAGCGCTTCGGTTCGGCGTGCATCGGTAGGGCCTAGGGAATCAACAACCTCGCAGCAAGCCGAAGAGCATGAAACTCGCCGGCAAATTAAGCCGTAAGGCGCGCGCCAAAGGCAGAACCGTGCGCTATAAATAGGCTATACCGTATAGACTCATCGATACTGTATACTTTTAGTTATGAAGTTTCTTCTTCGATCAAGTCGGGCCGCGGTCTTCGCCCTCGCAATTCTTCTCTCGGCCTCAGCCACCGCCGGAGCCCAAAATCCCGCCAGCGCGACGCTCGGTTCCCACGGCTTCGACATTTCGATCGAGGAACTCTGCGACCTGCTTTCGCTTCAGCGTTCAGTGCGCCTCGATATCCCGGCGAAAATCGAAGCCGATTGGTCAGAGCGACTCCAGAAGCTTAAGGTCAGGGATCTCGAGAAGAGCGAAAACCGCTATGCCTACGCCCTCGACACCCAGCGCGGGCGCCAGATAATCGCCATCCGCGGAACCGCAAACCTGGCGAACGCCCTCCTCGACCTGGAATCCTGGAAGGACCTAAGCCCGGTGCTTGGAATAAAGCTGCACCACGGATTCGAAAAAGCGGCATCCATCGTATTCGAGGATGCCCGGCAATTCCTCGATTTCAAGCTGCCAGTCATCGTATGCGGGCATTCCTTGGGAGCGGCTGAAGCGATAATCCTGGGGATGCTGCTCAGCAAGGCAGGGTACAGGGTGGAGAAGATACTCGCTTCGGGACCTCCCAAGGTGACCGACGCCAAGGGCGTCGCCGCCTATGCGAACCTGCCGGTCGTTCTCGTGACCTCAGCTTTCGATCCGGTTCCTTTCCTGCCGCCCGCCCTGTTCTATCCCAGCCAGCCCTTCGTCCAGTGGGGACCGCTTCTCATGCTGCTGGACGGACCTTACGCTACCGTGGCTTCCCCTCGGTTCTACGATGAGATCAGCCCGGCGTTCAAGGAAGCGAAGCAGTATTCAGAGCACTTCGATGTGGTCGATCACAGGGTATGGACCTACTACGACAGGGCTCTGGAGAAGATGAAAGGCATCGAGTTCGTACCCTTCGACGAATGGCCGATGAAAGCGGTACCGCGAAAATAAGGCAGGAGGAGACGGCTTCTTAAATCGATTGTTTGGCTAAGCCCAGCGCAGCAGCCCGGGCACGAAGCGGCTTTCCAGTGCCGGATGAGAGGGTAGGATTCGTACCGAGTACCCTATTTGTCCAGTAAGGCGCCCGTTGGTCAGGCATTCGTACAGGCAGTAATCGCCTTCGCGGCCAACGCAGTCCATCTTGGTGCGCTCAGGGTTTTCGATTTCGCCTTTGCTGGTTGTAGGCCCGCGGAAGCATTCCACGTGAACTTCATCAGGGTTTAAACCGGCAAGGTTCACCTTCGCCCGCACCTTGATCTTGGTACCCCTCTGAACCACCGGCGGAGCGTCGTCGCTCATGTCGCCCACCGTCACGGAGGGCCAGGCTGCGTACAGTTTTTCCAGATACGCCGCCAGAGAACGGCTGGGCGCGTAAGCTTCCTTCCGCAGGGCCAGTCCTGCCGCCATGGCGGGTTTATAGTAGGTGCTGTAGTAATCCACCAGCATACGGTGGGTTGAAAAATTCCTGCCCACCGACCGTATGGAGGCGCGCATTTTTCCTATCCATTCCCTTGGCAGATTATCCCTGCCCCGGCGGTAGAACATGGGTAGAATTTCCCGCTCCAGCAGATCGTAGAGGGCTTCGCTTTCGATTTTATCCTGGAGCTCCTCGTCCTTGTATTCTTCGCCTTGACCTATAGCCCAGCCAATTTCGGAGCTGTAGCCCTCAGCCCACCAGCCGTCGAGCACGGAGCAGTTGAGCACACCGTTCATGCCGGCCTTCATGCCCGAGGTACCCGAAGCTTCCAGGGGGCGCCTGGGCGTGTTAAGCCAGACGTCGGATCCTGAGGTCATGTAGCGAGCGATGCTCATGTCGTAGTCTTCCACGAACACTATTCGCCCCAGCACCTCTTCCCTCCGGGAGAAATGGACGAGTTCCCGTATAAGCTCCTTGCCGGGGATATCGTGGGGATGGGCTTTGCCCGCATAGATTATCTGCATGGGCATCTGGGCGTTGGACAGCAGGCGGATAAGCCGATCAGGATCGGAAAGCAGGAGGTTGCCCCGCTTATAGGTGGCGAATCTCCGGGCGAAGGAGAGGGTGAACGCCGAAGGGGAGAGAGAATCGCCCAGCGTGAGAAGCGAGGGATCAGTTATCCCGAGCCGTTCCATGCTCGAATTGAGCCTTTGACGGCAGAACGCGACCAGCCGCTCCCGCCTGCGCTCATGGGTTCTCCAGAGTTCCTCATCCGAAACCCTGTCCATTCTGTCCCAGATATCCTTGGCTCCGGGTTCGCTTTTAAAACGTGGGCCTAGATAGCGGTCTAAAAGATTCACCATGTCGTGGCTGATCCAGGAGCGGGGGTGTACGCCGTTGGTGACATGCCCTATAGGAACCTCCTGGAGGGGAAGCTGGGGCCAGAGACTTTTCCACATTTTTCTGCTCACCGCGCCGTGGAGAGCAGAGACGCCATTAGCCCAGGCTGAAAGCTTAAGCGCGAAAACAGTCATGCAAAAACTCTCGCTTTGATCCGCTGGATTTTCCCTTCCCAGGGAGATGAACTCGTCCCAATCTACTCCGAAGCTCTGGAGCCAGCCTCGGAAGTACTTCCCCATAAGATCGATCCCGAAGCGCTCATTACCAGCCGGCACGGGTGTGTGCGTGGTAAATATATTAGTGGGTATAAAGGCCTGCACCGCTTCCCTGAAGCTCAAGTCCTGCTTGGCCATCAGGCTACGCACTCGTTCCAATGCCAAAAAAGCGGAATGCCCCTCGTTCATGTGGGTGGCAACCACATCGATTCCTAGGGCTTCCAGGGCTCGGATTCCTCCAATGCCGAGGAGGATCTCCTGTTTGATGCGCATATCTTTGTCGCCGCCATAGAGGGTGGCGGTGATGGCTCTGTCCTCGGGGCTGTTTTCGGGGATGTTGCTATCCAAAAGATAGAGACTCGACCGCCCGACCTTCACTTCCCAGATTGCGGCCCGTACCTGCCTGCCTGCCAGATCCACCGTGATAAGGATAGGCTTGCCCTCCGAATCGGTGCACCGTTCCACGGGCATGTTGTACCAATCGTTTTCAGGGTACGACTCCTGCTGAAACCCATCGGCGTTCAGGTACTGCTTGAAATAGCCCTGGCGGTAGAGAAGGCCTACGCCTACCAAGGGAAGTCCCAGATCGCTGGAGGTTTTCATGTGGTCGCCGGAGAGTATCCCCAAGCCGCCGGAATAGGTGGGAAGGGAGACGTCTATGCCGAATTCCATGGAAAAATAAGCGGTCTTGGGCCCTTTTGGCCCCTTGTACCACGCTTCACCCTTCCTGTAGCGCTCGAGACTAGCCTTTACGTCCTGGAGGGCGGCGATAAAAGAATCGTCCTGTGCCAGCTGGTCAAAGCGCTCCTGGCTGATCATGCCGAGCATCTTTACCGGATTCTGGCCGCTTTCGACCCAGGCGTCGGGATCGATGCGAATGAAGAGGGAAATCGCGTCGAAATTCCAGGAGAGCCAGAGATTCCGCGCGATGGAATCAAGCGCGGTCAACTCGCCCTCGAGCCTCGGCTTAACAGTATGGGTTAATATTTTCATTCTAGGGCCGCCTTTTTACATCGGGCATAAAGGAGGAAGGAATCGGTGAAGGCTGAAAGCTGGCTTTCATGGTTCCTTCCGCGTCCCGAAAAGATTCTGGAGCTTGCTAAAAATACCGCCGGGATTTTGCCCACCGTCTTCCCGTTTTTCCTGCTTGGATTCTGCAGGGGAATCGGCTGCCGATCGTGGCTGTGGGGAAGTCGTTGGCTTTGCTCCAGGGCTGACATCCGGTGTAGCTTGGCTTCCGCTCATGCTCCCGGGATTTCCCTCCGAACGGGAAGAACCTGCTTGTACAGCCTTTCCATAGCGTCTTTTATAAAGGGCGAGCCTTTCCTCCATGGACATGGCGTAGGGATCCCGGGGCTCTGCGCCTTGCCTAGCGTTCCGGCGACTGTCTCGCCTGTCATTGCTTCGTTCTTCTATTCGATCGTTCCGCCTATCCTCTCGTCTATCATTTCGGTCGGACCGATCCCATCTGCCAGGCCGGTCCGGTCTGTCGGGTCGGTCAGATCTGTCGAATCGCTCCGGCCTGCCAGTCCTGTCGTCACGGCCACGGCGCCTATCCCGCCGGTCAAAGCGACGCTCTGGAAGAGGTATCTCCTTGCCTGCGCTCAAATCCTCGGGTAAGACAAGCCCTGGATCAAGCGGCTGGGGAGCCAGGGACTTCTGAATCATCCGCTCGATCGCCGACACGCCGTAGATGTAGCGCTCGCATACCAGGTTATACAACAAGGTCGATTCATTTTCCCGGTCTAGGAAGGCGAGTCTGTCAAAGTAGAGTTCGGGTTCGAGGGGAATATCGTAGTTCACCACCCGGGAAAAGCTAGGTCTTTCGGCGCCCTTGGCCCCTTCGTCGGTGAGGATCAAAACATATGCGCCCTTCCATGACAGGGCTTTATCGACAATCTGTCGCTTCCGGTCGGGATTGAGGTTGCCGCCTATATAGTCGGCCGGCACCGAGTTCATCGTCAGCCTGGCAGCAAGCTCGGCTGCGGTGGACTTGAGATTGCAGAAAACGCAGAGAGGACCTTCCTCCTGGTTCTGTTGGAGGCTCAATATGAATCGGATCTTGTCCGCTTCACCGACTTTAAGGTTCTTCGAAGCAAGGCTACCTGCGAATCCTAGGGCTTCGACGAGTTTAATCTCCTTGGGATTGTCGGCAAAATCCCAGGCGAAGTTTTTAGCTCTGGGAGTGTGCGTGTTGGCGATAATCAAGCTTCGGCGTTCCCAGGAGGGGAGAAAGCGCCCCTGGACCATGCGCAGCGACTCGCCGGGCATCTCGGCGACCAGTTCGGCTTGATCGACCACAATAAAGCCGAAATCCCGAGACGTAGAGGCGAAGTCATCAATTTTTTCCAAGAATGCATCGTAACTGGCAAAGACGCAGTTCGCAAGCCCGACAGTATCCTGGGCTTCCGATCCCTTGTCCGCCATTGTGCGGATAAGGCAGAGTCTGGGTCCGTTTTCGGCCGAGCCAGCCATGGTCAGGGCTGCCGTATAGGCCGATTGGGCTGTTTCTGCTTTGGCGCAGAGATAGAGCGCCTTGGAAGCTGGCGTTGGCTGTTCCCCATTGCCCTGCCTGGAGAAGCACCAGTGCAGAAGAGGAAATACAAAGATCGAAGCCCTATCCCGGGCAATGTCGGTTTTTACAAAAAGGTTTTCTTTGTTATCGAAAAGTTCGGTCAAAAGGCGTTCATAAAAGACGGACCGATACGGATCCGCGGCCGCGGCGCCTTCTAATAAGGCCGGGGCGACGGAAAATCTCGAAAAATCCATAAGCGTTCCTACACTATAAGCTGCAGCCCGAAAAAATCGGGAGTCTTGCGTTCATTAATTCTACGAAGGCAAAGATAAAGAATAGCGTAAACCAGCGTAAAAGTGAAGAGCGAGCAGGATGCAGGATATATCGATACAAGCATATAGTAATTTTTTAACGAGCATGGTATAGTGCTGCGTACTTTTCACGTATACATCTTCAATCGGGAGTTTCTCTTATGAGCGAAACAAAGAAGATCCTCATAATCGGCGGCGGCTACGGCGGAGTCTGGGCGGGCAAAATCCTGGAAAAACACTTCAGGAAAACCCCTAACATTGAAATCACCCTGGTGGACTCCAAGCCCTTCCACACCCTCATGACGGAGCTGCACGAGGTGGCAGGCTGGAGAGCGGAACCTGAGTCGGTTCAGGTGAATTTCCGTAAAATATTCGCCACAAAACGGATCAATGTCGTTCAGGACACCATCAAGAAAGTCGATTTTGAAGCAAAGAAAGCCACAGGCACCATCGCCAATTACGATTTCGACTTTTGCGTGATCGGCGTGGGCGCCGAGCCCGAGTTCTTCGGCATTCCCGGGATCAAGGAGAACAGCTTTACGCTTTGGTCCTTCGAAGACGCGATGAAGATTCGGAACCATGTTGAACATATCTTTTACGCCGCGTCCATGGAACTCGATCCGGCGGTGCGCAAGCGCATGCTCACCTTTGTGGTCGCCGGCGCCGGCTTTACCGGCATCGAGTTGGTGGGAGAGCTTCTGGAGCTTCGCGACGTCATGTGCCGCAAGTACTACATGGACCCCAAGGATGTCCAGATCACCAACATCGAAGCCCTGCCCTCCATTCTTCCCATTTTGGATGAGCCTTTACGCGCCAAGGCTGAGAAGTATCTGGCCAAGCGGGGTTGCAAGGTCATGCTCGGACAGGCCATCGTCGGCGCAGAGCCGGGCAAGGTACTTTTAAAGTCCGGCGAGGTCGTCGAGACCGATACCTTTATCTGGACCTGCGGCGTCAAGGGTTCCAGCTTTGCCGGCTCCCTGGCCCTGCCCATGGGCAAGCGCAACCGCATCGACTGTGACGAGGGCATGAGATCCACCCAGTACCCGAACGTGTACGTAGTGGGCGACAACGCCGGTCTCATGGTGAACGGCAAGCCCATGGCCCAGATAGTCGAATCGGCCCACTTCTCAGCAGAAGCGGCTGCCAAGAACATCATCGCCGACATCGAGGGCGGCGAACGACATGTGTTCAAGCCCAACTATCACGGCTTCATGGTCTCCATCGGCGGGCGCTACGGCGTGGCCAACGCCGGCGGCATGAAGAGCTCGGGCTTTATAGCCATGTTCATCAAGCATTTCATCAATATGTTCTATCTCTTCAACATCGCCGGCATCAACCAGGTCTGGGAATACTTCAAGCATGAATTCCTGGACATGAAGAACAGAAGAACCTTCGTCGGAGGCTTCATCACCCATAACCTCCGGTTTTACTGGGTGCTTCTGCTGCGCCTCTGGCTGGGACTCATGTGGCTCTTCGAAGGCATCAACAAAATCGGCGAGGGCTGGCTCAACTTTGCCAAGGGCTCTAGCTCGGGCTGGATGTTCTCCCCCGGCGTGGTCCAGAAGGGCGTTGTCGTAGCCGACGCCGCCAGCGCGGCCAGCGCCGCCTGGGAAGGAGCGGCGGAGACCACCACTACCATAGCGGCGACCAGCGCCGCCAGCGGAGCCTGGGACGCCGCGGCGGAAACGACCGCCACCACCATTGCCGACGCCACGAGCGCCGCCAGTGGCGCCTTGGACGCAGCTGCGGATACGGTCGTCCAGGGTACCGAAAAGGTGTACAAGGCGGTCTGGGATTTGGCCAAGCCGATATTCGACCCCCAGTCGGGCATCGTCACCTGGTTCAGGATCACCTTCATGGACGGCATCATCGCCTACCTGCCCTACAGCTTCTTCCAGGTCATGATCGTATTCATGGAAATCGCTATCGGCCTCGCCCTCTTAGGCGGCTGCTTCACCTGGCTGGCCGCGGTGGCGAGCATAGGCATGTGCATCATTTTCACCATGTCGGGCATGTTCTCCTGGAACCAGGTTTGGTTCGTCTTCGCAGGCATCGTGATGATGGGCGGCGCCGGTCGGGCTTTTGGCCTGGACCATTGGATCGTTCCCTTCTTCAAGAAGTGGTGGAACGGCACCAGGTTCGCCCGCAAGTGGCATTTCTATGCCGACGACCCCAGCAAGTAAAGAGCGATAATCCAGGGGCGAGAGCCGGAGGTCCTTTCGCGAGTCGAAGAGGAACTCCGGCTTTTTTTTGCGTAGCCCCAGCAAGGTTTTAAAAGAAGATGACAGATATCTGGAACAATTCACCCCACTTGAGCAAGCGACTTGATCGCGTCGAGACACTCCTGGCGGAAATCTTGAGCGATCCGGGCTTTCCGCTGGCCGAGCCTACGAAGCGGCTCGTCCTTTCGGGCGGCAAGATGCTCAGGCCCGCCTTCGTCATAATAGGATCGGGATTCGGGCCCAAGGGCAAAGGCCCTTCGAGAGAAGACAGTATCCACCATATCGCCGCGGCGGTTGAACTGATCCATACCGCCAGCTTGGTGCACGACGACATCATCGACGACGCGGCCATCCGCCGCGGCATTTCCACGCTGCATACCGATTTCGGCGTCACGAACGCCATCCTGGCCGGCGACTGGCTTTTCTCGCAAAGCTTCCGCCTCGTGGCCGATTACGCGGACCTCAAGAGCACCAGGATCCTAGCCCGCTTCGTCGGCAGCATCTGCTCAGCCGAAATCGGGCAGGACATGGGGAAGTTCCGCTTCTCGACTTCCAAGCGAAGCTACCTGCGGACGATAGCCGGCAAGACTGCGGCGCTTTTTTCCCTCTCCCTCCACGTCGGCGCCAGCGAAGCCAAGGCCGATCCCTTCGTGACCCAGGCGCTGCGCCGGGCCGGCTACGATATCGGCATGGCCTTCCAGATAATAGACGATATCCTTGATTATGAATCCGACGACAAGACCCTGAGGAAACCCGTCGGCAACGACATAAAGGAAGGACTCTGCACCCTTCCCCTCATCCTCGCCCTCAAAAAGGACGAATCCTCCCTCAGGCCCCTTCTGAGAAAACCTATGGACGACCGGAGAGTCTCCGAAATCGTGCGCTTGGTTATCTCCGCCGGAGCCCTGGACGAGGCGAGAAGGACAGCCCAGCGATTCACTGCCCGGGCCAGGGTGGAAATCGAGCGGCTTCCTCCCTGCCCGGCCAAGCAGGAGCTCATGGCTGCGGCCGATGCCCTCCTCCAGCGAAGGTATTAGGGATTCCTTAGGTGGATTCGATGCTGCTGACGAGTTTTCTCATGGGTCTGGCCCTCTCGATGGACGCGCTGGCGGTTTCCATCTCCGCCTCCATCTGCACCGATTCCATTCCGAGGGCGGTAAGCCTGCGGGCAGCCTCGTTTTTCGGCTTTTTCCAATTCGCCATGCCCCTGGCCGGCTGGCTTCTGGGCTCGACCTTCAAGCAGCTCATCCAGGGCTATGACCACTGGATCGCCTTTAGCCTCCTGGCCTTCGTGGGCGGCAAAATGCTTTGGGAAGGCATCCGCGCCAGAATACCCGCCTACTGCCCCGATCCCGAGGACGTCAAGGACCATGGCATCATGAAGGTACGCAGCCTGACGCTCCTGGCCCTCGCCACCAGTATCGACGCCCTGGCCGTCGGCCTTTCCCTGTGCCTGATCGGCTCTCCCATTCTTTGGCCCTCGGTGATCATCGGCATTACCACCTTCGTGGTATGCCTTCTGGGAATACAGTTCGGAAAAAACCTAAAACGGCTTTTCGGCGACTGGGCAGACATCGTAGGAGGAGTTGTCCTGGTAGGCATTGGAGCCAAGATTCTCATCGAGCACCTGGTCGCTCGTATTTGAAAACAGCGCCCGGCTTGGTCCGCATCAGGGATCGGGCTTCCCGGCGGCGATTAATCCCCCTGCAGGATGGCATAAAGCTCGGACGCGTCCCGGGACCGCACCAAGGCGTTGATGAGGGCGCCGGAGTGGGCGAGCCGCGCTATGTCGGCCAGGGCGGCGATGTGCGGTCCGGCCTTGTCGGCGGATGCCGCTATGAGAAAGAATAATCGGGAAGGCTTGCCGTCCGCCGCGCCGAACTCGATGCCCCCAGGGGCCACCCCTATGGCGAGACATACGTTCTTGACGGCGTTGGTCTTGCCGTGGGGTACCGCTATTCCGTCCGTCAATCCAGTGCTTCCCAGGGCCTCCCTGTCCAGCACGGCTTGATAGAGGGCTTCGGGATCGCTCACCTTGTCCGTGGCCGAAGCCAACAGGTCGACCAATTCCCTCAAGACGCCCTGTTTGTCCGTAGCCTCCAGGGGAACCTTCACCGTTCTCTTGTCAATCAGCTCGATGAGCGACATATTCACCACCTTTCAGGCCGGCCACGTTCTCCGGCTCGCAAGAGCCCTTTTTAAAGGCTTTCTTCAAGGCCGGGGTATCCGGCCGCCTCGGTTTTATAATTCTCTATACAATTTTTCAATTCGCTCTTCGTCCCGAGCGATCAAAACCGAACAATCCACCGTCCGCATCGCGGATTCGAGCTCGTCGAACAGGGCGTCCCTCCGGCTCCTTATTCTCGGCGGAGGGCCTATGACCAGCAGGTCGATGCCCAGTTCGCCCACCTTTTCCTTTATGCCAGCAGCGATCGAGCCGCTGATGTTGAAGCCCTGTACCTTGACGCCCTTCCTGCGACCCATCTCCACCGCGTGGTTGAGGTAGCGGGCGCCGTCTTCTGATAGCTCTCTCCGGTACTCCTCCCGTTCGGCCTCGAGGAATATCCTGGACTGGACAAGATCCGAAAGCGCCCTGGTATTCACGATCGAAAGAGCGAAAAGCTCGGCGCCCGAGAACTCCGCGAGCACCACCGCCAGCCTCATCGCCAGGATTGAACCTTCCGATCCGTCGAGGTACACCATGATTCGTTCAAGCGGTTTAGTCATCGAACCTACGCCTCCGTTTCGTCCGCGGCCAGTCGATCCTTCACCATTTTCATGAGCACGAAGATATCGCGCTCGCTCTCTTCCAATCTTCCTGCTATATGGGAAATCGTCTCCTCAAGCTCGGGGATGGCGATCTTTTCCAGGGCGTTGACCTTGCGGATGGTTTTATGGGTTTCCGTCGCCAGCCGGGTGATCGATACCTTGAGCTCGGCGAAGCGGCCCATGAGACCCAAGGCCTCCCTGAAATCCTTGACCGCCAGATCTACTCGGAAATCGGCGCCCAGGGCGCTGAAATAGGGGGCTCTATCGGTAAAAGTCGTCTCCACCACAGGCAGGGACACCCCCATTACCTTTCGCTGTCCTAGCTTTATTGACGCGTCCATGTTCACGGCGCCCGAGAGAGAGAGAACCTGCAGCTTGCCGATGGCCAGCACCGCGTCCTCCAGGGTTTCGAAGGCCTTGGCCAGGGCCTCCTTCACGCTCTTCTCGTAGGAAACCGCCTGATCCACCAAGGCTAACAGCTCGGTTACCAGAATACCCCGCTTCTGGTCGAGCAAATCCTTGCCCAGCTCGGCGAAGGACAGTTCTTCCTTCAATTTGAGCAGATTGGTCTTGGTGGGGGCCAGGTTTCTCATTCGTCGACCTCCGCGCCGTACCAGGTATCCAGTTCCTCGTCCGTCACCCTGTGGAGTTCCTCGGCAGGTAATCGCCTCAGGGCTTCCCAGCCCAGGTCGAGGGTCTGCTCCATGGATCTGTCTTCGCTGGACGATTGGTTGATGAAGCGATTTTCGAAGAATTCGCCGAAGGCGATATACTTCTTGTCCAGGGGGCTGAGCTCTTCCTCGCCGATGACGGACGCGAGGTTTCGCACGTCCTTGACGTAACTATAGGCCGCGAATAGCTGGCTGGCCAGGTGGGGATGATCCTCCCTGGTCATGTCCTTTCCTATTCCGTCCTTCATGAGCCTCGAAAGGGAGGGCAGGCCGGCGACGGGGGGATAAATTCCCCTGCCGCCCAAGTCCCGCTCGAAGACAATCTGGCCTTCGGTTATATAGCCTGTCAGGTCGGGAATGGGATGGGAAATGTCGTCGTTCGGCATGGTGAGTATGGGCAGCTGGGTGATCGAGCCCGGCAGTCCCTTGATCATGCCCGAGCGCTCGTAGATTTCAGCCAGGTCGGAGTAGAGATAGCCGGGGTATCCTTTTCGGGAGGGAATCTCCCCGCGGATCGTCGAGATTTCCCGCAGGGACTCGCAGTAATTGGCCATGTCGGTGAGGATGACCAGGACGTGCATTCCCTTTTCGTAGGCCAGGAACTCAGCCAGGCTTAGGGCCACCCTGGGCGTCACGATCCTTTCTATGGAAGGATCGTCGGCCAGGGAGAGGAAAAGCGCCACGTTGTCCGAACTCCCTGTTTCCTCGAAGGAATGGATGAAAAACCTGGCGACGTCGTGCTTGACGCCCATGGCGGCGAAAACCACGGCGAAATCGGTCTTGCCTCCCCGGATCTTGGCCTGGCGGGCAATCTGGGCGGCGAGTTCGTTGTGCGGAAGGCCGTTGCCTGAGAATATGGGCAGCTTCTGGCCCCGTATGAGGGTGTTCATGCCGTCGATCGCCGAAATCCCAGTCTGGATGAAGTCCCTGGGATACTCCCGGGCGGTGGGATTGATAGGCCTGCCGTTGACGTCGACCTCCCGTTCGGCCTTGGGGGGAGGGCCTCCGTCGATGGGCTGGCCCAGGCCGTCGAAGACTCGGCCGAGCATGGCCTCCGAGACGCCCAGGGATAGTGGCTTGCCCGTAAAACGCACCGTGGTATCGGGCATGGTAAGATTTTGGGTTCCTTCAAAAACCTGGGCCACCACCAGCTCGTCCGAGCTGTCCATCACCATGCCCAGCCTGAGCTTGCCGCTGGAATCCACGCACTCCACGAGCTCGCGGTATCCCACCGGATGCGTCTTTTTAACGAAGATCAGCGGCCCTTCGATGCGAGCCAGGCCCCTGTATTCCCGGGCCATCATCAGCCGACGCTCGGCCTGGGGTTCAAGTTTCAGTTCAGGCATAGGCTGACTCCAGTCTGTCCATGGCGCGGTCCAGGGCCGCGGCCAGCTTCGCGAAGGCTTCTTCGTCCTCATCCTTAATGGTGAATTTCATCTTGATGATATCCTGAAGCACTGCGATCTTCTTAAGCTCTCCCAGGGAAACGCCCCGCTTGATGGCTGCCGCGCCCCTGCGCCAGTAAGCGAGTATCAGCGACAGCATCCTGTATTGCTTGAGAGGAGCGGAGAAACGGTCTATATCGTCGAAGGCGTTCTGCTGGAGGAAGGCGTTCTTGAACAGGCCGCAGACTTCGATGACGAAACGCTGGCTGTCCGGCAGCGCGTCGGGGCCTACAAGCTTGACGACCTGGAGCAACCTGGTTTCCCTTCTGAGCAGCTCGACTATCTCCTTGCGGTCCTGAGCCCAGCCTTCCCCGGCCAGGTCGGTCCACCAGGGGCTCACGTCGTCCAGGTATTCGCTGTAACTGTCCAGCCAGGAAATGGCCGGATAATGCCGGGCGTTGGCCAGGTTCCGGTCCAGACCCCAGAAACAGCGGACGAATCGCTTGGTATGCTGGGTGACCGGCTCGGAAAAATCACCGCCCGGAGGGCTCACGGCGCCTATGATGGACATCGAGCCCTCGGATCCGGAGAGCGTATTAATGTAGCCCGCCCGTTCGTAGAATTCGGCTATCCGGGTGGGCAGGTAGGCGGGGAAGCCCTCCTCGGCGGGCATTTCTTCCATCCGTCCCGAGAGCTCCCTCAGCGCTTCCGCCCAGCGCGAGGTGGAATCGGCCATCACCGCCACGTGGTAGCCCTGATCCCTGAAGTATTCAGCGATGGTAACGCCGGTGTAGACGCTGGCCTCCCGGGCCGATACCGGCATGTTGGAGGTGTTGGCGATGAGAACGGTGCGCTCCATGAGGCTCTTGCCGGTCCGCGGGTCCACCAGGTGGGGAAATTCGGTGAGGACATCGGTCATTTCGTTGCCCCGCTCGCCGCAGCCGANNCCGGTGCCGAAACCTCCGGGTATAGCCACCGTGCCGCCCTTGGCCAAGGGGAAAAGGGTGTCGATGACCCGCTGGCCTGTCACCAGGGGAATCGAAGGCGGCCGTCTGGACAGCGCCGGCCTGGGAACCCTGATGGGCCAGCGCTGTACCATGGTCAGCTCCCGCCGTTCCTTGCCCGTATCGATGACGGCGACGACTTCGTCCACCCCATAGTCGCCCTCGGGGGCTATNNGAAACAAGTTTTCCCGAAACATCGGGGGGGATGCAGATTCTGTGCTCGATCCTGGAGGTTTCCTGAACGGTTCCCAGCACGGTTCCGGCGGCCAGGACGCTTCCCTCGGCGGCGGAAGGGACGAATCGCCAGCGTCTGGACCTGTCCAGCGCGGCGGCCGAAACTCCCCTTCCTATGAAGGTGCCAGTGCGTTTCAAGAGTTCGTCCAGAGGCCGCTGGATGCCGTCGTAGATAGATCCCAGCAAGCCCGGCCCCAGTTCCAGCGACAAGGGCATGCCGCTTCCGTAGGCGGGCTCTCCGGGCGCGAGGCCCGTAGTGTCCTCGTAGACCTGGACCAGGGCTTTCTCGCCTTCAAGCTTGATCACCTCGCCCACGAGCAAATCGTCGCCCACATGGACGAGCTCGAGCATGCGCGCGTCCCGTACACCCTTGAGAATGATCACCGGGCCGTTCACTCGCTGCACCCTGCCGATTATTCGTTCATTCATGGCTGCTTCGCCCCTCCGGCGCTCGAATCGGATCTGGCCGATTCGAGCGCCGCCCGTATAAGCCCCCGCATGGCGGCCTCGGCCCTAGCGAGCCGGGCGGGAGCGCTGTTGTCGTAGCGCAGCCTCCCGCCCTCCGACTCGAGGATAAGCCCCTGGGAATCCAGAGGAGGCTCTTTCGAAAGGCTCAAGGATATCGAGCGGCCTGAAAGCTTGAAAACGCGCCGTTCTACCCGGGCTAAAAACCCCGAGTCCAGGTAAGCCGCCAGGGCCTTCGAGGCTCGTATTTCGGCCTCGGCGCTGCCGATCCCGATCGCCGCTTCGCAGGCCCAGGCGAATATCCTGTCCCCGTAATCGGGCGATTCCTCGGCTTTTGCGTACTCGGCGGCGGCCAGATCCAGGACGCGGCGCATGAACCGCTCCTCCGACTCGAGTTCGAGCTTCCTCGTTTCGGTCTTAAGCCGCGCCTCGAAGACCGCCTTGGCTGCCGACTCGCGGGCTGCGGCGGTTTGCGCGGCTTCCGCCTCGATGGCCGCCGCCTTTTCGGCTGCTTTCTGAAGCTTCGCCGAGGCGGAAGCCGCGGCCTGGGACTCGGCCGCCTTTATCTTAGCCTCGGCGTCGGCCCGGATGCCCTCCAGAAGCAGGCTCAGATCCGGCTCAGGCGCGCTCGCGCCGTTCTTCTTGTTCATACAGATATCCCTATGGCGGCGTTAGCCAATTCGCGGATCCCCGGACGCCCCGGAGCCGAACCGGTCCTGTCCGGGATTTCCACGATCAGGGGGAAGCGCACCGAAAACATGTAGGCGTCGACTTCGGATCGTATGAGATCGGCGCAGTGTTCGGTCATGATGATAATCCCGATGTCGGGAGCGGACAGGGCTTCGCTCAGGGCGGCCTTGGCGTCCTCGGCGTTCTTGGCTACCCTTCCGGCCACGCCGGCCATCCCGAATCCGAGGACTGTGTCCTCGTCGCCTATGGCGAAATAGACCATTCCGCCCGATCCTACACCCTGCCCAGGATCATAAGGGCGGT
>DFYR01000022.1 GCA_002383375.1 Spirochaetaceae bacterium UBA4077
GGACAGTATCAGGAAAATGCCGACGATCACGCCGGGAACGATGCCGCCCAGGAATAGAGCGCCGACGGATACGTCAGTGAGGTTGCCGTAGACGATGAAGGCGATGGAGGGGGGGATGATGATGGATAAACCCGCCCCCGCCGCTATGGCGCCGGCCGAAAAGTATTTGTCATAACCCTGTTTTATCATTGTGGGGATAAATACCAGGCCAAGGGCGGCAGCTGTCGCCGGACCCGAGCCCGATATGGCTCCCCAGAAAATGCAGGTTATGACCGCTGCGATGGCCAGGCCGCCGGTAGCCCTTCCCACTACCAGGATGACGAACTTGGAAATCCCGTCCACGATCTTGGCTTTTTCCATGAGCACGCCGGCCAGGATGAAGAAGGGTATGGCCACTAAGGGGAACTTGGCGATATTGGCTTCGAAATTCCTGGAGATCATGGCAGTGCCCAGGTCGAAGTTCATTATCGCGCCCATGGCCGCCGTGGCCAGAGAAATGCCGATGGGGGTTCCGATGAAGATAAGAACTATGAATATGCCGAATACAATCAATGCAGCCATCATTTACCCCCTTCCGAGCCGTTGACTGTTGCCGTTTCGGCCTTGTTCTTCTTGATTCCCTTTAGGGTGCTGGAGATTATTTCCTTGAGCACGAAGAGGGAAAACACCGGGGTTCCCAGGCTGTAGATCCAGGTGGGAATGCCGAGGGCGTCCGAGATCGTGTGGTAAAAGGTCATGTTCTTGTAGATTTCCCTGCAGGAGTTGTAAATAAGGAAGGCGAATATCACAACGCCTATGACTCCGGAAACCGCTATGGAAATCCTCTTCAACTGCGGGGAGAACTTGTCGTAGAGGTTGGTCATCTGTAGATGGCTACCCCTGCGGAAGGCTATGGAAATGCCCAGGAGGGTTATCCATACAAAGAGATTAACGACGACTTCCTCGCTGAAGGCGAGACTCTTCGAGAAAAGGTAACGGTTGACCACGTTGACAAAGGTGATGAGCGACATGATCGCCAAAAAAAAGGCGCCTAAAAGCTCATCTAAATAAAATTTCTTCTTTTCGGCCATTACTTGCTCCGGATATGAGGAAACCCTCGCTTGATTCTCTGTACGGAGCGAAGGTTTGGCTCAGGAATGGGCGGCGGAACGATTTTTGTACAAAAATCGTTCCGCCGCCTGAATACTAAGAATTGAAAAACAGACTATTATTTCATGTCCTCTATCGCCGCGTCGACGATAGCCTTGCCGACCTTGGGCACCCAGGCGTTGTAAACCGGGGCTAGCTTATCTTTGAATGCCTGGAACTGGGCGGGGGTGAGATCGGTGATGACCATGCCCTTGGACCTAGCCACCGCGTAGGCGTCTTCAACAGTCACGCCGTATTTGGTCTTGAGTTTGTCNNGCCTTCTGGATGTCCTCGGGGAAGGACTTCCATACCTTGGCGTTCACCACAAAGACCAGGGGATCGAGCACGTAGCCCCAGTTGGTAAGGTATTTGTGGAATTCCCAGATCTTTACCACGGTGAGCACCGACTTGGGGTTCTCCTGTCCGTCGACGACGCCCTGCTGGAACGCGGTTACAGCGTCTGCCCAGGACATCATGGTGGCATCTGCGCCGAGGGCCCTGAACATGTCGATGAAGATCGGCGAACCGACGGCGCGGAACTTGAGTCCCTTCATGTCGTCGGGGGTCTTGATCTCCTTCTTGGAGTTGGTGATCTGCCTGAAGCCGTTCTCTCCCCAGGCCAGGAACTTAATGCCGCCCTTCTCCATCGCATCAATGACCATCTGGCCTGACTTTCCGTTCTCGATTTTGTCCACAGCGTCATAGCTGGGCATAAAGAAGGGAAGGTTGAAGAGGTTGAGGGCAGGGATAGTGGCGGATGCATTGATTGTCGACTCTACTGCGAAGTCGATTGCGCCGTCCGCGACAGCCTGAAACCAGTTGGTCTGCTTGCCGGCTAGCAGCGAAGACCCGAAATAGGGCTTCACGTTGACTTTGCCGCCGGTCTTTTCCTTGACGAGATCAGCCCAGCGCTGCGCTCCAATGCCCCAGTCATAGAGCGGACCGACGTTAACCTGCATCGTGTACTCCGCCTTGGGCTTAAAATCCGCGGCGAAGGCCTGGGTCGCCAGTAGGGCGAAAACCAGGGATAATCCAAGAACCAGGATTCTCTGCGAACGTTTCATTGTCGCCTCCTGAAAATGATTATAGTACCGCTCTAGGCTCTTGTCAAAAAGAGCTTTGTACGAGCATAAACCTACCATGAATATGTATGCAAATAATGTGCCTTTTTAGGTATAAATCCTTTTTAAAATAAAAAAACATCCAATCATGGTGATAAGTGATCGAAGCGAAAGCACTTTCTCGATAGGCTGGAATCTGGCGGCCAACTTGAGCTTAGTCCTTGAACTCCTGGATTGTGTATGAAAAAAGCAGGCTCGCGGAGCTTTATGCCCTTCACTGTTCAATTTCGTTACAGATAAGGATTGTTTTTGTTCCGGATTGAAGCATCGCCTTCATGGTAGTTTTATCGCAAGGTTTTTATTGCGGCCGCGTTAATGGCAGGGTAGACTCCAGGCAAGGAGCGATGATGGAGATATCATGCTATCACCGGCCCAGGAGCTTGGAAGAAGCCTATGACCTCGTGGTCGGACAGGGAGCCTATCCTCTGGCTGGAGGAGCTTGGACCTTGATAAGTAGAAAAAACTTGTCTTCGGCGGCAGATCTATCAGACTTAGGGCTTCGCTATATCAAGATCGAAGGGGAGTACATCGCTCTAGGCGCCATGGCCACGGCGCGAGACCTAGAAACATCAAGTCTGTTGGCCGAAGCCTTTGGACCGCTTTTCTCGCAAGCCCTCAGAGGCATTGCCGGCATCCAGATCCGTACGATCGTCACCGCAGGTGGGAGCGTAGCGGGACGCTACGGTTTTTCCGAGCTTCTAGTCGTTCTTCTGGCTCTTGATGCTTCTATAGTCTTTTATAAGGACAGGACGCAGTGCTTGGCTTCCTATCTGAATGCAGCGCCAGGTGCGCCATTTCTTATTGAGAAAATCATAATCCCTCGAAACGCCAAGGCAACCTACCAATGCATGCGCCAGACCGCCAATGACTTTCCCATTCTCTCCATCTGCGCTGCCCGTACCAGCGCCGGCTGGAGGATCTCCGTCGGGGCAAGGCCACAGGCGGCTGCCCTTTGTCCTCAGGCAGGGAGCTTCCTGAACAGCCTTGAGAATCCTGGCGAAGATGGTTCGAAGAGGGCTGGCCTAATAGCCGCCCAAGAGCTTTCTTTCGGCGATGACCTGCGCGCCAGCGCCGAATACCGGCGCTCCATCTGTCCGGTGCTCGTAGCCAGGGCGATACGGGAGCTTTGCCTATGACGCTTAGCTGCACGATCAACAATAAGGCTGTTCGCCTTGAGTGCTCCCCCGGCGATGTCCTGGCTGATGTCCTGAGGGCCGCAGGCTACAAAGAAGTCAAGAAAGCCTGCGGTACCGGCAACTGCGGCCTCTGCACTATCCTCATGGACGGCCTGCCCGTGGCTTCCTGCTCGATATTCGCCGCCAGGGCCCAGGGAAAAACAATAACCACCATACAGGGGCTTAAGAAAGAAGCCACCGAACTGGCTGCTTTCATCGCCGCCGAGGGAGCCGAGCAGTGCGGTTACTGTTCGCCTGGTTTCGCGCTTATGGCGCTGGCAATGGTAAAAGAGTTTCGCGCCAGGGGAATGCAAAACTTCGACGAGGCTGAGGCCCGCCACTATCTGGCGGGGAATCTCTGCCGCTGCTCGGGCTACCAGGGTCAGATGAGGGCTCTGAAAAATTATTGGGAGTCCCGGAATGAGTAAAACCTTCTCCGTGGTCAGCCACAGCCTGCCCAAGATCGACGCCTTGAGCCTCATTCAGGGGAAGCCCGCCTATACCGATGACCTGGCCCCTGCGGACGCCCTGGTTGTCAAGCTGCTCCGCAGCCCCCATGCCTTCGCTAAGATCCTCTCCATCGATAAAAGCCAAGCCCTTGCCCTGGAAGGAGTGGCCTGCGTACTCGACTGGAGGGATGTGCCTCGGATTCCCTACACCAGAGCCGGCCAGGGACACCCCGAGCCCAGTCCCCACGACCGGTTTATCCTTGACCGTTACGTGCGCTTCGTGGGAGACGAAGTGGCTGTGGTCGCCGCTGAGTCCGAGGCTGTCGCCCTCAAGGCCCTCTCGCTCATAAAGGTGGAATACGAAATCCTCGAACCGCTTTTGGATTTTGAAGCCGCGGTTGACAATTCCCTTGTCATTCATCCGGAACCGGAGATCCACGACATGTTTCCCATCGGCTTCGAACCGAAGCGGAATATAGCCGCCTCCTATTCGATGGAACTGGGAGATATCGAGAAGGAACTGGCGTCCAGCGAAATTGTTCTTTCCAGGAGTTACAAGACCCAGTCCCAAGCCCATGTCGCCATGGAACCCCATGCCGCCTTCGCGTATTTGGATATTCACCAGCGTCTGGTGATCTATGCAAGCACCCAGAATCCTTTCCATACCAGGCGTCTTCTCGGACAAGCCCTCGGCCTGCCTCTTTCGCGTATCCGCGTGGTTAAGCCCCGGATAGGCGGCGGCTTCGGGAGCAAGCAACAGGTCCATGTGGAGCCCTTCGTGAGTCTTGTCTGTCTTGCGACCGGTAGAGCCGCCCGCTGTTCCTTGAGCAGGAGGGAGGTTTTCGAAGCCACCTTCTGCAGGCATCAAATGCGCATCGATATGCGCATCGGCGCCGCCAGAAACGGCAAGATCAACGCGATCGACATGCAGGTGCTCTCCAATACCGGCGCTTATGGCGAGCACGCTCTTACCGTCTTTATGGTAGGCGGTTCCAAGACCCTTCCTTTATACAACAAGGTTAAGGCGGTCCGCTTTGGCGGCAAGGTTGTCTATACAAATACTCGCTCGGCAGGTGCCTTCCGGGGCTACGGAGCGATTCAAGGTAATTTTGCCCTGGAGTCGATGATCGACGATCTGGCTAGTGCACTCAAGATGGATCCTGTCCAGCTGCGAATCCTCAATATGGTAAAGGAAGGCGAGAGCAGCGAGGTCTACCGGGTTATGGGCGAAGGCAGGGAAGGCGTCGACATGATCTTTGAGTCCTGCAAGCTGGATTACTGCGTTGCCCGGGGCTGTGAACTCATAGGCTGGGACAAGGAACCCCTTGCACGGGAAGTAGCTCCTGGAAAAATCAGGGCTAAGGGTATGGCGATCGCCATGCAGGGTTCGGGCATTCCCCTGGTGGATATGGGATCTGCAAGCATGGAACTCCAGGACGGAGGCTGCTTCAAGCTTCGGATTGGAGCCACCGACCTAGGAACCGGAAGCGATACGATCCTAGCACAGATAGCCGCCGAAGCGCTGGGCGTTCCGCTTTCGTCGATCAACGTCTACGCATCGGACACCGACCATACGCCTTTCGATGTGGGCGCTTATGCTTCCAGTACGACTTACGTGTCAGGCAACGCGGTTCTCGCCGCAGCTAAAAAGATGAAAGCCGTGCTTATTAGTGCTGTCGCGCAACGTCACAACGTTTCTATTGACGATGTGCGATTCGATGGTGTCAATTTCTTTATGACTAATGGACGCTTCATCCAGGACCTGAATTCGCTGAGTCTTGACACCCTGTATCACGATGGTGAAAAAATGGCCACCCTCAACGCCACCGCTTCCTTCTCTGGCCAAAAGTCTCCGCCTCCCTATGTTGCCGGGTTTGTCGAAATAGAACTCGATTCGGAAACGGGGAAGATTGACGTTGTGCGATATGTAGCTGTGGTCGATTGTGGCGTGGCGATCAATCCCGCCCTGGCACGGATCCAGGTCGAAGGCGGCGTGCTGCAGGGAATCGGCATGGCGCTCTTCGAAAACGTCAAGTACGACGCCAAGGGCAGGCTCAAGACGAATAGCCTCAGAAGCTATACGATTCCTTCCCGAAAAGATATAGGCGCGATTGTTGTGGAATTCGCCGAGAGCTACGAACCCTCAGGTCCCTTTGGGGCAAAATCGGTGGCAGAGGTGAGCATCGACAGTCCTCCTGCGGCTATAGCCAACGCGATTTTCAACGCCGCGGGAATCCGTCTGACCGAAACTCCCTTTACGCCAGAGCGGGTTCTCAAAGCGCTGCAGGAGAGAAAAACCTGAATCAACAACCTCGCAGAAAGCTGACGAGGTATGTTAGTTCTTTAAGGAATTGGATGAAATGCGTGTTTCATACCTACGCAGCTTTCTAGCAAGAAAAACGCAGTGAACTGCGGGGTATGAAACCCGCGTGCGAAACAAGGTTAGGTTTTTGTAGGTTTTTCCAACTTTATAGGTACCTACAACAAGGTTCGAGGAACATACCTAGGATTTCGGTTTCTTTCCGATAAACAGCGAAGTCAAAAATCCCAGGGCGATGAAGACAGCCCCCACGATAAATGAGAGCGAAGAAGCCCTGTCCGGAAAGTTGTCCTTTATGAAGGCCGTGATCTGCGGGCCGACTACACCGCCGGCCGCCCAGGCTGTGAGCACCACGCCGTAGATAACCGTCATCCTGCCTGCGCCGAAGAGTTCGGAGATCGTGGCCGGCATCGTGCCGAATCCCCCGCCGTAGCAGAGGAGTATCCAGCAGAGCAGAACCGCGAATATCCAGGGATTTCCCGTCAAGGCCAGTACGGCAAAGACGGCGAGTTGGCTCCCTAGCATGATCCTGAAGGTCTTGATCCTTCCGGCGCGGTCCGATATGGCTCCCCAGAGAAAGCGCCCGAAGCCGTTGAAGAGCGAGGTGATTCCTATCAAGGTGGCGCCCATTGCGGCAAGGGCAGTGCCTGAGAGATTGCTGCCCGACCTTCTGAGCAGATCCTGAAACATAGGAGACTGAAATCCGACCACGGCGATTCCGGCGGTTATGTTGCAGAAAAACATTATCCATACCAGGATAAAATTTTTCGATGCGAGGTACGGTTTTGCATCTTTGAAAGCTTCGGCCGGCCGCACGGAGCTCGAGACGCCGGATTGAGGCGGATTGGCCAGGCTGAGAGAAGAGGCGATGGTGAGCACCGCAAAAAGCAGAGACAGATAATAAAAGACCTTTACCAGATCGCCATTAGTCCAAGCCAGGAGGCTGGGGGCAAGAATCTTGCTCATAGCAAGGGCGCCGAATCCAAAGCCCATCACCACAATGCCGGTGGCCAGTCCTTTTTTATCGGGGAACCACTTAGCAATTGTCGCTACAGGCGTCACATAGCCCAGACCGAGCCCTGTGCCACCGATCACCCCGTAGCCGATATAGAGAAGGGGTAGGGAACGCAGCGAAAGTGCAAAGCCCGCCAGAACGTAGCCGAGGCTGAAGAGTATGCTGCCCGAAAGGGCGAGCGGTCGGGGGCCGAGCTTGGGCAGAAAAATTCCCCCTATTGCCGCCGAACTGCCCAGGAAGAAAATAGCCAGGGAAAAGGTAAGGGAAACCTGGGCGTTGTTCCAACCATACTCTTCCATTATTGGAACCTGGAAATAACTCCAGGCATAGACTGTACCCAGGCAGAGCATGAGCACAGTTGCCATGACCACCATGAGCCATCGTTTTTTTTCGCCCATTTGTCGAGCCTCTCTGCTCATTGACAACTCCTTTTAGGCAAGCGCATTTTAGCTACCCCGGAAAACTCTGATCCAGTTCCAGTTTCGCCAAAGCACCCTAACCTGTCAAGGATAGTCTATCGATGATACTAAAACGTCGTTTTACATTTTGAACCTTTTTTCGTGCTTAACAATTGACGGCAGGAGGAAGCTGTCCTATTATGGACTAAAGGGTACACTGTCGAATCATCGTACAGATGAAAGAAGTCGTTTGGCGACGACTTCTATCGCAGGGTCCATATATCATTGTCGTCAAGGAGAGAGTCCAATGTCGGAACTGATGGAGAGCTTGATTGCCCGAGCCCGAGCGGCCCAGGAACAGATAGAATTCTGGAGCCAAGAGCGGGTGGATGAGATGGTGGCGGCGGTGGGCTGGGAAGTGTACAAGTACGAACACGCCCAAGCCTGTGCGAGGCTCGCGGCCGACGAGACCG
>DFYR01000050.1 GCA_002383375.1 Spirochaetaceae bacterium UBA4077
CTGTCTCGGAATCCAAGGCTGGTCAGGATGCTCGAAATATAGTTTTTTACCGTTCCCTCGCTCAGGCCAAGGCTTTCGGCAATCTCTCCGTTGGTAAGCCCATCACCTAGAAGTGAAAGGATCTGCCGTTCGCGTTCACTTAAGGCGGCGCGCTGCGATACGGCGAAGCTGTCGCCTTCGGGCTCGGCTGCGGTATCGGAACCGCCGGGTCGGGAGCTCGAGGCCGTGGCGGCATCTGCCATCGCTCCTTCGTCCGTCTTCCGCATTAGCGATCCGCCGTCTGCCGCTCCTCCCGCCGATCCGCGCTGGACTTCGTCCAGGACTCCNNATCAAGGTCTTCATCACGGTGCCGTTCGCTATAAAGACTCCCTTGACCGCCTGCTTCACGGCCGAGGTAAGCTCTTCGCTGGGCAGATCTTTCAGCAGGTACCCCACGGCTCCGGCCTTCAAAGAGCGCACAACGTACTCCCTGTCGTCGAAGGTGGTGAGCATGACAACGAAGGCGCAGCTCTGATCCTGTCGTATCTTCTGAAGAGCCGAAATGCCGTCCATGACGGGCATCCGGATATCCAGCAGGCAGAGGTCGGGCTTCAGGGCCAAGGCCATTTCTGCAGCTTCCTGGCCGTTCTCAGCGGTACCGACCACCTCGATTTCCTCGTCGAGTCCAAGAAGCGAGGCGATCCCGTCCCGCACGAGCCGTTGATCGTCGGCGAGCAGCAGCCGTATCTTCCTTTCAGCGCTCATCGGCTTCCGCGTCCTTTCCGATGCGCGACACCGGATCCCGGGGCATCGTGACCTTGAGTGTCGTGCCCAATCCAGGAATTGAGTCGACAGTAAACTCGCCCCGTACCAGGGCAATTCTGTCTGCGAGCCCCGAAAGGCCGTAGGCACCGGAAGCCGGGCTTTTTTCGCCCATCGCGGGGCTGGCGAAGCCACACCCGTCGTCGGATAGTTCAGCCCATACCGAATCTTCCTCGAAACTTATCAGGAGCTTCGAGTTGCGCGCGCCTGAATGTTTCAGAATATTGGTGGCCCCCTCCTGGATAAAGCGGTACAAGGCCAGGAGCACCGCGATATTGAATCCTTCGGGGCTGCCGGAAAAGCTGCTCGCCACGTTGACGCCTCCCTGCTTCAGACTTTCGAGGGGCTTCGCGACTTGCGCAAAGAGATCGAAGCCTTCGGAATTGGCGTTGAGCGTTTCTAGCGTGGAGCGCACATCAGCCATGGCTTCCTGCATGCTGGATCGCGCATCGGCGATGGCTTGCCTGGATATTCTCGAATCTCTCTCGAAGAATGCCTCCGCTTTGTTGAGCTGTATGGAGGCGGCGGTCAGGGTGTGCCCCAGGCTGTCGTGGATGTCCCTTGCTATGCGGGTACGCTCCTCCAGCGCCACCGTCTTGGACACCTGGGAGGCGAACTTTTTAAGCTCCCCATGGCTGGCGGTGATCTCAGCCGTGAGAATCGCCTGATGATCGCGGTTTTTGCGATCCTGCTCCCAGAGCTGGGCGAAGAGAAACATGAGCACGATGCTCATCAGCTGGTAAAGCAGAATTACCAGTTCGTATTGATTTACGGAACTGGGAGGCGGAAAGTGCGGCGGCGTGTAATAATACAAACCCAACTGGACCAGGCAAAAAATGACCGCTACCCCATAGCGCCAAAATTGTTTAACTACCAGAGACAGGTAAAAGGTGAGTAAAGGCGCCACCAGGGTCATCATGCCCGGAAGCGCCCGGGGATCAAAGACGATAATGCCGAGAATGGGCAGGCAGCGCAGGGCGGTGATCGAAAGACCCTGGGATGGTTTTTTCCATCGGTAGTTCCAGGCCAAGAACTCGAAGAGTTCGAGGATGAACCAGAATCCGACGATTGCGACATTGAGAAAGGTGAAGAGGGAAGGCAGCCCCGATTCGCCCCTGGTGTAGCGGCGGGTGTAGAACAAGGGCCTGGACGTGAGCATGAAGTGGAAAAGAAAGAAAAGGCTCATGAGTATGATGCGGGCGAAGTCCCGCTCTTTCCGCGCGCCGGCGGGGGTGCCATCCATACCTATGACTATACCCGCGCCCGCCGCTCCTGCCCAGTGTCTGAAGGCATGCGAAAAATGACCTTGGTCATGTCCCGGCATGACTGCCGAGACTGGCAGCAGGAAAAAGCTCCGTGTATTCTTTGTCCGGCATATGAGGGAGTCTCCTCGCTCTTTGACCGCAGAGGCGAGGGCAGCCCTTTGGTTTAGGAGTAAAAGCGGAATGAAGCGAAAAATTGCGCAAGTCTTGCCTCAGATAATCATTATTGTGGTGATAGTAGTTGTCGGCGCATCGATAATCCTGGGGCAGCTAAAAGCAGGTTCATCGAAGACCGCGAGTCAGGGCGCTTCGACGAGGTCGGCGGCTCTGGCTGCCGGACCTGCCGGTGAGCCGGGAGGAATTCCCGGAGATATGCCGGCAGGTCCGGGAGGCAGTGTCCCCGCGCCGGCGGCCGGAGGCGGCGGGGCCTTCCCCGGCTCCCCCTCCGGCGCCGCTGGACAAACCCTG
>DFYR01000040.1 GCA_002383375.1 Spirochaetaceae bacterium UBA4077
AAGGGCTTGCTTTCCGGCTTCTTTGGGCTGCTGCTCTCCATGGTAGGCTTGAACCCTTCCCTAGGAACAGAGCGTTTTACCTTTGGAATCACCAGGCTCCTTACCGGATTTTCCACCATGCCTGTGCTTATCGGCCTTTTTGCCATCTCGGAAGTGCTTTCCCAAGTCGAGCTTCTGAACGAGGGAAAACTCCAAAGAGTTTCCAGCAAGCACAAGATCGGTGAGATATTCCCTCGCCCTAAAGAGCTCAAGGGACTTTGGAAGGTCATTCTCGGCTCTTCAATCCTGGGAACGATAATAGGGATTATTCCGGCCACCGGAGGCTCGATAGCTTCCTTTATGGCCTACAACGAGACTAAACGCTTTTCCAAGAATCCTGAAAGCTTTGGTACCGGCAACCTGGCCGGCATTGCAGCCCCGGAAGCGGCGAACAATGCGACCACCGGCGGAGCCATGATTCCTCTCATCACATTGGGAATCCCCGGCGATGTAGTTACATCCGTCATGCTAGGGGCTCTGATGATCATCGGCGTCCAGCCCGGTCCCTTGCTCTTCTCCCAGTCGCCCCAAATCGTGAACAATCTATTTGTGGGATTCATGGCGGCTCAGTTTCTCATGCTGGTTCTGGGCTACTTCAGCATCCGCGCTGCAAACCTTATCTTCAAGGTGCCCTTGGGAATTCTCTATCCGACAATTCTCTGCCTTTGCCTATTAGGTGCTTATTCATTGGGCAACAGCGCTTACGACGTTCTCTTGGCCATTATATTCGGCGTTGTGGGCTATTTCATGAAAAAATATGGTTTCTCCGCTCCCGCGGTGATACTGGGACTCATCCTTGGCCCAATAGCCGAGCAGGAGTTGGGCCGGGCACTCATCATCTCCTACGGAGACTGGACGGTACTCTTCAAGTCGCCGCTGTCGATAATATTCTATGCCTTCGCAATATTTTCAGTAGCGTATTCGCTCGGCCTGTTCAAGAAGAAAAAGCGGGTGTAGTTGCTCGAATGTAGTTCTTCGAAGCTTGTTGTAAAAGAGGTCGCCCGGGTTTACGGGCGAGCTCTTTTTTTTCCGCCTTACTGCGCGAGTACCTCAGCCCAAGTGGTGACAGGCCAGGCAGTCTTGAAAAGCCCCTCCACCGCCTGTTTCGCCTTATCACGGATCGCTCCTGCGTCGGGCTGGGTAATGCGCATTCCTGCCGCCTTCAGCTGGTTCAAGAGGTCGTTTTCGCTGGCCTTCATCTTATCGGTAGCCCAGGCGCAGGCGCGGTGCATCGCCGTGGTTACCAGCACCTGGTCCTGGGGCGAAAGTCTTGCGTAGAAACCGTTGTTGGCGCAAACCCAGCCGACCGCCACAAGGTGATTTGTCAGGCTCAGCTCCTTTTGGACTTCCGCAAGCTTGAAGGAAACGATCTGGGTCAGGTCGCCTTCTGAGGCCTCAGCCCTGCCGGTTTTGAGCGAGTCGTAGAGTTCGGGCAGGGGGACTGGCACAGGCTGTGTTCCGAGGGATTTCCAGACGGTTATCCAGGTTTCTACTACGGGAAGGCGTAGTTTGAGGCCCGCAAGGTCGGCAGGCCCCCGGATCGGTGTATTCGAAGTGGTCTGGCGCAAGCCGCGGTAAACAGTGCCCAGGCTGATCATACTGCCGTTCATGAAAACCTGGTTTTTAGCCTTCTCCCCCAGGGGACCGTTCCACACCTTGAGAAAGTGCTCGTAATCCTTGATCACATAGGGAGCGTTGAAGAAGAAATATTGGGGAGCGAAAACCTCAACAGGCCGTCCCCCCGTGAGCTGGATGTCCACGAGCCCCTGGGCGCATTGGATGTTCACATCTTCCTCGGAAGACTCTCCGGCGATGACCTTGACGGAAATCCTACCCCCGCTTTCGGTCCGGACGATGGAAGCGAACGTTTCCGCCGCATCGACGAGTATGTGGGGCGACTTGAAGGGGGAAGCGGCGATAATGTTGATCTTTGATTGCTGCTGGGCTAGGCAGAGCGGGCCTAATGCGGTGACGAGAAGCGCTAGGGCGAGGATGAGCCTTCGGATAACGGGATTTTTCATACATACCTCCTAACACGATTTCGTGGGAAGTAGTACGGTGGTGCTTTACTGTGAGTTTATAACATATGACGTCTGTTGTCAAGCGACGCTTTTGTCGCGAGCCTCGACGCCGTCGACTGGTCGAGACTGGGATTACAGCCGCGCCCCTACGCCGGCCGGTACCGAACCGCCGGGAACCAGGAGCCCCTTCATGTCTATCGATCCGTCCTCGCGATGCTCAGGGATAATGCCACGCATGTCGATGATGGCGAAAATCTCCCTGTCCAGCTTCTGGCCAAGCTTGTTGGCGCAGGTTGCGCCGTTCCAGAAATAGTTGCTTGCCGATTCGAGTTCAGGCATTTCCCTGTAGATGTCGCCGCTTCCCCCGGCCATTGAAAGGATGCCACTCGCCTTGAAGAGCCTCGCCCCGTCGCCCTTGCCGTAGAGATTGATGTTGGGGCCCTTGTTGCCATAGGAAGTGCAGTTTTCAAGTATGACGCCAGGGTTGGAGTTGCTGGAGATTCCGCTGGTGCCGTTGGCGTAGGCGATGCTGTTCCTTAAAAGGTGGGGCACGGTAATCCCATCCCCGCCCAGCTTGAAGCCGTTGCCGTCTCCGTTGCCAGAGCCGTCGGAGAGGGAGCCGTTGCCGTAGGACAGGCAGTCTTCGATGCGCACGGCGCCGATGGGGCCGGTTTCGATCTTGCTGTACAGGTCCCAGCCGTCGTCGATGTTGGAGTAGGCGATGCAGCGCCTGAAGATGTTCCCTTCGCCCACGGTGAGCTTAGCCGCGAAGCCGTCGGCGTTGTTGGCGGCTGAGTCACAGTTGTCGTGGGAGACACAGCTTTCGATGAGGTTGTCGCGCGGCCATTTTTCGGGCGCTTCCGCGCTGGAGCCGCTTATCTGGAGGCCCGTGTCGCCGCAGTCGTAAGTTCTGACATTGCGGACTATGTTGTTGCTGCCCGCTACCTGGAGGCCTTTGACGTTGTCCGGGGTGTTGCGGATGTCGATCCCGTCGATGATCCAATAGTCGCCGGAGAGCAGCATGGCTCCGGAGCTCGAATACCCGAAATCGAAGATCGCCCGCTCGCCGGGATAGGAGACTAGGATTTTAGGCTGGTCGGCATTTCCGCTGTTGCCCCGCTCGATCTCCAAGGTTTTGGGCGGGTAGTAGACGCCGCCCCGCAATACTACGGGTTGGCCCGGCCTGGTGTAGTATAGCCCTGAGTTCAGGTCCAGGGGCGATTCGATGCTTCCGTCGCCGAAGGGCGAGCCGTCCCTGGCTACGTAGAGTTTTTCGCCCTCGATGGTGCGATAGATCACCGAATGGGTGAGGACTATAGGATCGTAGCTCTCTACATAGCGCCGAAGCTGGCTGTCGTAGCGGGCGATGGCCATCTTTTCGCTGGGCTTGAAAGACGGATCGGGTGTGAAGCTGACGAAGAAATCGTTGATGCCCCAATCGAGCCTGATATCGGCCTTGAAGTCCTCGAGCGCCCTCACCCGGGCGCCCTCGATGAGGATTTTTTTATCGCCGTCCTGGACCTTGAGAAGCCCGTCGGCGTTGGCAGTAAAGACGAAGGGGTAGGATTCGCTAGTATAGGAGCTTGGAGAGTCCACCTTGGCGACCAGGGGCACCAGGAGGGGAGGTTCTTCGACCGCCGGAGGATCGCTTCGGGGATCGGTGATCTTTATGGAAACGTCGCTTACCGTGGCATTGCAGCCCCGGGCGACCGAAAAACCGACATAGACATGGTCAGGATCGAGCCGCAAAAGTTTTTCCGGACCGTAAAGGATGAATTCGGTGATGCTCTCCTCGGTCGCATAGGGCTTGTGGACTATGGCGTGATAGCCGGTATTACTCTTCTTGAGGGTAAGGCGGAAACTGTCGCCCGTCCTGACCAGGTCGGCGCTGTCGTAGCTGTAGGCTCTTGAGAGGCTCGTGCCGTACTGGGCTATCCCCGCGTCGCCCGAGGCGATGATTTCTTTCGTCAGGCCGGTGACGAATCGGGCCCCGAGGGTATCCTTGCTGGTCTTTTTGACTCCCGCGATGATTTCCTCGAATTTTGTGGCGATGACGCCAGCGGAATTCGTATAGTGATTGACCGAGCTGACGCCATGGGCGCCCAGGCTGTCCAGGGCCAGGAGACCGAAACCTTCCTGGCCGTCGGCAGTGGGATTTATATAGTCGATGGTGAAGGTGGCCGAGAGCTCGAAATTCTCGGTCTTGGGATCGATAACCGTATAATAGAAGGAAAGCCCGTCGTGGAAGGCTGTGTACTTGCCGCCTTTCTGGTCGATCTGCCCGTCGGCGGGATTGTAGGAACAGGACTTAAGCCTGAAAACGAAGGCGTCGGCGTCGATCATCTCCAAGCTGTTGAGTTCCGCCTTGGCGGACTGGCCGAACCAGGTGAAGAACCACTCCTGCTCGGCCTCTTCCTTGACCAGCTTGACCAGGGGCTTGGAGGAGGCGACCTCGTCGCCCCGGAGCGCAGCGACTTCGAAACTATAGCGCTTGCCGGGGCTCAGGTCGCGGATGATCGCTAAAGGGGCGCCTGGATCGAGCGATTCGGCGGAGAGGATGAGATGCCTTTCGGCGGCTGCTACGGATATGGTCTCCGATCCGGGATGAGCCGCCGAATCGCCTTCCCCCCACGAGACGCGATAGGCGCCGGCTTCGCGCACGGGCTCCCAGCGCAGGAGCATCGTACCGTTACCAAGGTTCCTGCCCTGGAGCGCTGGCGACAGAAGGGGAAGAGAAAAATCGAAGGAGCGGGTCCCCGACGATTTGGTTTCGGCGATGCCGGTTCTGGAAGCGACGATGGTAAAAAGGTAGCGCCCGCTCTTCTGGGGCTTGAATTCGGCGGTTTTTACCGCCCTGGAGGAACGGCCGAGGAGCTTCGACTCGATGGTGGAGCCGCTTACATCCATCATGTTAATCGCGGCGCGGTCGGCACCTTTGCCGCCGAGTTCCAGCCTGAAGGATACGACGATAGATCCAGGATTATCTGGAGCAAGGCTGAGTGATATAAACTCCGGGGCGGCTACCTGATCCCAGGCGATCCGCCCCTCCTGGCACCACATGAAGGGAACAAGGAGGAGGAAGGCGGATAGGGCGAGGGAAGCTCTTACTGCGCGTTTCATAGAAATGACTCAGCAAGGACTGAGTTTAAGCCAGCCATGGCCGTTGGTCTGTCACTTGACCACGATCTGGTAGATGTTAATCCCGCTGTTTTTGGAATACAAAAAGTATTCGCCGGCTCCGGGAAGGACGACAGCGGCTATACCGGCGTTCTTCTCGTCGTCCGGGGGAGCGGCAAGCTCGGCGAGCACCGATCCGTCGCTAGCCTTGGCGATGATGAGGGTCCGGGCGTCGGTCTTGCTGGAGCTGTTGGTATAGATCAGGACTTCGGCGGCGGCGGAAACGGTGAAGTGAATGGAGCGGTAATCGGCGGCTCCGCCCCCGTTCAGTTTGATTCGGTTGTTGAAGACTTCGCCGTCGGCCGCCACGCGGGGCGCCGACATGGCTTCGATGGTCACTCCCTTGTCGCTCCGGGCGAAGATAACGAAGGTGCCGTAGGCCTTGACGGCGGTTATCTGGGCCGGGTCGAGGTCGTTGGCGGTGAAGAATTCCTCGGCGCCCAGCGTGGCGGCCGCAAACAGGCCGGTTGTCAGGCAGAACAACAAGAATATCTTTTTCCCTTTCATGGACATGCCTCCTCTACAGTACGACAATCCCCTATAGCTAAGCGGGGCGTATTACTAGTATACAATTGCCTTTTTATACAAAACAGGCCGTTTTTTGGACAAATGCGGCTTGGCACCGATTCCCTTAATATTCTTGCTCAAAGGCTTTGGGATTGCTTGGACAGGGTGCGCTGGTAGCTGGCATCCAGGTGCATGTGCATTGTCTTATAGGATTGCTCCGGATCCCGGGCGGCTATCGCCTGGTAAATACGTCGATGTTCCTCGAGGGCATGGCGGTGATCCTCGGTAGTGCGGGGGGCGTCCTTGTAGGTCTTGGTGATCGACTCCATGATAATGGGGATAATGCGGGTAATAACCGGGTTCTTAGTAGCTTCGGCGATACTCCGGTGAAAGCTGAGCTCAGCTTCTATATTTACCTTATTCTGAAGGACAATATCCTCCATTTCCTGGACGCTGGCGCCGATGGCCGCGATGGCCGCTTCGTCGGCGTTCTGGGCCGCCAGCCTGGCCACGCCTGGCTCGATGATGATGCGGGCTTCTATGAGTGCCAGCCGCATATTAGAACTGACAACAAAGTCCAGACCAAGGGGATCTTCGGAGATACCGGGCATCTGGCGCACGAAGGTGCCCTTACCGCGGCGGATCTCAATAATCCCCTGGGATACGAGCACCTTCACGGCCTCTCTGATGGTAGGCCGGGACACTGAAAAGTGTCCGCAGAGCTCCATTTCGTTGGGAAGCTTCTCGCCCGGCTTGAGCTTATTGTCGCGGATCAGAGTCTTGATGTGCGAAGCGACTTCCTGGGAGCGGCGGGGTTCCATTGATAGATTTTTGTACATAGCCTTCCTCGCCCGGAATAGGCCGGGGTTTATTTTCATTATATACCATCTGGCGATGAGGACAAGCTATGGGAGGTCAGACCTCATATCTCCTGCCGGTCTGGGTAAAAGGCGGCTGGCTTTGAAAGCTGCTCATTCCTCCAGAAACGCGGTTTCCTCGGGGCGGGCGACCACGTGGGGCGAACCGAGCCCAAGGAGTTTTTCAATTTCCTCGCTCTTCTTACCCTTTATCGCGCTTAGCTCGGTGGAGGAAAAATTCGTTATGAGTTTTGCCTTATTGTTGACCAGAACTACTGAATCGCGGCCGAAGTCACCCTGGACGTTTACCACGCCGCGCGGCAGAAGGGATTTGTGCGCCCTCATGGCTGCGAAGGCTCCTTCGTCTACGCTAAGGCTGCCCTTGGGCTGGGAATTTTTAAGCCAGCGGATTCTGTTCTTGAGGGCGCCCTCCGCGTCGAAGAGGGTGCCTATCGGCTCACCGGAGAGGAGTCTGGAGATAACCCGAGGCTCCCTGCCGTGGGCGATTACGACCCGACAACCCGCATCTCGAGCAATCTCCACCGCCGCCAGCTTGGTTTTCATGCCGCCGGTGGAAAACTCCGAACCTCGTCCTCCCGCGAAAGAGCGCTGCTCCCCGGTGAGCCTGCGCACGTAGGGCACCGGTCTTGCCTGGGGATTCGTCCTGGGATCGGCATCGTAGAGGTAATCCACGTCCGAAAGGATTATAAGGAGATCCGCCCCTATTTTGCTGGCCACATAGGCGGAAAGCCTGTCGTTGTCCCCGAAGGCATTGCCGATTTCTGCCGTGGAAAGAGTATCGTTTTCGTTAAAAACGGGAACGACCCGGTCGGCCAGCAGTGTTTCAATGGTAGCCTGGAGGTTCAGGTAGGAAGCCCTATCGTCCCAGGCGTCCCGGGTTACTAGGAGCTGGGCGGCGGTGAGGCCGTAGACGCCGAAGGCTTTTCGGTATTCTTCCATAAGAATAGGCTGGCCGATGGCGGCGCAGGCCTGGCGCATCCTTACTTCGGTTAGTCGTTTCGCGATGCCAAGCTCCCGGGCACCCATGCCGATAGCTCCCGAGGTGACGAGAATCAGCTGCTTGCCCGCGGCTACCAGCTCTGAGAACTGTTCGGCTACCTGGTGGATATAGGCGCTGTCCACCCCTGGCCGGCCCGTGTCGGCTCCGGAGGGCTTGTGAAAGCGGGTAAGGCGGACTGGGGCGCCTTTCGGTTTTGTTATGGTCGCGGTACCGATTTTTACCACGATCCGAGTCGCCGCGGCCAGGGCGGCCCTGGCCGCCCTGGCCGCGGCTTCCTCGCTTACCGCCTGGAGGGTAGCTGTATTCAAAGCATCGGTCTGCATCATATCACAGCCCCTTTTCGTCCAGCGGAAGATCCTTGTGCACAAAGCCCCGCTTGCCGGATGCATAATCAGCGACGATCTGGCCAGAGCCTTCTAAAAGCCACTTGTAGCTCAAGAGCCCTTGCAGCCCCATAGGGCCTCTGGCGTGTAGTTTGCCGGTGGAGATGCCCACCTCGGCGCCCAGGCCGTAGCGGTAGCCATCTGAGAAGCGGGTGCTGGCGTTATGATATACCGAAGATGAATCCACTCCTGCCATGAACCGGGCGGCTGCTTCGCCGGAAGCCGATACTATGGCGTCGGTGTGGCCGGAGCCGTATTTATTGATATGCTCGATAGCCTCTTCCAGAGAATCGACGATTTTTACCGCCATGCGTGTATCCAGGTACTCCACCGACCAATCTTCGTCGTGCTTGACCGAATATGCCGGCAGCTTGGGTTCGGTTTGGGCCGAAGTCTCAGGAGAGCCGTCTTCGGAGGCTTTCTGCAATAGCAAAGCCTCGCTTCGCGGGCAGATGTCCAGTCGAACCCCCACCTCGGCCAGGTTCGATACCAGGGGAAGAAGTTCTCTCTCGGCGTAGCCCTTGTGGACTAGCAGCACTTCCGCCGCGTTGCAGGCGGCGGGGTACTGGATTTTTGAATCGATAGCGATGGCGGTTGCCATAGCCGGATCGGCGTCCTTATGAACGTATACATGACAGACCCCATCGGAGTGTCCAAGGACGGGAATGCTGCTCGTGGCCTGAATCCGGGCGACGAATTCCTTAGATCCCCTGGGGATCACCAGATCAACATAGCGATCTAGGCGCAGAAGACTTCCGATTTCTTCCCTGGTTTCCAAGGCAACAAGCCAATTGGATGGCAAACCAGCACTCTCGCCGGCTTGGGCGATGAGCGCGGAGAGGACTCGGTTGGTTTTTTTTGCCTCGCTGCCGCCTTTAAGGACAATGGCGTTTCCACTTTTTGCTGCCAGGCATGCCATCTGTATCAGGGCATCGGGTCTGCTTTCGAAAATTGTGGCCACAAGGCCGATGGGACAGGATACCCGGTGCAAGACTAGTCCCTTGTCCAAAAGCCGGGCTTCTAAGATTTTACCGCAGGGATCGGGCAGTTTGATGAGGGCTTCGATGCCTTTGAGGGCTTCGTCGATTTTGGCGCCGCTGAATCCCAATCGATTTAGCAAAGGTAGAGGAAGGGCGGAACGCTCCGCCGCGGCTATATCGGCGGCGTTTGCCGTCTCGATCTGGGCTCTGGACTGGTCTATGCGCTGTGCTATGGCGCCTAGCGCCTTGTCCTTGACCTCGGAGCCGATGCCGAGAAAGGCAACAGCTGCCTTGGATCCCAGCCGGACTCTCTGTTCTGTATCCATGTGCGCCAGCGTATCAGAAAAAAAAACAATAGCCAACAGGAGTCCTTGTTTCGTCATCCCAAGCTTCCAGGGCGACCCAGGCTTTCCAGGCCACCCAAGCCCCTGCTGAACCCGCCTGAATCTTCACGCCTGTCGTTTCTCCCCCGCATACACCTGTACCTAAAACACAATGTTTACTAGCCGCTGCGCACAGAAGGTTGACGCAAACCTGGAAAGACCTATACCCTTTACGAAAGAGGCCGGGTTGTACTGCTGCCTCAAGGAGGATGGTATGGAAAATAAAAAATCCTTCGACAAGGAAACTGATTATTTCGATGCAGGTCCGGGGACGTTGGCGATTAACTTTCTCGGTCACGGATCTCTGGCTATGGAGTTGGGCGATTTTGTAGTCTATGTCGACGCGGTGAGCGATTACGGAATTTACACTAAGTATCCCAAAGCCGACCTGGTTCTTGTCACTCACGAGCACGCCGACCATCTGGACAGCACAGTGATAAAAACCCTGAGCAAGACCGGTACCCGGCTCATACTGTCCCAGCCGGCTAAAAACAAGCTTGGGGCTGGCGAAGTCTTAAAGCACGGGCAAGTACAGAAAATTACCGTTCCCGGGTGGAGCAGCGAAATTGAAATCTCAGCAGTGCCAGCATATAATATAAGCCAGGGACGAACGCAATTTCACCCAAAGGAACGAAAGGACAACGGCTATATTCTCACCATCGGCTCGCTGCGCATCTACGTTGCTGGCGACACGGAAGATATTCCGGAGATAAGCGATCTTGGACGCATCGACATAGCCTTTTTGCCGATGAACCAGCCTTATACGATGCTGCCAGAACAGGTGGCCGCGGCTGCCCGACGCATCAAGCCGTCGATACTGTATCCTTACCACTTCGGTAGCAGCGATACAGAAAGGCTAATAAAACTGCTGGAAGGAGAAAAGGACATCGAGGTTCGCGTGCGTAAAATGCAGTGACAGCTCCGCCGTAAAATTAGAAATGGAAACGGCACTTTTTTCGACCAAAAAAGGTAATAAAATTTGCGTTGGCCGATTTAAATAAGATTAATATAGCGCGCAACCTTCAGCTAAGGCATCGAAGCTATCTAAGCCGACCAAGGACATGGATGGTATATGATCCAGGATCTGAAGATTCTCTTTACATTGCCTCAGACGCTGCCTGAAAAGATAAAAAAGTATCGAATGAACTAAAAAATCCAGGTTGACTTGCGCATCTTTGCCCGTATAATGGATTTCTTAGAGGCGCTTTGAGGTTCTACATCAACCTGATCCTCTAAAAGCGGCGACATCCTTAGTTTCTCGGAGTAGCTCCCGTGCCTGTCGGATTTGTGTGGTTTGACCTTGGGTATACCCTTCTCTATAACGAAAGAGAAGAATTTTTTTTAAAATTGCTTGAAAGCCGCGGTCTTAAGCGGAGCGAAAACCAGATAGAGCTGGCGTTTCATAGTATAGATAAACGGTTTATGCGCGAATACCCCGGCTTGCTGGGAAGCCCTGCACAAGAGTTCATGCCCCGCTATTTCAGCCAGCTTTGCGAATACCTGGGCATCGACGGGGATCTGCTGAGCTTTCTCGACCAGTGGCTCGAGGCCTGGGAGGCGAAACGGCTGGAATGGCTGGCATACCCATTCGTCCCGGGGCTTCTGAAGGAACTCGGCAGGCGAGGCTACAGGCTGGGAGTGATCTCCAACTGGGATCCCAGCGCCCGGCCGATTCTCAAGCGGCTGGGGATTCTGGATTTTTTCGAGGTGACAGTAATATCCAGCGAGGTCGGCGTGACCAAACCGGACAGGAAAATATTTGAAGTCGCCCTGGAAAAAGCCTCGGTCAGCTCCGAAAAGTGTCTTTATGTGGGGGATAACTATTACGATGACGCCGTGGGAGCAAGCACGGTCGGTATGGAGTATAAGATCATAAACCGCTTCGGCAATTTCGGTGTGGAGGAGCTGGACAAGTCCATCCTTATACGCGATGTCACCGAGCTTCTGCCCTGCCTTGAAAAGGAGCGTCGATGAGCGAGTTCTCGCTGACTGTAATAGGTCACTGGGGCGCCTATCCCAGCCGCGGGGAAGCCACCAGCTGCTATCTGCTCCAGGCGGAAGACACCTCGGTTTTGCTGGACTGCGGTTCGGGAGCCCTATCGGTGCTTCAGGAGCATATGTTCCTGGCCGATATCGACGCGGTTATCCTGAGCCATTATCATGCCGACCACATTGCCGACTTGGGCTGCCTCCAGTATGCCGCGCTTATCGACATGGACCTGAACAGGAGGCAGAAGCCCTTAAGGATATACGGACACGACAGCTATACTCATACCGATATCCTGAGCTACAAAAATTGCGCCCTGGGCCAGACCTACGACAGGAACAGCCTGCTGGAGATCGGTCCTTTCAGGTTCAGCTTCGCGCCCACGACCCACCCCGATCCCTGCTTTGCCATTCGCGCCGAATACGGGTCGTCATCCCTGGTTTATTCGGGCGATACAGAGCCCTGTTGGGAACTAGTCCCCTTTTCCGAAGGCGCCAGCCTCCTGCTCTGCGAAACCAGCCTTTACGACCTCTATAAAGGCAAGATCCCCGGCCATATGAGCGCAGGCGAGGCGGGGGAACTCGCTCTCGCTGCGGGTGTCGGCAGACTCGTCGCTACTCATCTGCCCCACTGGGGGGCGCATAACGATTTGCTGGCACAAGCCAAGGCAACCTTCGGCGGCGAAACCATGCTGGCGCAAAAGTCGCTGCATTTAGAGTTGTGACAACGATGAAAAACATGAACACCAATGCTAAAATCCACCCAGGAGGGCGGGAAAACAGATGGATCTAGTCCGATTTTTCGTCAAACGCTTTTTACGACTCCTCCTTACGGTCTTAATCATTTCCACCCTTATATTCTTCGTGATACGGATCATCCCAGGCGATCCGGCCCTCATCATAGCCGGCGTGGACGCGTCGGCCGAGGATATACAGATAATCCGTGAAAAGTTGGGTACCGACCGTTCCTTGCCCATGCAGTACCTGGCCTGGCTGTATTCAATAATCAGGTTCGATTTCGGCAACTCCATGATCTCGGGTGAGTCGGTGACCAAACTCATTTTCGAACGATTCCCCCTCACCCTCACCCTGGCGCTCATGGGCATCTCCATTGGAATTCTGGTAGCCATACCTCTGGGCGTGATGTCGGCGGTCAAGCGATGGTCTCTCTGGGATTACTTCGGGCTTGTTTTCTCCCAAGCGGGAATGGCTATTCCGAGTTTTTGGCTGGGCATGGTGCTTCTGCTCCTGTTTGCGGTAAAAATACCCATTTTCCCCCTCTTTGGCTCAGAAACCTTCGCCCACTACATTCTGCCCGCCCTGTCTCTGGGTTTTGGTAGAGCTGCGGTAATTCTCCGGCTGGCACGGGCATCCATGGTGGAAGAGCTGTCCAAGGAGTATGTCATTACAGCTCGTGCCAAGGGCCTGACGGAGACAATGGTCAAGTACAAGCATGCCCTTAAAAATGCCCTATTGCCGGTAATAACCATAACCGGCATCGAGCTGGGCTACATGCTGGGCGGTGCTATCATCATCGAACAGGTATTCTCGCTTCCAGGCTTGGGCAGGCTCTTCCTCTTCGGTATTTACCAGCGGGATTTCACCCTGATACAGGGCGGAGTGGTATTCGTGGCCATCGTCTTTTCGATGATCAACTTCCTGGCCGACATCCTCTACAGCGTTGTCAATCCAAAGATAAGGGTCGAATGATGGCTGAAAACCAAGCACTGCTGAAAGTTGAAAACCTCGGGGTCTGCTTTACCCATGGAGCCATGAAAGCCCACGCCCTACGGGGCATCGACCTGTCCTTTTATCGGGAAGAGATCCACGGCCTGGTGGGCGAGTCAGGCTCCGGGAAGACGGTCACATCAACCTGCATTATCGGGCTTCTACCCTCACCACCCGGGGAATACACCTCGGGGCGCATACTGTTCGATGGGGTGGACCTACTCGGCCTCAGTCAGGCCGAGATGCGGACGTATCGCGGCAGAAAGATCGCCATGGTCTTCCAGGAGCCTTCGAAGTATCTGAACCCGGCTTTCAAGATCGGGGAACAGATCACCGAAATGCTGAAGCTCCATCTGGACATGAACAAGGAGCAAGCCCGCCAGAGGGCCATAGAGCTTCTGGGTCTGGTGGGCTTAGGCAAGGATGGCCGCGTCCTGGATTCCTATCCCCACGAGCTCTCGGGGGGCATGAAGCAGCGGGCTATGATCGCCATAGCGATTTCCTGCAATCCTGAGTTCCTCATAGCCGACGAGCCCACCACCGCCCTTGACGTGACCCTCCAGCTGCAGATTCTCAGGCTGATAAAAAAGCTCAAAGACCTATTGGGGATGGGCGTCCTCTTTATCTCCCATGACCTGGGCGTGGTAAAGGAGGTCGCCGACAGGGTGTCGGTGATCTACGCGGGGAGGATCGTAGAAAGCTCGACCAAGGGCATGCTTTTCGAAAATCCCTTGCACCCCTATACGAAGCTCCTCATGGCCTCCATACCCGATGCCCGCAAACGAGGCCAGCGCCTGGCCACGATCCCCGGCCGGGTTCCAGACGCTGACGCCACGCCTTCGGGCTGCGCCTTCCATCCGCGCTGCCCCTTGGCGGACGAACGCTGCAAAACCGAGAATCCGGAGCTGAAGGGAAAGGAAAACGGGCACGCGGCGGCGTGCCACCACGCAGGTGAATCATGGAACATCTGATCGAATGCAAGGATATCATCAAGATTTACCGCGGCAGGGGGATCGGCGGGGCTTCCCGGGGATTCAAGGCTGTGGATGGAATCTCGCTTTCCATCAGGAAAACCGAGAGTTACGGGCTGGTGGGCGAATCGGGCTGCGGCAAGACGAGTTTTGCTCGGTCCATCCTCTATCTGGATCCGCCCAGTTCGGGCAAGGTTCTCTTCGACGGCACCGAGCTGGGAGCCTTGAGCCGCAAGGAGCTGAGAGGCTTCCGAAAGCGGATGCAGATCGTGTTCCAGGATCCTAATTCAGCCCTTAACCCTAAAATGAGCATCCACGACTCCATGTCCGAGGGGCTTATCAACCGGAAGGTTCCCGAGACCGACCGGGTTAAGCGCATCAAGGAGCTTCTGGAACTGGTAGGCATTAGCTACTCTTACCGAAACCGCTACCCCCACGAATTCTCCGGCGGCCAGAAGCAGCGGATCGTCGTCGCCAGGGCGTTGACCATGGAGCCCGACTTCATGGTCCTGGACGAACCGGTGTCCAACCTGGATGTGTCCATTCAGGCTCAGATCATCAATCTGCTTTCGGATCTGAAAAAAGAGTTCGCCCTTACCTACATGTTCATCTCCCATGACCTTAACCTCGTGTCCTACATGTGCGACACTATAGGTGTCATGTTCAAAGGAAGGATCGTGGAAGAGGCGCCTTCGGAGCTCCTTGTCTCCTCGCCAAAGCATCCGTATACGCGCCGGCTTTTAGCGTCCATCCCCGGCGGCGCCCAGCGAAGCGGAGCAGAGGACCTGGCGGATGAGGAAGAGTCGGTGGAAACTCTCGCGGCCAGGGCCGGCTCCCGCCAAAAGGAAATGAAGGGAGGCAAGGCCTGCCCCTATTATCTCTTCTGTCCCCTCGGGGACGGCGAGTGCGTCTCGTCGGCCCCTTCGTTGCGAGATATGGATGGAGGGCACGTCGTGCCCTCGGGACACAAAGTGTCCTGTCACAAAGCATGACCGGCAGCTGGACCGCGGCCTGACTCGAAGAGCTAGGGCAGTGGTTTCGGGTCGGTTAAAAAAGGAGAGTGCGATGAAGAAAAGAATCATTCTCGGCCTACTCGTTCTGGCGCTGGTGTTCGCCACCGGCAGCGCCTTCGCCCAGGGCAAGGGGATCCTCAACTTCGGGCTGTCGGGCAACCCCGACACCCTGGATCCTCACAAGACTTCGGGAACCCTGACCTTCCAGGTGCTCAAGAGCTTCTACGACACCCTCATCGAGCCTGACCAGAAGGGCAACCTGGTCCCCGCCCTGGCGGAGAGCTGGACAGCCTCGGCGGACAGCAAGACCTGGACCTTCAAGCTGAGGAAGGACGTGGTATTCCACAACGGCCAGAAGTTCAGCGCCAAGGACGTCAAGGCAACCTTGGAGCGGATCAAGGCCAAGGAAACCGCTTCGCCCAAGGCTGGCGAGTTCGCGGTAATCCAGAGTATCGAAACGCCGGATGACTACACGGTAGTGTTCAAGCTAGGCTCTGCCTATACACCCTTCTTGGCCAGCTTGGCCTCGGGTTGGGGAGCCATCCTCCCCTCCGGACTCATCGCTTCTGGTCATAATTTCGCCTCCGAGCCCGTGGGCACCGGTCCCTTCAAGTTCGAGAAATGGGTGAGGGACAACAAGATCACCATGACCAGGAACGACAACTACTGGATGAAGGGCTTGCCCAAGCTTCTTGCGGTAGAGTTCGACATAATTCCCGAACGGGCCGTGCAGGTGCAGGGTCTGCTCTCCGGCGCCATCGAGGCTGTGGAGTTCGTCGATCCCGAGGACCTCCCCATATTCGAAGGCAACAGCAAGGTCACCATCAAGAAGGAACTGTCATCCCTCATCATGGTAATGGGCATCAACAATTCCAGGCCTCCCCTGGACGACCTGAGGGTGCGCCAGGCAATAACCTATGCCATCGACAAGCAGACGGTCATGGACGTGGCCTATGGCGGCGGTAAGGTGGGCACTACCTTCCTGGACACCGGCAACGCCTACTACACCGACTTCCCCTACTACCCCTACAACCCCGAAAAGGCCAAGGCCCTCTTAAAGGAAGCCGGCGTCGGGAACAAGGAATTCACCATTGCCGTGCCCCAGAACTATGCCCTCCATGTCAAGGCTGCCGAGCTCTATCAGCAGATGCTGGAGAAGGTTGGCATGAACGTGAAGCTCCAGCTGGTGGACTGGTCCACCTGGCTCTCGTCGGTCTATACCGGCGGCAACTATGACCTGACCGTCACCGGCCATACCGGCAAGCTCGATCCCGACGGCACCCTGGCCGGCTACGGCGGCGGCAAGTACGTCAAGTGGATGAACGCACCGGTTCTGGAGAAGATCAAGAAAGCGGTGACGATTTCGGACTTCGCCGAGCGCAAGAAGCTTTACACTGAGGTGCTGGACACCATGGCCAAGGAAGTTCCTCATTTCTACCTCGGGACCTCCTACCGCTACGCTGCCACCAGATCGAACGTCGTCGATTTCAGGATGACCCCGAACATCGACACCTTCGATTTCAGATGGACAGAGTTGAAGTAATATGATTGCGGCCCGCAAATCGCAGACGATCCTCTTTTCCCTGGCTGTCCTCTTTCTGCTTGTACTGGTGGCGGCTGCAATAGCCGCCCCGCTGGTGGCTCCCTACAACCCCACGGAGCAGTTCCTGAGCAAGCGCTTCAAGGCGCCTACGCTGGAAAACCTCCTGGGTACCGACAATTACGGCAGGGATGTGCTTTCGAGGATTATCTACGGATCCAGGTCAGCCCTCATCGTGGGCATCGTCACCGTATCCATCGCCCTGACCTTGGGCGGCACGATAGGGCTCCTGGCGGGCCTGGGCTCGCCCAATCTGGACAGCGTCCTCATGCTGTTCATGGATTCGATTCTTTCCTTCCCGACGATTCTCCTGGCGATCACGGTGGTGTCCTTCCTGGGCTACGGCCTGGTGCAGGTGATGCTCGCCCTGGGCATCATATCCAGCCCCGTGTTCGCCAGGCTCGTCAGGGCTGAGACCTTGGCCATCAAGGGCGAGGGCTACGTGGAAGCGGCCCGCGCCCTGGGCACGCCGGTGGTCAAGATCGTCTTCAAGCACATAATTCCCAATATTCTGGGCAAGGTGGTGGTCCAGTGCTCCATCGTCTTCGCCCTTTCCATCGTCACCGAGGCATCCCTTTCCTACCTCGGGGTGGGCACCCAGCCCCCCGAGGCGAGCTGGGGCTTGATGCTCAAGGACGCCAGGAATTATCTGGTCCAAGCTCCCTGGCTGGCCATCTATCCCGGCCTGGTGCTGGCCTTAACCGTTCTGTCCTTCAACATCATCGGAGACACTTTGTCGGAGCGCCTGAACCCCAGGCTGACCGGATCCTCTTAGGCTCTGGGGGCGGCTGGTGGGTGTTCGCATTGGGTTTATTTCTGATATTCATGTCGATCTGAACAGGATCAAGGGCGAGGACCTGGTAACCGGACTCCTCGCCCGGGAATCCCATAAGCGCAAGCTGGATATTCTTCTTGTCGCTGGAGATCTTTCCTCTGACTATGCGCTAACCCTCAAAACAATAGCGGCGCTGGAAGCCGAGTCTGGAGTTCGGGTTCTCTTTGTGCCGGGCAACCACGATATCTGGAATGAAAATTATCCGGGGTGCAAGGCCTGGGATAGCTACAACGCCCTGCTGGAGAATCCAGGCAATCTGGCCCGGGGACCGGTATCGCTGGCTGAGGGCTGGACGATAGTGGGCGACCTGGGCTGGTACGACTTTGCCTATGGTGATCCTTCTTTTAGTCTGGCAGAATTCCAGAAAATGAAGCATGGCGGCCGCACCTGGCAGGATAAGATAAAGTCCATCTGGGACAGACCCACCCTTGATATGCACCGGCTTTTCCTGCAGCGGCTGGAAGCGAGTCTCGCGAAGGCAGCCGACGCGATTGAGACTAGGGAAGCGGACGGCTCAGGCACCTCAGGCGGTGCTATAAACGATGTGAGCGTAGGAGCGGGCTTCACCACGAGCGCCTTAGGTGGCTCAAGCCCCTCAGTCGACTCAGGCGCTTTAGTAGACGCTGCCCAGCGGAAGGTGATTTTCGTCACCCACGTGGTCCAGATACGGGAGTTCACCGTCCAAAATCCGGGGCCTCAGTGGAAATACTTCAACGCCTTCCTCGGTAGCCCTGAGTACGGCGAGCTTGCCTTGCGCCACGGGGCGAAGCTGGCGGTCTGCGGCCACATCCATTACCGTCGCCAGGTCATGAAGGGCGAGACCCGATTCGTCTGCCCCTGCCTTGGATATGTGACCGAATGGCCGGCGCCGGCCGATCCGGAAAAGCAGATAGCCGAAACACTTCAGGTTTTTGAACTTGGGCCGCTGGGAGCGATACCTCTTTAACGATTGAATAGGTAGACGGCGGCAAGGTATCATTCGGTGTAAAATTCCGGAGGAAAAATCCTTGAGTCCCAACCCATTCGTCTCGAAGCCCAAGCTCGCGATCTTCGTCGGGTATTACAAGCCTCATCTGCGCCTTTTCCTCCTGGACATGGGCTGCGCCTTCCTCATTTCCCTCATCGATCTGAGCTTTCCCCTGGTTTCCCGATTTTCTCTCAACACCCTCATACCCCAAAAAGCCTGGGGGCTATTCGCTATCCTGGTGGGGGTGGTGGCGGCTGCTTTTGTCGTCAGAGGATTCCTTCATTATATAGTGACGTATTGGGGTCATCTTTTAGGGGTGCGGATGGAGACGGACATCAGGCGGGATCTCTTCGTCCATCTGCAGAAGCTGCCTTTTTCGTTCTACGACAAGACGAGGACCGGCCACCTGATGTCCAGGGTCGTGAGCGATCTTTTCGAAATCGTGGAGCTGGCCCATCACGGGCCCGAGGACCTTTTCATATCCGCCGTCACCCTCACGGGTTCATTCATCGCCATGACCTTCATCTGGTGGCCCCTGGCCGCGGTGCTGGCGATCTTCGTGCCCGCTATTGTGGTCTTCACCGCGAGGCGGAGAAAGGTCCTGACCAAGACGGCCCTGGAAGTGAAGCAGAAAACCGCGGGCATAAACGCCAACCTTGAGAGTTCGATCTCGGGAGTGCGGGAGACCAAGGCCTTCGCCAATGAGGACTACGAGGTCGAGAAATTCCTGGAAGGCAACGGCCGGTACCGCCAGGCTCGGGGCAGTTATTACAGGGCCATGGGCGTCTTCCACGGGGGCATGGAGTTCGCCACCAGCATTCTCCACATAATCGTTTTAGCCCTGGGGGGCTACTGGGTGATGAAAGGCAGTATGAACTATGCAGACCTGATCGCCTTCACCATCTACGTAAGTACCTTCCTGCAGCCCATCAAGCGGCTGGTGTCCTTTTTCGAGCAGTACTCCACAGGCATGGCTGGGTTCGATCGCTTCGTGGAGCTGATGCGGGTGGAACCGGACATTCAGGACAGGCCTGGGGCTATCGAACTGGAGAATCCCCGGGGCGAGATCGAGCTTGAGGATGTTTCCTTCTCCTATAACGATTCGGTGTGCGTGCTGTCGGGCATAAATCTGAAGATCCGGGCGGGGATGAAGCTGGCCATCGTCGGTCCCTCGGGGGGCGGAAAGACGACCCTCTGCAGGCTTATCCCGCGATTTTACGAGATCCAGGGCGGCTCGATAAAAATCGACGGTAGGGATATACGGGACCTGAGCCTTGCATCCTTGCGGGAAAATATCGGCATTGTGCAGCAGGATGTATTTCTCTTCGCGGATACGATAAAGGAAAATATCCGCTACGGCAGGCTAGGCGCGACGGACGAGGAGATAGTGGCCGCCGCCAAGCGGGCTAATATCCACGAGTTCGTGCTCACCCTCCCCCAGGGCTACGATACCTACGTGGGCGAGCGGGGCGTGATGCTTTCGGGCGGGCAGAAGCAGCGGATTAGCATAGCCAGGATCTTCCTCAAGAATCCGCCGATCCTGATCTTAGACGAGGCGACAAGCGCCCTGGACACGGCTACGGAGCTGGCTATCCAGCATTCACTGGAAGAGCTGATGGAAGGACGGACCAGCCTGGTGATCGCCCACAGGCTTTCGACTATCAGAGACGCGGACGAGATTATCTACATCGATGACGAAGGTATACGAGAGCAGGGAACCCATAAGGAGTTGCTGGAGGCTGAGGGGGCTTATGCCGCCCTGTATAAGGCCCAATTCGGGGACTTGGCGCCGTTGGCCTGATTTGCCTTTAGATTTCATGCGTGGCAGCTCGCTGCGCCTTGGATTTTAGTCGGTTTCGGTCTTTTGGGACGTTGTGCGATATCGTAGGTTTTTAATACTGAGAGAGCGCAGAATTTTCCCAAGCCGCTCCAAGAAAAACTTGGCAGGGCTGAAGCCGGCGCTCAGCTGGTTCAGCCTTGCCAATCGGTTGTACGCCGCTGTATCTGAGGAGGCATAGGCTGTCCGCCTGTCTTCTGCTGCCTCATCTGAAAAGGCGGAGCTTGCCAAACCTGAGCCATACACTTCTTTCTCCACTTCCGCGACGATGGGAAGGGCCCTGTCTTTAGCCGCATCGAAGCAAGCCTCGAGGCGGAGGGCGTATTCCCGGGGAGTTTCGGTCACTGCGCGGGGAGCGCCGCCGGCGCGGCCTGCGGCCAGTACGCGGCGGTAGGCTTCCAGGGCGGGACTCAGGCCGCGCCGGCGCCTTAGGCGCCCTAAAAGTTTTTTAAGAAACCTCCGCAAGGCCTGCCAGAATGCCCGCAGCAGGGCGAACAGCGACCGCCCCTTCGGAGCAGCCGAGCTTGGCCTGGTTTTCCCCGAGAGGAATTTTATCAACATCGAAACGAGCAGAATCAGGACAGCAACAGCAACGAGGCTCAACACGGCGATGAGAATCCACATAAGCACGGCGGGCATTCCCTGTTGACCTATTTCCTCGGCCATCTGCACAGCCCCTCCACCAGTATCTGACATTTCGCCAAACCTTGGGGGTCCTTTGCGGGCAAAAAGCCAGACAAGAATAGCGGCGATTATGTTCACTATGGACAAAGAAAACTCTTTTAGGCTTGAAGCCGCCACCTTGGCAGGCTCTATAAGGGAAGGGATAAGCAGGGCTAGTCCAAGAGCCCCGAGCACAAAAACACCGGCGGTGGAAGCGATCATCGCCCCCCTGGATCTGCCAGAAAGACCACCTCTTCGGTTTTCGTCCGCATTGGAAGTCCCTAGCGCAAGAATTCCGAATACGAAGTAAGGAATCGCCAGCCTGGCCGGCAAGGTATTCTCTAGTTTGATGAGCACCGTGAAAAACAGACACAGCATGAAAAGCAGAATGCCCTCGTCGAAGCGCAGAGCTGTGAATTCGTGCTCGGAGCCTTGTTTCAGGATCCAAAGCCCCCTGAGCCAATAGAGCGCCAATACCCCCAGGAGGATGAAAAAGGAGAGGCTCGCTGGTTTCCCCAGAGGAAAAAGCGCTGCCACAGCTACCGGGTTCCCTAGTGTTAGCAGGAAGATTAAATAGAACGAAGCGGCGAAAACCGCCAGATGTACTAGAAAGTAAAAGAAAACCCGCCTGCTTTTCCTGGCGAGGATCCTGTCGGTGCCCAGGGCGATCGCATAGGCAAGGCTCAAGGGCGCCAGCGGAAGGCTTTGCCCTGCTATCAGAAATAAAAAGGATGAAAGGCAGTGCAGTTTGATCAGCTCCATGGCCGACAGAAAGACGAGGGATATTTTCATAACTCGTCCCTTTTTTGCCCATGCTCCGCTTCGCTGCCGTCTTCGTCGCCGCCAGATCCGAGAAGCTCCTTGAAGCTGCAAGAGCGGTAGGCATGGCCGGTCTTGTCGGGGCTGTGTTTAGAAAAAACGAAAAAAAGCCGCTCCTGCCTGAAGGGCGAGGGAGGCAGGAATTTTTTGATCGAGTCACCGGCTTCTCTGGCAATGACCACGAATTCGGCGCCTTGGGGGCTTAAGAGGGGTATCAGCTGGGCTAGAGTCTGGCCGAAGGAAAATTGGCAGCGTGCGAGGAGCTCCAGGGTCGAGCCCAAATGATCGGGCCCTCTTCCCAGAGGGAGGATCGGGGAAAAACTCCCCAGCGCGCGGTCGGTGGCTACCGAAAAATAGGCGTCGCTCTCGGCAAAGGCCGACGCCAGGGAGGCGGCGATCTCCAGAGCTCGCTCAAAGCCCTCCCTGTCCTCGGTTTTGGCAAAGCCCGCCCCATCCACCAGGATTAAAATCTTTCGCTGGGTGCTGGGTTGAAAAACCTTTTCCTGGAGTTGATTTAGTCGCGCGCTGGCCTTCCAGTGAATCGCCCTGGCCGATCGGTTGCCAGTGTATTCCCTTGTGCCTTCGTACCAGGCGGGGTCTTCCACGAGTCCTTCGGTCGTTCTGGCGCCGAAATACTCCCGGAAGGGAAGATCCAGGGGGTGGAGAGGCAGAAGCCGCGGGTAGACGATTATCTCCTGATCCAGGACTATGCGTTTTTCCCTTCGGTAGAGGTTGAGAATATCCCCGGCGCTGAGCTTGGCTGGGCCAAGGCTGTAGACGCCCCGCCTATCGGCCTTGAAGCGCCAGGTTCCCTGCAGTTTTTCATAGGGAAGGAGGGTGCTCTCGCCCTGGACTCCCTCCTCCAAAAGAGGAACAAGGGCATCGGGTCTGTCCAGGCTTATCCGAAGCCATACAGGGAGTATCTTGGCGTTGTGTATTTTCGCCTTCAAATCGAATTCTTCTCCCCTGAAAAGGCGACGGGCACCCAATTCAAATATGATATGTACATTGGCCAGACCCAAGCGCCCGTTTAATCGCAGCGCCATCATTAAAACGAGAGCGATGGCAGAAAAACGGGCTAGGGCTTCCGAGGCCTTGGCTGCGGCGAAGAAGGCGACGAGCCCCAGGAATACCAGGGATAAAGGTATGACGAAGTAGCTCGAAACGCTGTAGTCGCTTTTTTTATATTTCATCGAAACACTTAGACCGGCGACGGCACGGCCAGGGAAGCGACTATCTCGCTTACCACAGCCTCTGCCGTAAGTCCTTTGGCCCGCTCCTCGTTCCGTACGATAATCCTGTGGGGCAGGACCGATCCGGCTAGTTCCTTTACGTCGTCAGGAAGCACGTAGTTTCGGCCTCGTACCAATGCGAGGGCTTGGGCCGAGCGCGTCAGTCCCAGAGAGCCCCGGGGGCTGGCTCCATAGCGGACCTTGGGGTGCGTACGCGTGGCACCCACCAGGTCGGTGATATACTCCCGCACCGGCGCCGAGACGAGGACGTTTTTTCGCTCCTGCTGCAGGGCAAGAATGCGCTCGGGACTGGACACGGCGCTCAGGCTCAGCATGGGATCCTGGCTTATGAAACGCTCCAGGAGGCTCAGTTCCTCTTCCTTTTTTGGATAGCCGATATGGATCTTCATGAGAAAACGGTCCAGCTGGGCTTCAGGGAGGGGAAAGGTGCCCTCCAGCTCGATGGGATTCTGTGTGGCTATGACGAAAAAGGGCTTTGGCAGCTCCAGGGTCCGCCCGTCCACCGTCACCTGCCCTTCACCCATGCTCTCCAATAGGCTCGCCTGGGTTCGGGGGATGGTTCTGTTAATCTCGTCGGCCAAAAGGACATTGGACATGACCGGGCCCGGATGGAAGACGAATTCTCCGCTTTTCTGGTTGTAAACCGATAACCCTGTCACGTCGGAAGGCAGGAGATCGGGGGTACACTGGATCCGTTTGAAACTGCCTCCGATGCTCCTGGCCAGGGCCTTTGCCATGAGGGTCTTGCCCAAACCCGGCACGTCTTCCAGAAGAATATGACCGCCGGCCAGCAGGGCCACGGTCATCAGTTCGAGGGCTTTGCCCTTGCCGATGATTACCTGGGAAGCATTTTCCACTATCAAAGCGCTTTCGTTCATTGTTTTCCTTCGAGTCGATGCAGTTTTTCGCCCTGGATGCGTTCGGCCTCGGCCAGAACCCGGGTGATATCGATAGTCGTGAATTTGCCGCTTTTATACAAGATCTGTCCGTCCACCATGGTGAGGACGATATCGCTGGAATCGGCGGCGAAAAACACCGAAACCAGGGGATCGTAATCCGGCCGCATGCGGGGGGAGTCTAGGTTGAAGACTATGATGTCGGCCTTCATGCCCTCCTCGAGAGTACCGCAGTCCGTCCTGCCCTGGGCTAGGGCTCCGTTCCGGCTGGCTAGTTCCAGAAGCTGGGCTGGCCCTAAGGCCAGGGGATCACCGGTGAGTCCTTTCTGGAGCAGGGAGGCCAGATTGGCTTCCTTGAGAAGGTTGAGGTTGTTGTTGCTGGCCGCCCCGTCGGTGCCCAGGCATACCCGGATGCCCCGGTCGATGATTTTCTGTATCGGCGCCATGCCCGAGGCTAGTTTTAGGTTGCTCACAGGGCAGTGGGCTAGGCTTATCCCCCGCTCGGCGAAGATATCAAGATCCCTGTCCTCGAGCCAAACCCCGTGGGCTGCTATCGCTGGCACTTCGAAAAGGCCGCAGGAATCGAAAAAAGCAGTAGGCGTGCAACCCCGTTTAGCCTTGCAGGTTTCGTGTTCGTCCTTTGTCTCGGATAGATGAATCTGGACGCGAAGGCCCTCTCGGCGGCAGAATTCGGCGATTTCCCTTCCGAAGCGCTCATCGCCGAAGGTGTACTCGGCGTGGACCGCGGCGTCGGGGACGAGGCGTCCGCTTGTATCCGTCCGGGCAGCTTCCATGAGAAACCTGGTGCCTTCGTATGCCCTGGAATCGGCAAAACCCTTGCTCTTCGGCGCCGTAGAGTAGCCGTGGGAGAGATTGGCCTTGATGCCGCTCTCGGTAACCGCCTTAGCTATGCCGGGAGTGAGGAGGTACATATCCGAAAATGAAACCGTGCCTGAGGCCAGCATTTCGGCGATGCCCAATAGGCTACCCCAGTAGCAGTCCTCCTCGGTCAGCAGGGCTTCGAAGGGAAAAATCCGCTCAAAGAGCCAGGTTTTCAAAGGTAGGCCTTCGCCGTAGCCCCGAAGCAGGGTCATGGGAACATGGCTGTGAAGATTGTAGAAACCCGGCAATGCCAGCTTGCCCCGGCCGTCATAGACTTCGGTTGAATTCCCTAGCCGGGCTGTCGGGCTTGAGCCGCCGGAGGTCGTGGCGGCTCCGACGGTGCTGGCGGTCTTTGGTGCAGGTGGTCGAGCGGTCCTTGCGGGCTGTACCGCAAGAGGCGCCGCCACCCCGCCGCTGGGACTGATCGAAACAATCCTATCGTTCTCCACCAGAATGTCCCGGTCCTCCAGCACTTCGCCGGACGCTGCGGCCAGGGCGATGTTTTTAAAGAGAAAGCGCTTCGGTTCCGGGGGCATCAGAGCGCTCTCAGGATAGCCCCGATCAGGGCTTTCAGCCTGCCCGAGGCTTCCCCGGCAGCCAGGGATACCTCTTCGCCCGAGAGTTTTTCCAGCCCGATGCCCGCCGCCATGTTGGTGATGAGGGAGAGGCCCAGGATATCCATGCCGCAGTGGGCAGCGGTGAGCGCTTCGGTGACCGTGGACATGCCCACAGCATCTCCGCCCAGGATCCTGGCGGCCCTTATTTCCGCCGGGGTTTCGAACTGGGGTCCACCGAAATAGAAATACACCCCCTCCCGAACCCTATCCTTCAGGCCGAGGGTCTCCGCCTGGGCTAGGGCGAGGGATCGCAGGGCAGGGCTGTACATGCCGGTAACATCGAAGAAGCGGGGGCCGAATTCCGGAATATTGGAACCTCGCATGGGACTGCCCAAGGCGAATTTGATGTGATCTCGTATGATCATTATATCGCCCACCCGGTAGCTTTCATTCACCGCCCCGGCGGCGTTGGTGAGGATGGTCCGCTTTACGCCCAAGAGCTTGAGCACCCGCATTGGGGCGGCCAACTCCTCGAAGGCGTAGCCTTCGTAGTAGTGGAAGCGCCCTGACATGCAGGCAATGAATTTCCCCTCCAGGGTACCGAACACAAATTTTCCCGCATGTGACTCCACGGTGGAGACCAAAAAATTGGGGATGTCCCTGTAGTCAACCTCTACTGGATTTTCGATTCCCTCGGCGAGGGATCCCAGGGATGAGCCCAGGACCAGGGCGGTTTCGGGGTTCTGGGGCAGCTTCTCCAGAATATAGTCAGCGCTCTTTTTGTAATAACCGATAGAATATGGTGACATGGGCCTTCTCCTCGACGTTGCGGATATTCTACACCAGCCGAGGATCTTATTCCAACCATAACTTTTAGGGATGACCGATGCTCATGTATTGGAAGAAAGCTGCTTTCTATCGCCTGTTGCCCGAAACGCGATTCAAGACCTATACTGACCATAGGGAGAATTATTAATTATGACAGCCCTCGGCTCTATTACCCATGAAAAAAAAGCTACTATCATGGTGGTGGACGACACCCAGGAAAATCTTGTGCTCCTGGCCACCATACTTCAGCCCGAAGGCTATAAGGTGATGACACTTCCGGACGGCAAGATGGCCGTGGATGCGGCGCGGCTGCGGAATCCAGACCTGATCCTGATGGATATCATGATGCCCAAGATGGATGGATATACGGCTTGCGGTATACTCAAAGCTGATCCTAAAACAGCCTCTATACCGATCATCTTTTTAAGCGCCCTTTCGGATCCGGCGGATAAAATAAAGGCCTTTGAAAAGGGCGCAGTGGACTACATCACTAAACCTTTCAATGTCATGGAAGTGCGGGCGCGGGTAGGCGTACACCTTGAACTGAAGTTCCTGCGCGCGGAATTGGAGTCGCACAACGCGCAGCTCGAAGAAAAAGTGAGGCAGCAGGTGGAAGAACTCTCCCAAGGCCACCTTTCGCTTATAACCACCATGACCAAGCTTGCCACGGTGAGAGACACCGAAACGGGGGAGCATATCGAGCGCACGCGGCGGCTTTGCCGCCTGATGGCTCAGCTTTTAAGCAAAGAGCCAGAGTTTTCCTCGGTGGTGAACCAGGGCTTTATAGAAAACATCTACAACGCCAGCCCTTTGCACGATATCGGCAAGGTAGCCATCAGCGATGCGATTTTACGCAAGGATGACGAACTTACGCCGGAAGAATACGAACGCATGAAGCAGCACACGGTAATAGGCGCCGAGTACCTCGCCCAGGCTTTGGCCAAGTCGCCCAAGAATAGCTACCTGAAGATGGGCATGGAGATAGCCGGCAACCATCATGAGCATTGGGACGGCTCGGGATATCCTGCCGCCATCAGCGGCCGGGATATCCCTTTAAGCGCAAGGATCATGAGTCTATTGGATGTCTACGACGCGCTCAGGTCCCAGCGCGTATACAAGAACGCCATTGATCACGAAGAGGTTGTCGCCATGATAGCAGAACAGCGAGGTATAAGTTTCGACCCGGCGATAGTGGACATTTTTTTGGAGCATCACCGAGAATTCGAAACTACCCGCGACGCCAGCGATTAATCGCACAACGCTAAGTTTATAGTAATCATTCCTTGCCGTTAGTCAGCATCAGCAGTCGATCCATCTGGAATTTTTCAGAAAGCTCGTTAAGGGTTTCGCCTAGATTTTTGTCAAGACCTGAAATTTCCTTGGCGATCTGGGCGACCTCTTCCAGGTCTCCTGAGATTATGGAATCGCGTAATTTTTTAGCCATAGAATCGGGAATTAACGTTAGACGATATAGTAGCTCTTCATTTTGGAGCAGGGCTGTGTTTTGGCCTTCCTGATCATCGATGCAGCTATATTCTATGCAGGCCAGGCGCTTTATTTCTGCGAGCAGGAGAGTCTCATCCACCGGCTTGGCTAATAAGCCATCGGCGCCTAGCGCGTTTATGTCGATTTTTTGATTTTCCTGCAGACTTCCGGTCATTACGATGACTCCGAGCTTGCGGCCACCAGGCAGGTCGCGTAGAGCCTGAATCAGCTCTCGGCTGCTGATGCCGGGCATGACCAGGTCGAGTATCGCTATATCGAAAGGCCGTGCGCGGAAGGCCTCGATGGCGGATTCGCCGTTTTCGGCCTGCTCGACGGCAAAGCCGATGGGCGAGAGCATCTTGTCCACGATATCCCTGTTTATCGCCTTGTCGTCAACCACGAGAATACTGGGCGCTTTAGGGCTGGCAATAGAGAGCACCTTCGAAGCTAGGGCTTGGTCATGCAAAATCCCTTCCTCACAGTCGGGAGCCCTGATGGTAAAGCTGAAGGTGCTGCCCTTTCCGGGCTTGCTCTTAACTCTGATCTTCCCTTCTAAAAGCTCGCAGTAGGTTTTGCATATCGCTAAGCCCAACCCCGTTCCTCCCTGGCTGCGTCCCTCTTTAGTCTGCTCGAAAGGTTGAAAAAGTCTGGGAAGGGCGGTGGCTGGAATCCCCTTGCCCGTATCGCGCACGGAAAATTCCAGTTCATCCACGGCCTGAGCCGATCTGGCGGCGTAAATTTCGATAGATCCCGAGTCGGTAAACTTTATGGCGTTGCCCACCAAATTGATGAGAATTTGCTTCAGCTTGGAGCGATCGGTCTTTACGCAGGCGGGAAGATCTTCATGCGCCGTAATGGAAAAAGCCAATCCCTTTCGTGACGCCTGGCCTGAAAACAGGCTCCGAATCTCATCCAAGATTACCAAGGGCTGGCAGGGTGCTATGTCCAGCTGAATCTTGCCAGCCTCAATTCTCGACATCTCCAAGACCTCGTTGATGAGGCCGAGTAAATGCTCTCCGCTGGTATTGATCGTTTCTATCTGGCGCAGCGATTCTTGGGAGAGCGTCCTGTCCCGCATGAGAATCTGTGAATAGCCTAAAATAGCGTTCAAGGGGGTTCGGATTTCGTGGGATATGCCTGCAAAAAAGCTGCTTTTTGTCCGGTTGGCCTCTTCGGCTTCCTGCCTGGCTGCACGAAGTTTGTCCTCGGTTGCCATGTGCTCGGAAATTTCTTTCTTCAATTCCTGGTTAATGTATTTGATATCCTTTGTCCTCTCGGCTATGCCCTCTTCCAGGTTGAGCACAGCTTTGGTGAGGCTGTCATAGAATTTATTTATTCCTCCCAGGACTGCGAAGAAAAGCATGAAAAAGGACAAGACCGAGAAAGGCCAGGAGCGGGGTGAAAGAAAGAATGAAGGATTCGTGCTGAATGGTTGGAGGACACCAATATAGCTCAGTACGAGAGTAAGGAGAGTGACTAAGAGCCCTAATGTCAGAGTAGCGATTCCGAGACGCCGGCCTTGAAGTATGGAGGCGAGAATGGCCGCCAGGAAGAAATAGGAAAATCCGATGCCGCTGTTACCCCTGGCCAGTGTGATAACAGTGCCGGAGATGAGGAGAAATCCCATAAGCCCCGTGGTTTTCAGTGCAAGGTTTACTCTTTTTTTAAAGAATACATGGAAGATAGGAACTATTTGGGCGGGGACGAAAAACCAGATAAAGGGATCTCCTCCCACAGTGAAGGCGTAATGAAGGGCTAGAAAACCCAGGGGCAGCGCGAAAATCGAATACGCCGCTAGGCTACTGTCTACAATCGACTCGCGGATATCGCCCATGCTCTGGAGATTGCTGTAAAACTGCTCTATCTGGATCTTGTCCCGGCGCCCGATCTTCATCACATAAATAACTACAAGAATTAAAAAGAGAAGACCGATTCCAACAAGGCTTAGCCTGCCAATTAAAGCCTGGGTTTCGGCTTCCTTGGAAATCTGGGGCTTGAGGAAGGTATCGAAGGCTTGGTGATAGGCGCTGTTCGGCGTGCTGATCAATGCGCTCAACCGCGTGTCTATTAGGGTGATCAATGCCTGGTTGTAGGCAGCTCCCTTCGGAAAGGCATAACGAATTTGGCTGGGACTAAAGGAAATGGATGTTCTGTGGGGGTTGCCCCCGACCTCGTTCATGAGACCGAAGAGTCGGTTTACCACCGCTGCGTCGGCCATGCCATTTCGTATAGCCGCAAAACATTCTTCCTGGGACTCCAGTTCGAGTATGTCGATTGTAATACCGAATTCCTGGGCGAGTTTTTTAACCCCCTGCTCCCCAGAGGCATAAATACTGTCTTTCATAACCGCCACCCGAGTCCCGTCGAGATCGGTGATACTGTTGATTGATGAGAGCTGGGATGTGTAGACCACCCCCCAGTTGGTTATGACAGATACGGAAGTGAAATCGAAATTGTGGGACCTTTCCTCCGAATAGGCCATGTCCAGGAGCATATCGATTTCGCCCCGTTCGAGCTTCGCTACGATATCATCCCATGTATCGACCACGTATTCTTTGCGAATGCCTGTACCTTCCAGAATGGCGTCCAACAGGGAGATATGGAATCCGGACACAGTTCCGTCCGGCGAAATAGTCAGCTTAGGAGGATTGTTGTATACACCAATTTTGAGGGAGTCGGGGAGCTTGAGCCCTTCGGTGCCATATACCGCCCCGCACATAGCCAGGAACAGGGCAATTATCCAAAACTTTTTCAAATTATCCTCAATAACTTTTAATATCCTTCGCTAGTATAATGGAATCGAAAAAAAATGCAAAGAGGTATGCTGCGGTGGTTTTTCTCCATTCCGGCTGGCTGCGTCGCCTTTGCCCTTAGTAGGAAAAATAGTATTTGACAAAACACGGAACCTGATCGATACTGAGTTTCACTGGTTAACCAGTTTGGTTAACCAGTTTGAAAGGAAAGGATGGCCAGCCTGGTGGAAAAGACAGGGAGCGTAAAAAACGAAGCGGAACTTCGGGTATTCAAGTACCTGAGGGATGAAATGGCCTTCGGAAGGCTCAAGGCCGGGGTCAAGCTTCCTTCGGAACGCTCTCTGGTTGAGGTGCTTGGAATAAGTCGGGGTTATGTGCGCAAAGCGCTAGCTAAGCTGGAGCACTATGGGCTTATAAAAACCTTGCCCAAGAGCGGCACGATCGTTGCCGACCTGGGGCCCAAGGCGATAACCGGCCTTATCGCCGCTATCGGCAACCTGGATGAGGCCTTCGATCCGAGCAGCCTATTCGAAATACGGGATGTGCTGGAGGTTTTTGCGGCGGGACAGGCAGCCCGTAAGTGCAATAAAGAGGGAGTGGCGGAAATATTGAAATGGCACGGCGAGTTCAAGACTAAAGCCGACAAAGGCCAACGGGCTTTGGATGAAGACCATCTTTTCCACCTTGCCATAGCCAAGGCCAGCGGAAATCCGGTCTGCATTTCTCTGGTCAGTTATATAACACCCCAGATAATTTCGCTTAACGCAGACTTCGCCGAGAGCGATCCGGAGCGTTTCTCCCATACCTTCGCCGAGCATGATGCGATCGTGAAAGGGATCCTGGGATCTGATCCCGGAGCCGCGGAAAAGGCCATGCGCTTTCACATGCAACAGGCATGGAAGAGAAGACTCCCCGGTCTGCCGCAGGGGACAACGGCCGCGCCTTTACAGGATGTAGGGGCTGGCCTTTCCTCGGTGCGCATCGCCCGGGCAGCCCTTGATCAAGGCAGCTTTGTCCAGACACATGGACTTGCGTAGGGTTTTTTTTTTTAGGTTCCATTTTCCAAGGAGGTTCGAATGATGAAAAGAATCATGATGGCGGCGCTGGCGATGGCCATGGTCTTCGCCTTCACGGTCTCCGCCGCGGACAAGGTCACCGTCACCCACTGGTACTGGGCCGACAATCCCAAGTACTCAGCCACGATGCAGCAGATGGCCGCGGATTTCAACGCGACCAACGGCAAGGGCATCACCGTGGTGGCCCAGGAGTATCCCTGGGACGGCGGCGCCTATTCCCAGACCCTCTTCACGGCGGTGATGGGCGGCGGCGGGCCGGACACTTCGTCCTTCAAGCTCACCTCGACCCCGCTGTTCACCGCGAACAACCTGCTGGTCAACCTGGACGGCTACCTTAACTCATGGAAGGACAAAAGCCTCATCGAGGCAAGCCTCTACGACACGATGCGCCAGGCCTCGGGCACCAAGAGCGTGTACGTGATGCCCTGGAACACCCAGGTGCTCTACGTCTACTACAGGCCTTCCCTTATGAAGAAAGCCGGGATCGACGTGCCCAAGACCTATGCCGAGTTCCTCGAGGCGGCCAAGAAGCTCACCATGGACACCAACGGCGATGGCAAGGTCGATGTCTACGGCTTCGGCATGCGAGGCGCCAAGGGCGGGCAAGAACCCTGGGGCTCCTTCATCTGGGCCAGGGGCGGCAACTTCGAAAAGATGGATAGCCCCCAGGCCATTCAGGGCATGCAGGACTATGTCGATCTTTTCAAGAACGGCTATGCTCCCCCCACCGCCCCGATGGATGGCTTCAACGAGATCATCGCCAACTTCAAGTCGGGCAAGACCGCGATGACTGTCCACCACATCGGCTCGGCGGTCGGCATGATGGAGACCTTCGGCGACGACGTGGGCGCCTTCCCCTTCCCCGGTGGAGTAGGCAAGTGGACCTCCATGGGCGACACCGAGAACGTCATGCTCAAATCGGCCAAAAACAAGGACGCGGCCTTCGAGTGGCTGGCCTACCTGGCCACCGGCAAGGGGCAGGAAACATGGTGCACCGTCACCGGCAACGTCCCCGTCTCCAAGACGGTCAAGGAACTCCCCTTCTTCCAGAACAACAGGTTCATGAAGGTTTCCATCGAGGGAGCCCCCTGGGCCGGCATACTGCCTATTCTGGACACCACCACCGATTGGATCAACAACATCTGGCCCAACACGGTTTCCTCCGCCCTCCTGGGCAAGATCTCCGCCGCCGAGGCGATGAAAAAGCTGCAGGCGGGACTCTGGGACTAATCTAGCCCCTAGGATCACGAGAACAGGAAAAACGCCGGCCCCGGGCATAGCGCGGGGCCGGTCTTTCCTCAAAGACCCGACCATCTTGCGGAGGATGTAGTTGATCAAGCGAAACAGCTCCATATGGCCTTATCTTCTGGTCGCTCCCGCTCTCATCGTGGTGCTCACCGTGGTATTCGTCCCGGTGATCAACGCCATCCTCATGAGCTTCCAGAGCTACGACCTGAGGCGGCCCAGCAGGATAGGCTTCAACAATTTTAAGAACTATGTGGAAGTCCTCAAAGATCCCCTGTTCTGGGGCGCCCTCTGGAAAACCATAGTCTGGGTGGTAGCCGGCGTGGGGCTGCAGTTCGTCTTCGGCTTCATGCTCGCCCTGCTTCTGAACAAAAAATTTCCCGGCAGGGGGATTGTCCGCTCCATTAGCCTCATCCCCTGGGTGACCCCGGGCGTCCTCATAGGCCTCATGTGGCGCTGGATTTTCGACGGCAACTACGGCGTTCTCAACGATCTTCTGCTCAAGCTGGGGCTCATACAAGAATCCGTGCCCTTCCTAGCCCAGCCCTCCACCGCATTCCCTGCTGTAATCCTGACCATTGTGTGGCAGGGAATTCCCTTTTTCGCCATCATGCTCCTGGCGGGACTCCAGGCCATACCCGACGAGCTCTACAATGCCGCCGATGTGGACGGTGCCAACAGCGTGCAGAAGTTTTTTCTTATAACTGTCCCATCGCTAAAAAGCGTCATCTACGTGACCACCCTGCTCAGGGTGATCTGGGTCGCTAACTCGGTGGACGTCATTTTCAACCTCACCGAGGGCGGACCGGCTTACGCCACCCAGACCCTAAGCGTCTATATTTTCAACAAGGGCAACTCGCTCAACCTGGGCTACGCCGCCACCCTCTCCATAATGCTCACCCTGGTGCTCGCCACCGTGGCGGTACGCTACCTCAAAACAATGTTCCAGAACCAGGAGGGCAAGGCATGAAAAAGCGCGGACCGGAACGCCTGAAGAGCGCCCTTTCATACCTGCTCCTGGCGGCGCTCATCATCTTTCTTCTCTTTCCCTTTTATTGGACCTTTGTCACTTCCATTAAAACTAGCGCCGAACTCTACAGCCAGAATGTGACCTACTGGCCCAAGGCGCCCACCTTCGAGTCCTACCGAAGGCTATTCAGCGAATATAACTTTTTAAAGCCTATGGGCAACAGCCTTTTGGTGGCGGTACTTACCACCCTCATTTCGGTGACCGTGTCCGTCCTGGCTGCCTACAGCTTCTCCCGCTACCGCTTCAAGGGACGCAAATTTCTTATGTCCATGTTCCTCACGAACAACATGTTCCCCACCGTCCTCCTCCTCATCCCTCTCTACGCGATCATGAGGAAGATCGGCATTCTCTATACCCCCGCGTCCCTGGTCCTCTCCTACACCACTTTCACCATTCCATTTTCCATCTGGCTCCTGAGCGGATTCCTGGACGACCTTCCCCTCTCCCTGGAGGAGGCGGCCATGGTGGACGGAGCCAACAGGGCCCAGGCCTTCCTGAAGATCATCCTGCCCATACTGATGCCCGGCATCGTGGCCACTGGGGCCTATATATTCATGAATTCCTGGAACGAGTATACCTTTGCGGTCATGTTCACCAACGAAGCCAACAGGACTATTCCTGTCGCCCTTAAGAACCTCATCGGCCAGCTCGGCGTCGAATGGGGCATGCTCACGGCGGGGGGAATAATCACTATAATTCCCGTATGCATCATGTTCTTCTTTGCCCAAAAGCGTCTGATATCGGGCCTTACCGCAGGAGCGGTAAAAGGCTAGAGGCCGGGGAACCGCGAATCATCGCCTGGAACGATTACGGCCGATAGGCTGGATCCCGAGCAGGCGCCGGTATGCGGAGAATCGGCTTTCGTGTTCCATAAAGGAGTTTCGAGAATGAGCGACACGACTCTGGACGGCCTCGCCGTACAGTTGCGTAGAGACATCCTGGAGATGCTCTACCGCTGCCAGTCGGGACATCCGGGAGGTTCCCTCTCGGTGCTGGAGATCCTCATGGCCCTTTACTACAAGACCATGAAGACTGATCCCTCCAATCCCCAATGGGAAGACAGGGACAGGCTGGTCCTTTCCAAGGGCCACGGCTGCCCGGCTCTCTACGCCATCCTGGCGAACAAGGGATTCTATCCCAGGGAAGACCTCTGGAACCTGCGCCAGCTGGGAAGCCACCTGCAGGGACATCCCGACATGGCCAAGACCCCGGGCGTGGACGCCAACACCGGATCCCTCGGCCAGGGCGCTTCCATCGCCGTAGGCATGGCGCTGGCGGCCAAGTATAAAAAGGCTTCGTACAGGGTATTCGCCGTGCTGGGCGACGGGGAGCTCCAGGAAGGCCAGATCTGGGAAGCCGCCATGTCCGCCGCGCACTATAAGCTGGACAATCTGACCTTCATTCTCGACCACAACGGCCTGCAGATAGACGGCTCCAACGACGAGGTCATGGGCCTGGGCAACGTGATGGACAAATTCGCGGCTTTCGGCTTCGAATGCTTCGACGTGGACGGCCACGATATCGATGCCATCGCCGCGGCCCTGGCAGCGCCCGTTTCGGGCAAGCCCAGGTTCGTCCGCTGCCGCACGATAAAGGGCAGGGCTGTGTCCTTCATGGAAAATAACGCAGGCTGGCATGGCAAGCCCATGAACGCCCAGGAATTCGAAAGCGCCATGAAAGAACTAGGGGGTAAGCAGAATGGCTGAATCCAAATCCCTGCGCGTGGCCTACGGCGAAGCCCTGGCCGAACTGGGCGCCGTCAATGACAAGGTAGTGGTGCTGGACGCCGACCTGGCCCATGCCACCATGACAAGTCTCTTCCAGGCCAAGCATCCGGAGCGCTTTTTCAACTTCGGCCTGGCCGAGGCCAACATGATGGGGGCGGCGGCAGGCATGTCCCACTCGGGGCTCATTCCCTTCGTCTCCACCTTCGCCCTCTTCGGAACCGGACGGGCTTACGAGCAGATCCGCAATTCCATAGCCTACGTGAACGCCAATGTGAAGTTCGGCCTCTCCCATTCGGGCCTTTCGGTGGGCGAGGACGGGGGCAGCCACCAGAGCGTGGAGGACATAGCCCTCATGAGGGTGGTGCCCAACATGACCATCTTCGTGCCCTGCGACTCCGCCGAAACCCGGAAGGCGGTCTTCGCCGCCGCCGAGATCGACGGTCCCGTCTACATCAGGGTCGCCCGGCCCGTGGTGGAGACTTTTACCGGCCCCGATACCCCCTTCTTCCCCGGCAAGGCGAACCTGCTGAGGGAAGGGCGGGATGTCTGCATCGTGGCAACGGGGCTCATGGTCAAGGAAGCCCTGACGGCGGCCGGGAGCCTGGCGGGGAAGGGCATCAGGGCGGCGGTACTCAACGTCCATACGATAAAGCCCTTCGACTCGGAGACCGTACTAGCCGCCGCGAATCGCTGCGACGCCGTGGTGAGCGTGGAGGAGCATTCGGTCATCGGCGGCCTAGGATCTGCTGTAGCAGAGACCCTTGCCGGCCAGTCGGCCGCCACGTTCCGCCGCCTGGGCATACAGGACCGATTCGGCCAGTCGGGCAAGCCGGCTGATCTCTTCAAAGCCTACGGCCTCACGCCTGCCCATATCGAGGAAGCTTGCCTGAAGCTGTTGGGTAAGAACATCTAGTTAGAGCGGCGCGGGCCGGCGATTCACGGGATAGATCTTGCGGACCGCCGGCCAGAGCGGTATATCTGCGGCGGTCGGTAAATGCCGAAAATGGCGTGCCAGCCGAACGCGGCGCAATTAAGCGACGGCGATCGTCCTGGGCAGGGGAGGCGAAGACAGTCCGCCGTAAAAAGGAAGTAATTATGGAAATCCAAAAATTCGAGTATAAGGGCGAAGGCCTTGTCAGGGTCTACGAAAACGCCAAATGGATGGTGGGCATAAAGAACTGGAAGCCCGCCAACGACATAACGGGAATCGATTGCCTGGAGCGGCACAACGAAACCGACGAGCTCTTCATCCTCCTGGCGGGAAGCTGCACGCTTTTGTCCGCCGAGGAGAGTCGTGACGGCCTTGTCATCAAGGCGACTAAAATGGAGCCCATGAAGGTCTACAACATACCCCGGGGCCTGTGGCACAATACGGTGACTACCAAAGAGGTTAAACTCATCTTGGTGGAGGACTCTGCCACGGGGGCGGCGAACAGCGAGGTGCTGCCGCTGAAGCCCGAACAGCTGGCGGCGGTTAAAGACCTAGTCGCCAGGGGCTAAAGCTTGATCGATTATGATGCGTGAAAAATCATGAAAACCAGCGAAGTATTCAGTCCTCGAAGATCGCGCATAGTCGAAACGAAGATGCCTGAGATCGGTATCAACGATGTGGAGATCAAAGTAAGGGCTTGCGGGATATGCGGATCCGAGTACTTTGCCTGGGACAAGGCGGAAAACGCGCCCCTGCGGCTCGGGCACGAGGCGGCAGGAGAAGTGACAGGAATCGGCGCTGGGGTGTCGGGCATCGCGATTGGAGACACGGTGACAGGTCTTTTCAGGCGTGGTTTTTCAGAATTCGCCGTAGCCGACGCCGCGGCTGTCATGAAATATCCGGAGTCGCTGGATTTCGATAAAGCATCCCTCGGTGAGCCGATTGCCTGCGTGGTGAGCGGAGCCCTGCGCACCGATGTAGGTCTTGGAAAGACGATAGTTGTTATCGGCCTTGGCTTTATGGGGCTTCTCGCGCTTCAGCTCATGAAGCTCAGAGGCGCGTACCACCTCATTGCCATCGATACGCGCAAGGAAACCGAGACGCTTGCCAGATTCTGCGGCGCCGACGAATTTATGCTTGCTGGGGATGTTCCTAAGGAGGATCTTCTTAGCGACAGTACTGGTAATGGCGGCGTCGACATCGTAGTCGAGTGTACTGGAAACGCTCAGGCGCTGGATCTCGCTATATTGATGCTCAATCGTCATTCGATTCTTTCTATCGTTGGATACCATCAAGGCGGCCCGCGCTGCGTCGATCTCCAGATGCTGAACTGGAAAGCCGTTGAAATCATCAACGCCCACGAAAAGCGGATCGATCACACGATGCGTTGCATGAAGATAGGCTTGGATCTTGTGGCTAAAGGGCAGCTAGAAGTGGAAAAGCTCATGACGCATTACTATGGTATGCATACTATAGATACGGCATTCGAAGACTTTGGGAACAAGCCGGACGGCTACGTCAAGGGGATCGTGAGGATGTAATTTCCCGGCCGAGGAGGGCTGCACATGAAGCGGATACGCGCCGGCATAATCGGCGTCGGAAATATCGGCAACGCCCACATTGAAGCCATCCATAGGCTTGGATATGCGGATGTAGCTGCGATATGCGTACGAGACGAAGCCAGGGCGAAAGAACTCTGCGATTTTTATGGAATACCGAAGTACTTTACCGAGTACAGTGGAATGCTTGATGATCCGGACATCGACGTTGTGCACAACTGCACGCCCAATACCGCCCATTTCCAAATCAATAAAGACTGCATCATCGCGGGAAAGCACATACTTTCTGAAAAGCCGCTTACGGTCTATTCCAGCGAGTCTGGAAAACTGCTTGAGCTTTTAAAGTCGCACAACGTACAAAATTCGATCAATTTCGTATATCGCCATTATTCTCTTGTGCAGCATGCCAAAGGAATGATAGAGAACGGAGAGTTGGGCGACATTTACTCTATTCATGGGGCTTACCTCCAGGACTGGCTACTCCATGACAGCGATTACAACTGGAGGATCGACGCAAGACTGGGCGGTCCCTCAAGGGCGATGGCCGACATAGGTTCTCACTGGTGCGATCTTGCCCAGTTTTTGCTGGGACAGAATATTTTGGAAGTCTGCGCCGATATGGCCACCTTCGTTCCATTCAGAATTGACGGATCGCCTGGGTCAGTCCAGGGCAAGCGCGTAGCGGTGGAGACCGAAGATTATGCAAGCGCGCTTCTTCGCTTTACCGGCGGCGCGCGGGGCAGTTTTACCGTTTCCCAGGTAAGCGCCGGATCGAAAATCGGGCTTTCTTTTGACATTGACGGGAGCAAGGCTTCCGTACATTGGGAGCATGGACAGGCTGACCGCTTATGGATAGGCCATCGCGATAGCCCAAACGAGGAGCTTCCCCTGCATCCGGACCTGCTCAACGAGAGCGGTAAGGACAGCACTCCTCATGGCAGAAAAAGCGAGCGCTGGCCCGATGCCCAAAAGAACATGATAGACAGCTTTTACCGGACTATTCTGCAGGGCGAAAAACCGCGCTATGCTGACTTCTCCGAGGGGCATAAAATAACGAAGGTCGTGGAAGCCGTTGTAGAGAGTTATCGCTCGGGTCGCTGGGAAAAAGTAGGCGCTTGAGCAGTCATAGCCTGCTCAAGCTTAAAGCTCCGAAACAGGCGTCCTTTGTCGGCTTTAAGAGATCGCACAACGCTTTTAATTTTCAGGCGCAACAATGGTTGAAAGCAACAACGAACAGCGTGGTGCCTTGTTAAAGTATCAAGCCGTGCGCTGCTGATACTCTTCCTGCGCAAGCGCGAGGACGCCCTTGGCATAAGCCAGCTCAGCGTTCAGCACCGAGGCACCAGCAGCCCCCCGTTCGGCGTTGTGTCCCAGGGCGATGAACTTAATGCCCAGAATTGGGCAGGGCCTGACCCTTCCCACGGTTATTCTCATGCCGCCGTCGACCTCAGCATCCTTTCGGGGCTGGGGCCTGTCCGGCTCGGCGGATACGGCCAGGAAACGCTCCGGCGCCGAGGGAAGGCAGAGCCCGGCGGTGCCCGGTTCGAAGTAGTCCATGGCGGCTACTACATCTTTTACAGAGGGATTGCCCTTAAGCTTGACCGATATGGCGATGGTATGCCCATCGATGACCGGCACCCTTGTGCAGGTCGCCGAGACGACGAAGCGCGAAGGCGTCAGGGAAGCGGATAAACCTGAACCCAGAAGCCTGCCCAGGATTTTTCGGGGCTCAGCTTCGACCTTGAGCTCTTCTTTTTTGATATGCGGGATCACGTTACCCTGAATATCCATGGCGCTCACTCCCGGGTAGCCGGCGCCGGAAATAGCCTGCATGCTGGTGGCCATGACCGCCTCGATGCCGAAGACTCTGTCCAGAGGCGCCAGGGGACTGGCGAGCATGACTGTGGTGCAGTTAGGGTTGGTAACGATGGCACCCTTCCATCCTCGCTGGGCTTGTTGACGTTCCAGAATGCCGAGGTGCCCAGGATTGATCTCTGGTATCAGGAGAGGAATATCCTCATCCATGCGGTAGGCCGAAGCATTAGAAAAGACGAAAGCACCGCTCCTGGCGTAAGCGGCTTCGATCGAGACCGCCACATCGGCATCCAGGGCTGAGAAAACCAGGGGAGCCGGCGCCGAATCGGGAGTACAGGTGGTCACTACCATATCGCCGTAACCGGCGAAAGGCTCACCGCCCAGGTGCCAGAGGCAGGCGTCTTTGTACTTTTTACCTGCCGAACGATCACTGGCGGCCAAATAAGCGATCTCAAAAAAAGGATGATCTGCCAGCCGCCTCAAGAAGCGCTGTCCCACGACACCGGTGGCGCCTAGAATGGCCACTGGGATTTTTCGTCTGCCTGTTGTCATGTCCGTCTCCTTATGCTACGGAGACCAAGGTTGGAAGCTTCGAGCTGAATCCCTTGAAAGCGTCTGGGGAAGACGTTGAATACAGCCGGTATTCCGGGGGATGCTGCGGAAGTCACGTACCTTAGGCTCTCCGCGAGGTTGTGAGCCTCGCGACAGCCGCCGGGTATTAGCCCGGTCGTCCAAGAACGGGGGCCTGGGTAAGCCCTCGATCCTTCGGCGATCCTCCCCTTTCCCGCAGCATCGTCGGGACCCAGCCCTTCACTGTGGTACTCTTGGGGATCGCTCCTCCATCGGTTTTGGCGAAAATAGCACATCCTTGAGGGCAGTGCAAGCGTTTTGCCCAGGGAATATCATATATTTATTGAATTAACCGCCTCAAAGCCCGCGAAGGGCGGCCTGCCATGCGTGCGCCATAACGGGCTTGATTCTAGATCACTGAATAAAATTCGTCTTGATCTGGGCTTCGAGAGCGGGCTTGGCAAGGCCTGCTTTACTGCCGGCTTCCAGCGATTTAAGAACCCATGCCATGTTGAGCCCCAAGGTACGCATGGTCTGGGTGCCTTCCAGGTCGCGGAGCACTTCTTCGGGCTTGTTGCCGTGCACCATGTTCCAGTACTGGGAGCCTACGACGAGCATGCTGCTGATGAGAAAGTATTTGTTGAGCTGATCCAGGGTCGCGGTCGCCCCGCCGCGCCTGCAGCTCACCACGGCGGCCGCCGGCTTGTGCTTGAAGGGGGCGCTCCCTGCCCTGAACAGCCTGTCCATAAGGGAGGTGATCTGCCCCGATGCGGAGGAATAATACACGGGAGAGCCGAAGACGAAGGCATCGGCGGTCTTGGCTTTTTCGATCAGCTCGTTGACCGGGTCGTCCTCGTACACGCAGCGCTTGAGCTCTGCGCATTTGCCGCAGGCCACGCAGCCGCGGACGGTCTTGGACCCGATATTGACTACTTCGGTTTCGATGCCTTCTTTTTCAAGGCTCTTGGCAACTTCGGCCAAAGCGGTTCTTGTGCAGCCCTGAGTGTGAGGGCTTCCGTTGATCATTAGTACTTTCATTGGATGATTGTACCCGGCTCCATCGCTTTTGTTCAATTAGAAGGTATTCGCGCTGAAATATATGGAAAAATCGATGATATATGGTAAATTCAAGCTTCGTTTTACTATACTTTCAATAGCGACGATTGTTTCGAGCTCGGACCAAGGATGTTTTTCTCAGGCTTCGAGGAATGGATAGTCCCGGGAATAGTAGGCTATCGATTCAAAAAGACTGAAAGGTGACGAAAAATCGCGAGGGAGGAAAATCCATGAAAAAACACCTGAAAGGCAACGTGTACTGGGTGGGCAAGATCGATTGGGAGCTCAAGAAGTTCCACGGCGAGGAATACTCGACCCACAAAGGTTCGAGCTACAATTCCTACGTTGTCCAGGAAGAGAAAACAGTACTCGTGGATACGGTATGGCTTCCCTTCGCCAAGGAGTTCGTGGACAATCTGGAGGCCGAGGGAATTCTCGACAAGCTGGACGCTGTCGTGCAGAACCATGGTGAAGTGGACCATTCGGGCGCCCTGCCCGAATTGCTGCGCCGCCGGCCGGACCTGCCAATATACTGCACTGCCAACGCGGTGAAGTCTCTCAAGGGCCAGTACCACGAAGACTGGAACTTCAAGGTGGTGAAGACCGGGGATTCGCTGGATCTGGGCAATGGCAGGAAGTTCGTCTTCGTGGATGCGCGGATGCTCCACTGGCCCGACTCCATGTTTTCCTACCTCGCCGGCGAAGCCATCCTCTTCTCCAACGACGCCTTCGGCCAGCACTACGCCTCCGAGCTTCTCTTCAACGATCTGGTGGACCAGGACGAGCTCTACGACGAATGCATCAAGTACTACGCCAACATCCTCACCCCCTTCAGCCCCCTGGTCACGGCCAAGATCAACGAAGTGGTCGGCCTGAACCTTCCCGTGGACATGATCGCCACCAGCCACGGAATTGTATGGCGCAAGGATCCGCTGCAGATCGTCACAAAGTACGCTGAATGGGCCAAGGAGTATAAGGAAGACCGCATCACCATCATCTACGACTCCATGTGGGGCGGTACCAGGAAACTGGCGGAAGGCATCGCCAAGGGCATAGTCGAAGCCTCGCCCTCCACCGAGGTCAGGCTCCACAACGTGGGCAAATCGGACAAGAACGACGCCATCACCGACGTATTCCGCTCCCGGGCTATCCTCGTAGGCTCGCCGACCATCGGCCAGGGAATTCTCTCTGCGGTGGCCGGTATTCTGGAGGAAATCAAGGGCCTGAAATTTAAGGGCAAGAAGGCTGGCGTCTTCGGCTGCTACGGCTGGTCCGGCGAAGGCAACAAGGTCCTGGCAGAAAACCTCAAGGCCAGCGGCTTCGAGCCGGTGGGCGAAGGGCTTAAAAACCAGTGGAACCCCGACGATGCCGGCTTCGCCGCGGCGGTAGAATTTGGGAAGAAGATAGCCAAGGCTTAAACCGCGGGGCGGGCGACCTGCAGGGCGAGCGGCCTACCGGGCGGACGGCTTACGTGACAAGCGGCTTGTGGGGCGGGCAGCCCGTATTTAACGGGCTCCACCCTGTCCGAATAGTCGATCGAGCGTCTTCTCATAGGCCTCGTACCCGAGAAAGTCGTAGAGTTCCGCTCTGGTCTGCATTAAGTCGATGACGCGTTCCTGGCTCCCCTCCTGGCGGATCGCCCGCATTACCTCCAAAGCCGCGCGCTGCATGGCGCGGGTGGCCGAGAGGGGGTAGAGAAGCATGGCGACGCCCTGCTCGCGCAGCTGATCCCTGGTAAAGCAGGGCGTGGCGCCGAATTCGGTCATGTTGGCGAGCACGGGGGCCTTCACTGCCTCGCAGACCTTTCCGTACATCTCCAAATCCGTCATGGCTTCGGCGAATATAGTGTCGGCCCCCGCTTCGACATAGGCACAGGCGCGATCTATCACCCCCGAGAGACCCTCGCTCTGCAGCGCATCCGTACGGGCCATGAGCACAAAACCGGGATCGGTCTTGGCGTCGGCCGCCGCCTTAACCCGGTCGACCATCTCGCCTGCGGATACAATTGCCTTGTTAGGACGGTGACCGCAGCGTTTCTGCGCTACCTGGTCTTCGATATGGACCGCCGCCGCCCCGGCGGCTGCGCTGACCTTCTCGCGCTCGCAGTGTTCCTCCATCTGCTTTCCACGGCCTGCGGCGGCAAAGACAGGGATTTGCCTTAGATATAAACGCGGAAAAAGGCCGAACGATGCCAGGCACTCTTCAATAGCGCTCCAGTCCCTGTAACGGCTTAGCCAGTTTTAGGACTTGCCTCGCCACTATCGACCTTGCCCCAACGATTGCACTCCCCCATAATCAGAGCCATGACAGAACAGAACCCATATTTCCACAAGACCCAGTACTACGAAACCGACCAGATGGGCATCGTCCACCATTCGAATTTTATACGTTGGTTTGAGGAAGCGCGAACCGATCTTCTCGAGCGCGCCGGCTTGAGCTACGACCAAATGGAGAAGCTGGACATAATCGTTCCGGTGCTCGCTGCTTCCTGCGAGTACAAAACGAGCGTCCGCTACGGGGAAACCGTCGCAATAATCGCAACGGTCGAATCGTATACAGGTTTACGGTTAACCATTTCGTATCGCGTGATCGACTCAGCCTCAGGCCAGCTGCGGGCGACCGGCGAAACGCGGCACGCCTTCCTGGATCGTAATTTTAAGCCTTCGCCCCTGCAGAGAAACCATCCGGAGGTAGACAGATTCATGAGGATTCTCGCACACAGCACAAGCCCGAAATAATCACTGTGAGCAATGCTGCTTCTGAAGCTTTTCGCTACACGCTTCGATGCAGTACTTTAATTTTTGAAAGGAGTTCGTCATGGACAACAAGGAAAAGGTAATCCAGGCATTCAAGACTTCCGCCAAAGCATTGAGCGCGGCTCAGGTAGCCCAGGCCACACAAGTGGAGAAAAAAGAAGTGGACAAGATAATGGGCGCCCTCAAAAAGGAAGGCAAGCTCGAGTCTCCCAAGGCTTGCTTCTGGCAGTGGAAGAAGGCATAAATCGCTCAAAAGGAGGGCTAGTGCATGAAAACGATTGCGGTGCTAGGGCTGGGCAATATGGGTTTCAACATTGCGGCTAATATCCTGAAGGCTGGTTATGAGCTGAGAGTCTACAACCGGAGTGAGGGAAGGGATGGGGCACTGGTGAAGCAGGGGGCGAAGAGGGCTGCCAGCCCCGCCGATGCGGTTCGGGGTGCCGACGCAGTGGTATCGGTGGTAGGGGATGATGATGCTTCCAGAGCTATGTGGCTCGGCGGACAGGGCGCACTGGCGGCTGCTCCGCCGGGCTGCTGCATTGTGGAGTGCAGTACTCTCTCCCTGGCCTGGGTGAAGGAACTGAGCGCCCTGGCTCAGGAACACAGCCTGCGGTTTGCGGATGCAGGCCTGGGCGGAGGTCCCGGCAGCATTCCCGGCGGTACGATGAACCTCTTCGTGGGCGCCGAGCAGGCGACCTTCGACGCCGTCCAACCCTTGCTCGCTGCCTTCAGCAAGCGGCAGTTCAGGTTCGGTCCCCCGGGTTCTGGCATGGCCTACAAGCTCATCAACAACATGCTCATCGATGTGCAGGTTTCTGCTCTTGCCGAAGCCCTGGCTATGATGGAGAAGGCAGGCATCGACATGGGAGAGGCTGAGAAAGCGATGATGGGCGGTTCCTTCTCCAGCCCCGCCGTGACATCCAACCTCAGGGACATGATGGCCGCCAGCTACGAGCCCGTGTCCTTCCAGCTGCGCTGGATGCGCAAGGACGCGGACTATATGAATCGTTTCGCTGAAGAAAAGGGCGTCAAACTTCCCGTCGCAGCGGCGGCGAGAAAGCTCTTGGAGGAGGCGGCTTCCAAGGGCTGGTTGTCCAGGAACTGGACCGTGATCCGGGAGCTGTACAGGTAATCAGGCGGTGCCGAGAGCAGCTTCCGTTCGCTTCCTGCTCAGCCCAGCCTCCGGCGAAGCCGATAGGCGATGTCCTGGACGCTCATTGCCGCTCCTGGGGTTAAGCCGATCGGCGCTTCTCGTGAATCCTTTTCATCATCGCTGTGCGGGTCATTATGATTTGGCGCGAAAAGCAGGCCTTCCAGGCTGACCACCGCACTCCTCAAGGTGGAGCAGAGCGAGAGCATGGGGTCTTCTTCGGGGCCGGGAAACAGAAGCCTGTCATCTATTTTCCCGGGAGCATTGTCCCAGAATTCTTTGCTTGCGGGTATGGTGAATTTCGCCACGAGTCTGCGGTTGAAATCGAGTTCGTTCTTGTCCTCGTAATTATCGCTAATGTCTACGGTGCCTGCCAACAGAGCATCCTGGAAATAGGGACGCCGGGCCAGGGAGGGGCAGACGGAGAGAAGCCGCACCGACACAATTTCCTCCCGGGAATCTATGGATATGCCTCCGGTCGGGAAAGGAATGGCGAGCACGTAAAGGTAGGCTCTCTCGGAGGCAGGCTCTGGCTGAAGTCCCTGATCTGGTTCTGCGGTCGTGTTCGTGGCTGACACGAAGCCGGTCTCTACAAGGCCAGGCGACGAGTAGCCGGGCGAGGAACTCCACTGGGCGAAAGAGCAGGCTGCCCTGAGGGACTGGCTCAAATCCAAAAGGGAGGTTTCGCAGACCTGGTAGTGCTGGAGAATGGACTGTTGAAGATAGCGCCGCTTACGAAGCTCGTCCCCTGCCCGCCTGTCGAGTTTTTTCGTTTCCTCTATTAGGATGGCTGAGAGCTCGTCGAGGAGGGTGAAGTCCCGCTCCACCCTGGCTTTGCTGAGGACGTTCCTTCTATAAAGGGATGGATAGAGACTGCTCGCACCTGCCTTGTTGAGAAAATCTCTGGCCTGTCCCCGAAAGACCAAAAGATTCTCCCGGTTGAGATAGGAAAGTTCGGCGACGATGCGGACAAGATCATTATAGCTTTCAACGGGGAAAGGCTCTGCCTTGGCTGCCGAGTCTCCGAAATGGGCTTTAAGCCTGCCGTCCAGCTGTGGCGTTATTTCTCTCATGCATTCTTAGTACAATAGTAAGGGTTCCAAGACAATACTTCCCCCGATCGATGTCAGACTATAATAGAGATGTCCTCCGATCGAACTACATTTAAACGCTCCGGGCATACGTTTTCTCATCGAGATTCTCTTCTCCGGCGAAAACTGATGAAAATATTATCACTGGTGGCGATTTTGCAACCAATACTGCTATCTGGCTGATAAGTTTTGTTCCAGTTTGACATTATTCGGCATTGCAGATAGAAGAATTCTTCGCGGTGCTTGGGGAATGCTTCCCCCTTTATGCAGTAAGCGCTGATTAGAATTATTGGCACGGATCCTGCAAATATATCGGTAATGGACTCACCATGGTTTATCATTGCAGACGACTTCACCGGATCGGGTGATTCGGCTGTCCAGTTCAGAACCGCCGAACGCCCAGCCCGATTTCTTCTGGATCTAAGCCAGAAAAACCTTACATCACTCGAGCTGTCAGCCTATGTGGTGAACAGCGATTCCAGATTTTTAACCAAGCTTGAAGCCTATGAAAGAGTTCGCGGCATCGCGCAGGCGATAGGCCAGAGAGCCTCGGGGAGACTTTATAAGAAAATCGATTCAACCCTAAGGGGTAATATCGCTGAGGAAGTGGCGGCGGTGATGGACGGGGCGGGATTCTCCCGGGCTCTTGTCTGTCCCGCGGCTCCGCGCAATGGCCGGACCGTTGTGGATGGCCTCTGCCTTGTCAACCAGAAACCGATCAACTCAGGCATTGTGGCCAGGGATCACTTTACCCCCGTTGACGACGCCTGCCTTGCTTCTCATTTTGAATCGAAATTTCCTGGCCTCATCGCTCCAATTTCATTAAAGGAACTACGCAAGGGCGCCAATGCTCTGGCTGAGACAGTGGAGCGCCTGAGCGCCCAAGGGAAAAAAATTTTCACCGCCGATGCGGAAAGCATCGAGGACTTAGCGCTTCTGGCCACCCTGGCTGAGCTTCCCGGCCTCCTGTGCGTGGGTTCCTCCGGCCTGGCCGAGGCACTGGCCAACCACAAGGGCGCTGGGCGGGCAGAAACTTCGCCGCAGGGCATCCAGAAGGTGCCGACGGAAAAGGCTGTCTTCTTTGTAGGCTCTGTCACTCCCACGAGTGCAGCCCAGTGTGCCTTTCTGGCCGCATCGGGCAGTGTGCAGCGAATCGTCGTCGACGGCAGGAGCGCCGCCGACGAGCCTGCAAAGGAGATGGCTCGAATCCTCGCGGAAGCGGAAGCGCTGCCCGATGCGGCCCTCCTTTTCCATACCAGTTCGGTAAAAAAAGGCGTTTCGGCTGAACATGCCCGCCTGATGGGAACGCGGATATCCCAGTTCATGGGCGAGCTGGCCTTGGAAGTAGCCCGGCGAAGGTCGGTGGACTTTCTTTTTGCCATGGGCGGCGATACCGCGGCCCGAATCGTTTCCAGCCTGGGCGCTGACTATATCGATTTTACCGACGAGATCCTCCCGGGGCTCCCCTATGGCATCTGCCGGTCCAGCGCCCTCGGGGCAGATTTGAAGTTTGCCTGCAAGTCCGGCGGCTTCGGGGCAATGGACGCCTTGGTGCAGGTTTTGGACAGAGTGACGGGCATACCCTTCCAGGCTAAAGCGGTCCTTGAGGAGCGCTCGCCTGCTTTAATCAAGGAGAAAAACTCATGATTCCATTTTCCATTGCATCGCCCTCTCGGCTGGAGTTCGGACCGGGCAAGCTCGCTCTGGTTCCTTCCATTGTCAAGACTCTTACTCCATCGGGACTTGTCCTGGTATTGAGCGACAAGGGGGTTTCGCAGACCGGTACGCCTTCCAAGGTGGTCGAAGCCCTTGGGAGCGTGGGGTATACGGTATCCTTGGTGGATTCCGTGCCTCCCGAGCCTTCTATCCACGACCTGGACAGGGTGGCGGCCGGCCTGAAGGGTAGCGCGGCGGCCATAGTGGCCATAGGCGGCGGCTCGGTGATGGATGCAGCCAAGATCCTGGCCGTGCTGGCCGGTAAGGGCTGGAGTACCGCCGAGCTGGCCGAACGGGGCGTTCCCGGAAGGGGTATCCCTACGGTGATGATTCCCACCACCGCGGGTACCGGTTCCGAGTCGACGCCCAACGCCATCGTCCTCTTCCCCGAAAAAAACCTCAAAGTGGGCATCGTGAGTCCCTATTTCATGCCCGACAGGGTAGTGCTGGATCCGGAGCTGATCCTGGGGCTTCCGCCTAAGCTCACCGCCTCCACCGGCGTGGACGCATTCTGTCATCTGCTGGAGTGCTTTATCTCGAAAAAGGCCAATCCCATGAGCGACATGATGGCCCGGGAAGGTATGCGACTCCTTTTGCCCGCTCTCCCCCTGGCCTATAAAAACGGCTCTGACATAGAAGCACGCTCGGCTACGCTTCTGGCGGCATATTACGGCGGCGCCTGCATCGCCTCATCGGGAACGACGGCCATCCACGCCCTTTCCTACCCTCTGGGCGGCACGTATAGGGTGCCCCACGGCGTATCCAACGCCGCCCTCCTGGTGCCGGTCATGAGCTATCAAAAGAAGAAAATAGCTCCCCGGTTGGCCGAGGCGGCCAGGGCTATCGGGCTGGTTGGTGCCGGTGGAGGATCAGGCGCGGATGAAGAGGCCGATCTCCTCCTACAGAGTCTGGACAGCCTGGTAAAGGAATTGAAGATTCCCACAAGCCTGAAGGATCTGGGAGTCCCCGACGGCGCCCTGGCTTCCCTCACCGAGGCGGCTTACGGCGTACGCAGGCTTTTGGACAACAACCCGGTGGACTTAAGCCGGGAGGATATTCGGACAATTTACGAGCTGGTGAAGTGAGGAAGCCGAAATGAGCGCGAACCTTGACCGGAGCCTCAGACCTCTGGTGGGGGTGACCATGGGAGATCCCGCGGGCATCGGTCCCGAGGTGATCGCCATGGCATTGAAGCGGGAAGATGTACGTGCTGCCGGAGAGTTTGTCGTTTACGGTTCCCCCGAAGCCATGGAGCGGGCTGCCGCGACTGTGGGGCTGGCTGCTCCCGTCAATGGGGCTGCCGATGTCGAACATTGCGTGTTTGGCGCCAACTTGATCAACGTTGTGCGATGCGGTGAGCTTCCGCTGGCCGGGTATGAGTTGGGCAAGGTGTCGGCCGCCTGCGGAGCCCTGGCTTTCGAGTCGGTGCGCAGAGCCATCGAGGACGCTCTCGCAGGGAAGATCCACGCTACCGCCACCGCTCCCCTCAACAAGGAAGCCCTGGCCCTGGCGGGCATCAAGTTCCCCGGCCATACGGAGATCTACGCCCATTTCACGGGCTCCAGCGAGTACGCCATGCTCCTCATGGAGGGCAACCTTCGGGTAGCCCATGTATCCACCCACGTTTCGCTGGCCGATGCGATAAAAGCCGTTACCAAGCCAAGGGTGGAGAGTGTCATACGCCTGGTTCACGAAGCCTTGGCCGAGATGGGTATTTCAAAACCGCGCATCGCGGTGGCGGGCTTGAATCCCCATGCCGGGGAGAACGGTCTTTTCGGAAGAGAGGACATCGAGCATATCGTGCCTGCCGTAAAGTCTACGGTCGCGTTGGGCGCTCTCGGACCATTTCCTGCGGACTCGGTGTTCTCCAGGGCCGCTGGCGGTGAATTCGACGCGGTAATAGCCATGTACCACGACCAGGGACACATTGCCCTCAAGATGGTGGGATTCCGATACTGCGAATGCGCGCCCGACGCCCCCAGCATTTCGGGGATAAACGTGACCCTGGGATCTTCGGTGATCCGCTGCTCGGTGGATCACGGCACTGCTTTCGACAGGGCGGGCAAGGGCACGGCGGATCCGGGCTCCATGGCCACGGCAATGATGACGGCGGCGGAGATGGCCGCCGGCAAGATAAGGCGAGAACGCGGAGACAAGGGCCAAGCGTCCCGCAAGGAGTGAGAATATGGACAACAAACTACCTATAATCGGCATCTCCATGGGGGATCCTGCGGGCATAGGCCCCGAGATAGCCGCCAAGGCCCTGGCCAATCCCGAAACCTACAAAAAGTGCAGGCCACTGATCACCGGCGACGCCTCGGCCATGGAGCAGGCGGTGAGAATCGCCAAGGTGAATTTGAAGGTAAACCCGATTGCCAAGCCCTCCCAGGCGAAGTTCGAATTCGGGACCCTGGACGTGATCGACCTGAAGGATGTCGATGTCGCCCAGCTTCAGCACGGCAAGGTTTCGGCCATGGCGGGAAAAGCCGCTTTCGACGCGGTTAAAAAAGTCATCGAACTGGCCATGGCCGATGAGGTGGACGCTACCGTGACTGGTCCTCTCAACAAGGAAGCGCTCAACCTCGCTGGTTATCACTACACAGGCCACACGGAAATCTATGCGGATTTCACCAAGACCAAGGATTACACCATGATGCTGGCCGAGGACAAGCTGCGCGTAGTGCACGTATCCACCCACGTCTCCTTGCGTCAAGCTTGCGACAACGTGAAGAAGGAACGGGTTTACGCGGTCATCAAGCTGGCGTACGACACGATGCGCGATTTTGGTTTGGAGAATCCTAGGATCGGCGTCGCGGGACTGAACCCCCACGCCTCCGACGGCGGACTTTTCGGCTGCGAAGAAGCGGAAGAAATCGCCCCGGCCATCGCCAAGGCCAGGGCCGAGGGCATGACCGTGGACGGTCCCGTGCCCCCGGACACGCTTTATTCCAAAGCCTTGGGCGGCCAGTACGACATCGTCGTGGCCATGTACCACGACCAGGGCCACATCCCCCTCAAGGTCGTGGGCTTTACCTGGAACGACGCGGAAAAACGCTGGAATTCCGTGAGCGGGGTGAACATCACCCTAGGGCTGCCCATCATCCGCACTTCCGTGGATCACGGAACCGCCTTCGGAAAGGCGGGCAAGGGAACGGCCACCGAGGAAAGCCTCATCAACGCCATCGACTACGCGGTCCAGTTCGCCAGGCAGCGATTGGCCAAGAAAGCGGCCGGAAGGAGCGAAAAACAATGAAGAAAATCACCACCTTTACCGCCCTGGTCACCGCCTTCAGGCCCGACGAGAGCGTGGATTTCGGCGCCATAGCCGCCCAGGCTAGGCGCCAGCTGGCTGCTGGCAACGACCTTTTCATCTGCGGCACCAACGGCGACTTTTCCAGCCTCACCTTCGCCGAGCGGATGAAGGTGGTGGAGACCTGCGCCGCTGTTAAGGGCGAGGCCAGGCTCATCGCCAACGCGGGGTTTCCCTCCACCTACGAGACCATCCTCCTGGCCAAGGAGTACCAGCGCCTGGGCGTCGAGGCGGTGGCTGCCATAACGCCTTACTTTATCTCCTGTACCCAGGAAGGCCTGTACCGCCACTATGCGGGCATAGCCGACGCCATTTCGGTTCCCCTCTACATCTATGAGATCCCCGCCCGCACGGGCAATTCCATCGAGGTGGCCACCGTAGCCAGGCTGGCCAAGCACGGCAACGTGAAGGGCATAAAGGATTCCTCGGGCAAGACAGAGCGCCTGGACGGCCTGGCCCAGGTTTGCGCCGAGAATCCTGGCTTTGAGCTCTACAACGGTACTGACTCCCTCATCCTCTACGGACTCCGCAAGGGTGCCGCAGGCTGCGTATCCGGTCTGGCCAACGTAGCCCCCGAATGGGTGCGTGCGATAGCGAAAGCCTTCGAGTCCGGGGACCAGGACGCCGCCGACGCCGCCCAGAAAAAACTCAACGGGCTCAGGGAAAGGCTCTACGCCTTCGGCTATCCCCCCGCCATGGTCAAGCGGGCTCTCTATCTTATGGATCCCAGCGTGGGCAACAACAGGCTTCCCGCCCTGGTTCCCGACAAAACGATCGACGAGGGGCTGGCAGCCCTTCTGGATGATTTAGGTCTTAAACGCGCGGATGCGCGTTTGTAAATGTATTGAGGAGGTTCAGATGAAACGAACGATTCTTTTGGCAATGTGCGTCCTAGTGGCAGCAGGCACGGCCTTTGCGGCCAATCCCCTTCCGGCCAAGGATCAGGTGCTCAACATCGCACAACCCGAGCTGAGCCAGACCTGGTCGCCCTTCCTGGGCGGCGGACACGTGGCTCGCTGGCAGTCCCTCTGGTGGGCGGCCCCCATGTACTTCGACAAGGAAGGCAAGCTCCAGCCCTACGTGCTCTCCAAGGCAGTGGCTGACTCCACCTTCAAGACATGGACCCTCACCATCGATCCCAAGGCCTGCTTCTCCGACGGCTCCCCCATCACCGCCGAGGACGTCAAGGGTTCCTGGGAGCTCTGCGCCGTTCCCAGCACCAAGCACGCCCGGGTGGATCTCTTCCTCTCCGGCGTCGTTGGCTACAACGAAGTGATCACCGGCAAGAGCAAGTTCATGTCGGGCATCGTCGTCAAGGACAAGAGCACCGTGGTCGTCACCCTGAGCGCCCCGGACCCGATCTTCAACCAGAAAATCGCCACGGCTATGATTCCCCCGGTCAAGATTTCCCAGGCCAGGGATGCCAATGGCGAGCAGAAGCAGGAATGGTGGCACCCCAAGAATAAGGTAGTGGTGTCCGGCCCCTTCATGCCCCAATCCATGGATCTCGACCAGGGCATCGTCGTCTTCGTGCCCAATCCCAAGTTCTTCGGACCCAAGCCCAAGCTCAGCAAAATCGTGGTAACCTCCGTGGTCGATCCGGCCGTCGCCACCCTCATGCTCCAGCAGGGCAAGATGGACGCCCACACCGAGCTCATCACCCCGACGATCATCGAGGACCTAGGCGCCGATTTCGTGTCCGGGCCCGCCACCGCCAAAGGCCAGCACTTCTGGTTCGGCGTGGACAAGGCACCCATGGACGACATCAATGTCCGCAAGGCACTGGTCATGGCGATCAATCCGGCCGACCTGGCCAAGGCCGCCTTCCCCGACGGACCCTACCAGCTGGCTACTCAGATTCTCAATAAGGTAGCGGGCGTGGATCCGGCCTACGAGAACTACAAGTACGATCCAGAAGGCGCCAAGAAAGCCCTGGCCGCCTCCAAGTACAAGGAAGCCAAGAATCTGCCCAAGATCATGTTCGTCGGCATCAGCACCCCCACCCACGAAGCCGCGGCCCAGTATATCGCCGAGCAGTGGAGGCAGGTCCTGGGAATCACCGCCGTCGAGATGAAGTCGGCCATCGATACCTACTCTGGCCCGGACCAGAAAAACATCCAGATCTGGCGCGACGATGTGGGCACCCGGGTTCCCGACGCCGTCTCCTACCTCGTTGGCTCCATCCATTCCTCCTCGGGCAACGCCAAGAAGTGCCTGGGCGGCTGGAAGAACGCCGAAGTGGACAGGCTCCTGGAGCTGGCCAGCACCAAGGCCGTGGACAACCCCGACCGCATCAAGCTCGCTCAGCAGGCCCAGAAAATTTTCCGCGACCAGTACCTCTACATTCCCTACTACTATGACATAATGTCCAAGTGGGCCATGCCCTGGGTTATGGGCATGGAGAAGAACGACGACTGGCAGGTAATCGAGCCTTGGAATATCTACATCACCGACGCGAAGAAGAAATAAGGCGCGGCGGAAGCTTTTAGGCGGCGTCGGGACTCGTGGCGAGAGTCCCGACGCCGCCCGGGCTTGACCTTGCTCGTTGCAGCGGGCGACTGCGCATGGCTCTTACTGCCAGGCGCGGCCGCTCGCGGATTTTCCCGGCGGTTCCTCCTGACGCCGGCGGGATGAATAGGAGTGCCTATGGGTCGTTATGTATTGAATAGATTATTGAGATGGATACCCTCCGTCTTGTTTATCCTCCTGATCGTCTACGCCCTGGTGTTTTTCGGAGCCGGCGATCCCATCAAGCTGATTTTCCTTCAGGCGCCCGGCGACGTGGCCTACGACCCGGTGCGCATCGAAGCTATCAGGGAGGCTTCGGGCTTGAACCGCCCCTTCCTGGTCCAGTTCAGTGACTATGTGATCCATATCCTTAAAGGCGATTTCGGCAACTCCCTGGTATCGGGCCGCTCGGTGAACGAAATGATCAAGGCCGCGGTACCCGTGACTTTCTCGCTAGGTTTGTCGGCTATAGCCATCATCGCGGTGATCGGCACGATCCTGGGCGCTATAGCGGCCCTCAACCAAAATCGATGGATCGACAACCTCATCGTAGGCTTCGCCCAGTTTACCTGGGGCATTCCTGTCTTCGTGGCCGGACCGCTGATCATCGTATTCCTCGTTTTAGTCTTAAAAATGGACGTACCCTTTGGCTGGGGTGGTCTTTTCAGCCCCAAGGTGATCGTTCCCCTCATCGTCATGGGCCTCAATCCCATGGCTATCATCATACGCCAGGCCAGGGCCGGCGTTCTGGAAGTCCTGAGCGAGGACTATATCCGGACAGCCCGTTCCAAGGGCTTGCCTACTAAAACCCTGGTGTTCAGGCACATCCTGCGTCCCGTCCTCACCCCCGTGGTGAGCCAGACCGGCCTTTTGGTCATTGGCGCGCTGAACAATTCCATTCTGATCGAGAAAGTATTCGGTCTTCCGGGCTTGGGTCGCTTGACCGAAAACGCGATTACCCGCTCGGACTATCCGATAATCCTCGCAATTGTGTTGATTTTTTCATTCGTGGTAATGACCTCCAATCTCCTGGTGGACATTTCCTATCCTCTCCTCGATCCAAGGGCGGCGAGCAAAAAGAAAGGAGAAGACTGATGGAGAGCGAAGCAAAGAAGACCGCCGTGGTCGAAGAAAAGCAGTACAATCTGTTCAAGGACGCCATGAAGCGACTGGCGGCCAACAAGTTAGCCATGGTTGGGCTGATCGTCGTCTCCCTGGTCATCCTGATAGCGATCATAGGGCCAATGATCACTCCTTACGATTTCCTGAGCCAGGACCTCAACTACAGGAACAAGGCCCCCTCGGCCCAGCACTGGTTCGGCACCGACGACCTGGGCAGGGACGTTTTTAGCCGGGTCATCTACGGAGCCCGCACCGCGGTGATCGTGGCCATATCGGTCACTGTCCTGAGCTACCTCATCGGCATAGTCCTCGGCTCGCTGGCCGGCTACCTGGGAGGCAAGGTGGACGCCTTTGTGGTCTGGCTCATCGACGTCTTCATGTCGATTCCCTCCCTCCTTTTGGTGATTGTCGTCAACGTATCGGTCAAACCTGTGCTGGTGAACTGGATGGACGCCAAGTTCCTGGAAACCCAGAACCAGTTTTTCCGGAACACGACCTGGGTGGATTTCGCCATAGTCTTCGGCTCCCTGGCCTTCATAAAGTGGCCCAAGGCGGCGAGGATAATTCGAGGACAGATCCTCTCCATAAAGAACAAGAACTATGTCGTCGCGGCTAAGGCCCTGGGCGTTCCAACGTCGAAAATCATACGACGCTACATAATTCCCAACTCGATCGGACCCTTCATCGTCTCCATAAGCTCCACCCTGGGCGAGGCCATGGTGCTGGAGTCCTCCTTCAGCTTTCTGGGGGTAGGGGTTAAGCCGCCCATTCCCAGCTGGGGCAACATGATTTCCGACGGTCTGCGGGTCTGGCAGGTCTATCCCCATATACTCGCCGCCCCGGCCTTGGTGCTGGCGATCGTCACCATTTCGTTCAGTTTCTTAGGCGACGGGCTGAACGATGCGTTGAATCCGAGGCAGTGGAAATGAGCGCGTTACTGGAAGTAAAAGACCTGGAGACTCAGTTCAAGGTGAGGGCTGGAAAGCTTCATGCGGTGAATGGTGTTTCCTTCAGTCTTAAGCAGGGCGAAATGCTGGGCGTCGTGGGCGAGTCGGGCTGCGGCAAAAGCGTAACCATGATGAGCCTCATCAGGCTGTTGCCTCCTTCGGCGTCCATTACCAACGGAAGCGTGATGTTTGAAGGCGTCGACCTCGTTAAGGCTAACAAAGAGCAGATCAACGCGGTTCGGGGCTCCAAGATCGGCATGATTTTCCAGGATCCCATGACATCCCTGAATCCCTTCGTGAAGATCGGAGTCCAGCTGTCAGAAGGACTCATGTACCACAAGAGCATGCGCAAAAAAGACGCATACGACCGCTGCGCCCAGTACCTGGATATGGTAGGCATATCCAATTCAAGGCACAGGCTGGAAGAGTACCCCCACCAGCTCTCGGGCGGCATGCGCCAGCGCGTCATGATAGCCATGGCCCTGGTGAGCGAGCCTAAGATTGTCATAGCCGACGAGCCCACCACGGCCTTGGACGTAACGATTCAAGCCCAGATAGTGGATCTGGTGAAGGGCCTGCGTGAGAAACTGGACACCTCCATAATCTGGATAACCCACGACCTAAGCCTCCTGGCCGGGATGGTGGACAGGATCATGGTCATGTACGCGGGCTGTGTGGTGGAGGAAGCGAATTTGAGGGATCTTTACAAGGATCCCCGGCATCCCTACACGATCGGGCTTCTCAATTCCATTCCCAGGCTGAAAAACAACGAAAACAGAAGGCTGCGGTCCATCCCCGGTCAGCCGCCTAACCTTCTGCAAAAACCCGCCAGCTGTCCCTTTGCTTCGCGTTGTGCGTTTAAGACGGAGCGCTGCGATAGGGAGAATCCCGGATTGGAATCCGTGCCGGGGGACGATGGAGCCTCGGGCCACAGGATAGCCTGCTGGGCTGACACGAGGGGTAGAATATGAACGCAGAGGTTAAACAGCCCAAAGTCCTGATGAAAGTTGAAAACCTGGTCAAGCATTTTCCCGTGCGCCTGGGCGCCTACGGCGAAAAAAAGGCCGTGGTGCACGCCATAGACGATATTTCCTTCGATATTTACCGGGGGGAAACGCTCGGCCTGGTGGGGGAATCGGGTTGCGGAAAATCCACCACGGGGTTCGCACTCCTCCAGCTCTACAAGCCCAGCTCAGGTAAAATAACTTTCGACGGGCTCGAGCTTACGGCGATGGAAGAAAAAGCCCTGCGCCCGGTGCGCAAGAGGGCGCAGATAATCTTTCAGGACCCCTATTCCACGCTCAATCCCAGGATGACCATACTGGACGCCATGGCCGAGCCCATTAGGGTGCACAACCTCCTGCCCGAAAAGGAAATCCCCGCAAGAATCGCCCAACTTCTCGACGATGTGGGGCTTAATTTCAGCTTTGCGAACCGCTACCCCCACGAGTTCTCGGGCGGCCAACGCCAGAGAATCTGCATAGCGCGAGCCTTGGCCAGCAATCCCGAATTCATCGTCTGCGACGAGCCCATCTCGGCGCTCGACGTTTCCATCCAGGCCCAGATTATCAACCTGATGATGGATCTACAGGAAAAGTACAAGCTCACCTATCTCTTCATCGCCCACGATCTGGCGGTTGTGCGGCATATCAGCGACAGGGTGGTAGTGATGTATCTGGGCAAAATCATGGAGATCGCCGATAAGAAAGAACTCTTTGACAATCCCAAGCATCCCTACACCAAGGCACTCCTGGCCGCGGTGCCCGAGGCTGATCCCGACCACGAGCGGAACAAGTCCAGGGTCATCCTGACCGGGGACGTGTCCAACGCTATCGACCCGCCTTCGGGCTGCAGGTTCCATCCCCGCTGCCAGTACGCCAAGGATGCGTGCAAGAAGGCGCAAGGCCCGCAGCTGATTAAGGTAGCTCCAGGGCATTTATCGGCCTGCCCCTATTTTTAGACGTGGAGGAGACCATGGCGTCCACCGCCTTGAAATTCGAAGAATTGCCCATACCCGCGCCGAACGTGCAGAACCACGCGGCCAATCTCTGCGAGCTTTCCAATGGAGACCTGCTCTGTGTCTGGTTTTCAGGCACCCAGGAGGGAATGTCAGACATATCGGTCTATATGTCCAGGCTGCCGACAGGCGGTAGGGCTTGGTCAGCCCCGGTGAGGCTCTCCGACGACCACGACCGCTCCGAGCAGAATCCGGTTCTCTTTCCGGCTCCCGACGGAAGGCTCTGGCTCATGTGGACTAGCCAGCGGGCGGGCAACCAGGACACCGCCGTTGTGATGCACCGCATTTCCTCAGATATGGGCTATACCTGGACAAATCCATCAGTGCTTATCGCCAGGCCCGGCAGTTTCGTCCGACAGCCGGTGATCGTCAACGAGGCCGGGGAATGGCTTCTGCCCCTCTTCCGCTGCAGGCAGATCCCCGGACAGAAATGGGTGGGCGACGCCGATTACAGCGCCGTGGCGCTATCCGGCGATGCCGGCGCGACCTGGGAGATACGGCCTCTGCCCGGTAGCCTGGGCTGCGTGCACATGAATATCGTGCCCATGGACGACGGCTCGATGCTGGCATTCTTTCGCAGCCGCTGGGCAGACTTTATCTACCGCACTCGTTCCGTGGACGGTGGCCATACCTGGGAGCAGCCCAAACCGACAACGCTGCCCAATAACAATGCCTCGGTCCAATGCGTGAGGCTCCGGGATGGGAGGCTGGCCATGGTTTTCAACCGTTCCAGCGCGGTAGCGGCAACCCAGCGACGCGAGTCGCTCTACGACGAGATCGAGGACGACGAGGCAGTCGAGCCTGACGGCGCCCCAGCCCTGGCTAAAGAAGCGGCAAGCCAGGCTGCCGCTGGCGGCTTCGTCCCCACCGGCCACGAAGGCGCTCCTCCCCCTGACGAGCGCAAGGCCTTCTGGGGCGCTCCGCGAGCTCCCCTATGCCTGGCTTTTTCCTCGGACGGGGGCTTAAGCTGGCCGGAGAGCCTGGATCTGGAGGTGGGGGATGGCTTCTGCCTCACCAATAACTCCAAAGACTCGATGAACAGGGAATACTCCTACCCTAGCATAATCCAGAGCAGAGACGGCCGGATCCATGTGGCCTATACCTATTTCCGACAGCGTATAAAATATCTACGATCCAACCTGTAATGCCTGATGGAACGTAAGATCCCAGGAGGATAACCGGGCTTCCCAATAGCTTTTCTTGACCATGACAGGGGTATCTGAGCGGAATCCTACACTAAGGATCCTAAAAAGGGAAAAACCAGGGTATACTGGTTCCAGGAAACCTATGATAGTTTTCATCGCGCCCTACCTGAAACTTAAACAAATCGCCGATTCTCTGGCGGATCACTATGCCGAACCTATGCGCAGCGTGGTGGGCGATCTGGGCGCTGGGCTTGCCCTGGCCAGGGAGGCTTTAGACGAGGATGCAATCCTGGTCAGCCGGGGCGGCACGGCCAAGCTTATACGCGAAAGCCTGGGCGTCGATGTGATCGAGATAGGGGTTTCCTATCTGGACCTCATGCGCATCCTCAAGCCCTACATGGGAAGCCGCAAGCCTATCGCGGTGGCTGGATTTCGTGCCCTCATCCATTACGCCAAGAACGTCTGCGAGGCCTTGGGGATAAAGGCTGAGTATTTGCCGGTAGACGATGAGGCTGAAATGACCAGCCGCATCGAGCAGGTGCGAGGAATGAACGTGGCCTGCCTGGTAGGCGATATGGTGGCGGTGCGCAGCGCCAAGGATCTTGGAATTCCCCTGGCACTGATCGAGTCCGGGCCCGATGCGGTTGCAGAGGCGTTGGACAAGGCAGCCATGGTATCCAGAAGCCTTATGGCCCGCCGGGCTGGGGAACTGAGACTGGGAGCCGTTCTTAACACCGTGCGGGAGGGCATTGTAGCGGTGGACCGATCAGGGCTTATCACCCACATCAACAGCACGGCGAAGGAACTGTTGGGTCCGCAGGCTGTGGTGGGCGTGTCTGCTGAAACCGTCCTGCCGGGCAAGTACATCGACCGAGCTATGACAGAACGTAAGGAAGCCTTTGGCAGACTTCTGGAGATTGGGGGCCATCGTACCGCCCTGAACGTGACGCCCATCGTCGCTCTGGATTCGGTGGAAGGTGCGGTCATTGTCCTGCAGAAAGTGGCCCAGATTCAGGACATAGAGAAAAAGGTGCGCCGCCAGCTGAGTGCTGGAGAACTGGTGGCCAAGTATCACTTCGAGGACATGGCTTCCGAGTCCCCTGCCATGTGCGCCTGCCTGAGCGTGGCCAGGCAGTATGCCCGGAGCGCCAGCGCCATTCTCATCTATGGAGAAACGGGGACGGGCAAGGAAAGATTGGCCCAGAGCATTCACAACGAGAGTTCCGTCAGGGACGGGCCCTTTGTGGCAATCAATTGCGGCGCCTTGCCCCCCAGTCTTCTTGAAAGCGAGCTCTTCGGTTACGTGGAGGGAGCCTTCACGGGAGCGGGCAGGGGCGGCAAGATGGGCCTTTTCGAATTGGCCCACGGCGGCACAATTTTTCTGGATGAGATCAACGAGTTGGATGTTCAGCTCCAAGGCAAATTGCTGAGGGTAATTCAGGAGCGAGAGGTGATGCGTGTCGGCGGGGTAAAGGTCATTCCCGTGAGCTTCCGCCTGATCGCCGCATCCAACGTGCCCCTCCAGGAAGAAATGGAAAAAGGTAAGATCCGCCGGGACCTTTTCTACAGGCTCAAGGTGCTGGACATCCGGCTGCCGCCTTTGAGGGAGAGACCCGAGGATATCGAGCAGCTCTTCGCTTCCTTCACCAGGGAATGCGCCCTGAGAGACGGGGACGCTGAGCCTCCTCCTCCTCCGGAGTGCTTTCTCCAGGCGCTGAAGGCCCACCAGTGGCCGGGCAACGTTCGGGAGCTGGAGAACGTTGCGGAGAAGTGGACCGTGCTGCGCAGGCTTTTAGATGCTGATGCGGCGGCAGCCCTCACCCTTGAATCCTTCGGCGGCCAGGAGGCCTGCGGCTCAGGTTCGCGGCTCGTTGCCGAGGCTGGGGACTGGTGCGCGGGAAGCCTGGAGGCCATCACGCGCCGGGCGGCCCTGGCGGTGCTGGACGAAGAAGGGGGCAACATATCCAGGGCCGCCCGGCGCCTGGGCATAGACCGCCAGACCTTGCGAAAGCACATCAAGGACTCGACGCCTGAGTTTTAACTGCCTTAAACAGCTGTCCGGCGCCTAAAACCCGAGTGGCGTACTCTTTCAGTTTTTAAGCCACTCTGTGCCCGAACGGTCTGGGCGTGACTTTCGGATTTCCATCCACTCGTTCTGCCGTGTAAGGGTGCCGAAGCCCACCTTCCTATAGAGAGGATGGGCGTCCTTGGTGATCAGGAACCACTGGTAGACCTGTTTCATGGAAGGATGATCAAGCATGAAGCGCATCATTTCGGTGGCGACGCCCCTGCCACGGTAGTCCTTGTCCACGAATACGTCGATCACGTAGGCGAAACGGATCTTGTCTGAAATGGCGCGGGCGCAACCTATCTGGATGCCCTTTTCATTGAAGGCTCCCACCTGGATGGCAGAGTTCTTGGCGCTGATGCGCAATTCCTCAGCACCGATGCCTGGGCACCAATGGGCTTGGGACAACATGGCCGACATGCGGTCGAAATCCATTTCTTCAAGGCGGTCCGAGTAGCGAATCTTTTCCATTGCCTACCTCCTGAGAATTGCTTCGTAGTGCTGGAGCCAGGGCTTACCGGCTTTCTTTGTTTGCCTGGATTAGGCGGAGAACCGAAAGACAGAGGGATACTGCCGCGGCGATGTAGACGTTGACCGCTGCCGCAGCCTTGTAGCCGTAGAGGAAGGGCGAAAGCCCTAATGATACGCTGAATACCAAATAAAGAATTCGGGATGCCCTGGAGTCTGGAACCGCGAGGCTCCAGAAGGCGATGAGGAAAAGAATGACTCCGGTAAAGCGGACAAAGGCCTGGCCGTTGGAAATGGGGAAAAAGAAGGTGGATACGAAAATCCAGAGCGTGATGAGCACCTTGAGCCAATCCAGCGGGTTGTTAAAATTTTTGCGCTCGCTCATGTCGCTTTACCTCCGGGAACATGTTTTTAAAAACGGTGGAAGCTGTTTCCCTCGGCTCCCGCCGGCTGGGATATGGTACTAAAATTCATAGCCGCGATGCAAGGAGGAGTTCGAGGACCGTATCGGCCTGGAGATTGGCGACGATGCCCACCCGGGGCGCCACCGGGGGCGACAGCGGGCTTGTCTCGGATTCGAAATCCCCGCAGATATGGAGTCTGCCCCGGTGAATCACCTTGATCGCTTCAAATCTACCGATCCCGGCCAGTCCGGAGGCTGCGACAATGTGGGCTTCGGGGAAAACCCGCAGGCAGGTTTCGATGAGCATGGCCTTTTCCTTCGCATCGTCGAGGGCTTCAACAATTACATCACAGCCAGCGAAAATGCGCCCTGCGTTTTCCCAGTCGATACGAATCTTGGAGGTGGCGATCTCCGCGTTTGGATCGATGGCGAGGAGGTTTTCCTTCAACGCATCAACCTTGAACCGGTCCACCTGGGAATGGAAATAAAACTGTCGATCGAGGTTAGCGCTGGAGACTTTGTCGAAATCGACGATCACGAGCCTGCGGATACCCGCCCGCAGGAGGGATGCAGCGCAGTTGGAGCCAAGTCCCCCGGCTCCTGCTATGCCCACCTTAGCTTTTGAGACTATTGACCTAAACTGGTCGCGGTCCATGTTGTGAGCCTACCGAACTTTATACGGGGACACAAGGCTGATATCGATGCTTATCAGGTCTAGGAATGGCGATATCTGGCCTGTTGTAAAATCGTATTGAACGCCCGTTGTTCCTATCCGGTTTCTCTTTCCGTAGAAAAGGCTTCCTACGACCAACGGAGTGAATTTGATATATGCATGATAGCTGGCTGTCATTCCGGCGGATGTACGAAGTCCATGGAATCCTGTGGCGAAACCCGCGCCTATGAGCATGTTTACAAAGGCTGTAGGCTTTATCGCTGACAAGAAGTGAGGTGATAAAATCGCGTACGATACGCTGGCGTCGAAAAATAATTCATTCATTGGCTGTGGGGTGATAGTGAACACCATTCCCAGCTCTGCTTCTATTCTCGGGGAAAAGCCTGTCGTAAAGCTTTGACGAATTAATGTACTTTTCGCGACAGGGCTGTAGCCAGAACCGTTGCCGATTAAGAAGGGAGCAGAAAACGAGAAAGAGCTTTTCTGCCCGTGGGCATCGACGATCGGCGTAAAGAGAACGATCGCCACTATCGCGATCGTCGATAAGGAGCGGCGATTGGTCGAGCGTCGCATGGCCGCCGGACGGTTTTCCCGAATTGTTTTGTCCATACCTTCTTCTTCACATCATATACGTGAATTCGAACAATCCGATTCCCCAGCCCGAAAGACCCATCGACGTGTCGAACAACAAACTCGCCGCTCCCACCGAGTAATAGCCGCTTCCTTCGAAAATTCGCAATGGCGAGAATGAAAACAGGTAATACATCTCCGACAGGTTTTTCAATGGGAATCCTGCTCCGAACCGCGCGAGCGGGGCCCAGCGGTGCTCCCTGATGAACCGATCGGACAACGGATGCCGCTCAGAATACGCTATCGTTAGGTCCAGGGTCACTCCTGCCTTCATCGCCGTAAGACTGAGGGAATCGGTAGGAATATACATATGTATTCCTAGCGCGGGGCTGAGATAAGGCCATTGAAATAAATGAAATCCCAAGGATACATCCGCTATCGGAGCGGCGGTGAAAATTTTCGGAGCCGAATACCCATGTAAGGCGACTGAATAGAAGCTTCGACAGCTTTGCGTACGCTCATATTTTATCGAAAAATCGTCAGCCGCCGCGACGTCGAAGGCTATGACCGCCAAAACGAGGACTAATGCGCCTGAGTATGCGCGAGAACCCGTGCTCATCTATCCTCCAAGCAATAGTATGGCATGCAGCAATGAATTCGAGAGGGATCGATACGTTAAGGCTTCTGCCCTTTCGATTTTCCGGGAATTTTTCAGGAGAGCCTCCAAGTTTTCATAAGCAATCGCTCCAATTTCGTCGTCGTCATAGATGAAAGCGAGTTCTCGTGAAAGATGCTGGGACCTGAAGTTGAAATTGACGCCTCCGAACGCGGTAAGGCTTCGATCGGCCATCATGAGCTTGTAATGTAAGAACCCGCGTTCCGGCGAATTATACATATACACGGAAGCCCCGGCGTCTATCATATCCAAAAAGCAATATTTCGCCGCGATTTCGTTGCCCATCCGGTCCGAATTCTCTGAGGCGAGGATGTTCACCGATACTCCGCGGGACGTCGCGTGTCTGATTTTTTCGATGAGCGGTCCGGTGGTGTACGCCAGTCCTTGAACCACCCATAGTTCTTTTTGGGCGCAGGTAAAGAACAAATCGAACATTTTGTCTACGACGCCGCGATCCTTGAGCCCTTGGTCCGCGATCCACACAGGCACTTCCCGCCTTGGTTCGGCTTCCGGCGCGGCGGATGCGAAATCCGCCGGCGATATCCTCGTGGGAGAGTTCGCGTTCCAGGTTTCGCAGAAGGAATCCGTGAGGTAGCGAGCGGCCCCGATGCTTTCAACTTCCAGAAACGTGTCTATTTGCCCGTCCTTATCGTACGGCGCGAATGAGAGATAATTGATATTCATGCCCCCCATGGCGACTCGAAAACCATCGACGATCCAGAATTTTCTATGTTCACGATCGAGAAGCCCAGGCAACATGAAAATCCGCTCTCCCGATATAGGATTGTACTCCGCCACGTGTACACCGGAATTCTTCAATCGTTTTATCGCCATCGGCATGAGATTCTTTTGTGCATAATCGTATTGTTCGTACGAGGAAGAATCGATGATGATATGCACTTTGACGCCAGCCTGGGCCTTTTTTATCAACGCTTCGTAGATAGGGGCCGTGTAATCGCAATAGTTGCCCAAAAAGATCGTTATGAGGATGGATTCTCTGGCGCTTTCGATAAGGGTAAGCGCCCGCGGCATCCAGGCTGAACTGGAGAAATAAAAAACCGGCACGGTGGAATCGAAACGGGGGATATTGTTTTGTTGTAAGAATGCCGCTGGCACATATGGCTCGTCCTGATGCTCGTACGCGCGAATAGTGCTCGCGCAAGAAGATAGCAGAAAGATCGAGACTATTACTAACGAGGTCCCTAAAGCTGGGAATAGGCGTTTTCTTCGGGCAGCGCATAGCCCTGCATGATCGACTATACGATGGTTTTTCATAAATGTCGCATCAGGGGAGCAAGTGATATCGGCGCCACGTTCATAACCGTGATTTTACCACGGGAGCACGGCCATCGCAAACTTGAATAAAAAGCGAATATTATATAGCTTAACGTTATCTTTAACGGAAGATATGCCGAGCAAAGGAGTCGATAATGGATACAGTGTTTTGGTCGGCCCGACAGGGCGCGGAGTGGAAGACCAAGGTTGGCCTGGCTGAGATGCTTAAAGGCGGCGTCATCATGGATGTGACCAATGCGGCACAGGCCAAGATTGCCGAAGAAGCCGGCGCGGCGGCGGTTATGGCGCTGGAGCGCGTTCCCGCTGATATACGGGCTCAAGGCGGCGTCGCCCGCATGTCCGATCCGAAGATGATAAAGGAAATTCAAGACGCTGTTTCCATTCCCGTCATGGCCAAATGCAGGATAGGGCATTTTGTCGAGGCTAGGATTCTCGAAGCCTTGGGCGTGGATTTTATCGATGAATCCGAGGTGCTTACCCCCGCCGACGACAGATTCCATGTCTTCAAGAACGGTTTTAAGGTTCCCTTTGTCTGCGGCTGCCGCGACCTGGGCGAAGCATTGCGCAGGATAGGCGAAGGCGCCGCCATGATTCGCACTAAGGGCGAGCCCGGCACGGGCGACGTCGCCGAGGCGGTCAAGCACATGAGAAGCGTCGTGGACGGCATCGCAAGGCTTACCAGGCTTCCTGAAGAGGAACTCATGACCGCAGCCAAAGAACTGGGCGCCCCCTTCGAGCTGGTATGGGAGGTGGCCAAGACAGGAAAGCTCCCGGTGCCGAACTTCTCGGCGGGCGGGATCGCTACGCCAGCCGACGCGGCCCTCATGATGCAATTAGGCGCCGAGTCGGTCTTCGTGGGCTCGGGCATTTTTAAATCGGGCGATCCCGCCCGCCGCGCTAAAGCCATTGTAGGAGCGGTGGTGCACTACAAGGAGCCCAAGATCCTGGCTGAGCTCTCGGAGGACCTGGGCGAGGCCATGGTCGGCATTGGGCTCTCCGAACTGGACGAACAGCAGCGAATGGCCGTGCGAGGCTGGTGAGCCCAATGGTCGGACAATCTTCGGGCCGGAAACCCTTGGTAGGGGTTCTGGCCCTTCAAGGGGATTATGCCGCACACAAGGCTTCGCTTCAGGAAGCAGGCGCCGAGGTCCTGGAAGTCCGCTCGGGCGAGGACCTTGCCAAGGTCCAGGCAATGGTCATCCCTGGCGGCGAGAGCACGGTCATGGCTTCTCTCATGGAACGCTTCGGCTTCCTCGAGGAGTTCAGGCACAGAATCCAGGCAGGCATGCCGACATTCGGCACCTGCGCCGGGCTCATCCTCCTGGCAGCCAGGGTTGAGAAATGGAACAGGCCTAGCCTGGCAGTCCTGGACATCGATCTCAGGCGGAACGCATACGGTACTCAAGTGGACAGCTTCCGTGTCCCTATCACTACCACAATCCCAGGGATCTCCCGGCTGGAAGCTGTCTTCATCCGAGCTCCCAAAATCTTGTCGGTGGGTCCTGAGGTAGAAGTACTGGCTTTTCATGAGCAGGATCCGATCCTAGTCCGCCAGGGCTCGGTACTGGGAGCCAGCTTTCATCCCGAGCTTGTGCCCGGAGCCATGGTCCACCGCTGGTTTATACAAGGTTTGCCAGCGTAAAAACGCTAAAAAATTATACATTTCTTTACTTTCTTCCCTAACATCTATCCTAAAGGCATGATATAATTAAAAAAATATATAATAGGAGTTCTCATGATCGTCCGGGAAGTAAAAAAACAGGCAGTAAAGGAAGCCTTCGACGGGCAGCCGAGATTTCCGTTTACGGCGGAAGACAGGGACGTGCTGGAGCGCTACTTCTCTGTCGCCGAAATGATCAGCCGCTGCTGCGGATCAGGTTGCGAAGTTCTGGTTTATTCGTATGAAGATTTCAACAAGGCGATAATTAAGATCATAAACGGACATGTCTCAGGAAGAAGCCTTGGAAGTCCCATAACAGAATTCGGTCTCAACTGCGCTAAGGTAGCTTTGGAGAGCGACCAGGATATCACCGGTCCGTACCTAGCCCGGACCAGGAGCGGATCACTTCTCAAGTGCATCAGCATGGTGATCCGCAACGAAAATAAACAGCCGGTCGGAGCCTTCTGTATCAATATCGATCTCTCTGTTCCCATGGAACGCTTCGTCAAGGAATTCCTTCTATCCATCGATAAATCAGGTGCGGCCGACGAGGTCCTTGTCCCAGATCTGAGCGAAAAGGTCGCTACCGTCCTAGCCGAGGAAATAGAAGCTCTTTCGCGGGTTACCGGCGTGTCTCCCAGCCACAAGAACCGTAATCTTGTAACAGCCTTGAACCACCGAGGTATATTCGACGTCAAGGGTTCGGTCGATCTGGTGGCGGGGGAGCTGGGAGTGACCAAGCATACGATTTATAAATACCTCAGGGAGCTTAAGAATAATCGCGCAAGCGGCGGTTTAAACCTAGAACCAAAGAAGGAAGACAGCGCATGAATAAGGAAACAGCCTCCACCCCTCTTATGCCCGGTACATTCGGAGCCTATGCCACAGCGGTTAAAGCCGGCAGGCTTGTTTTCATATCTGGACAGCTGGGGGTGGATCCTGCTACCGGTAAGCTTGCTCCCGGGGGAATTGAGGCCGAGACTCGTCAATGCCTGGCCAACATGAGGATGATCCTCTTCCAGCTTGGGCTTACCATGAGCGATGTTGCCAAGACTACTGTCTTCCTCAGGGATATCGCCGATATCGACCGGATGAATGGCATCTACGCCGAAGCATTCGGAGAACACCGCCCAGCGCGCAGTACGGTGCAGATTGTTGCGCTCAATAAAGGCGCCTTGGTGGAAATCGAGGCTGTAGCCTACTTAGGCTCGGAGGACTAGGCTTAAGGCCCGCTCCCGGCGAGGGCTTTAGGTCTGGGCTTCCAGTCCTTCGGGACTTTCTATAGCTTCTATTCTGCTCACGAGGAGCTTGTCGATCCTGTTTCCGTCCATGTCGACTATCTCGATGCGAAGTCCGGCCCACTCACAGCGCTCGCCAGCCTTGGGGATGGAGCCCATGCAGAAGAGCACCAGCCCTGCCACGGTGTCGTAAGCGTCGGTGTCGAAGAAGTTTTCGTCCACCTCCAGCGCCTCGGCGAATTCGCTTATTGTCAGCGCCCCGTCCACCAGATATGATCCGTCCTCCCGTTTTGTCAGGCCTGCTGTTTGGTCGGATTCTCCCTGGTCGAGGCCTGCAAGCACTGAGAAAAGCAGGTCGGGAACTGTCACCAGGCCTGAAACGCCGCCGTACTCGTCCACGATGAGACCTGTACGTGCTTCCTTGTCCTTCAATATGGCCAAAGCCCGCAAGGCCGAAACCGATTCTGGGATCAGAACGGGAGGGCTGAGTTGGGCTTTTATGTCAAAGGTCTTTCCTGAAGCCAGTACAGCCAACGCTCTGCGCATGTCCAACATGCCCACCACCCTGTCAAGATCACCTTCCACGGCAGGCAGGCAGGCATAGTCGGCATTGGCGAGGATTTCTTTCTGCAAAACCATAGTATCATCGTCCAGGTCGAGGGTTACCACATCGGTACGGGGAGTCATAAAGGCGGTAACTCTTCTGTCGTCCAGGTCCAGGACTCCTTCCACCATTTCCTTTTCGGAGTTCTCGAAGACTCCCGATTCGGCTCCCTGGGCGATGAGTACCATCACTTCGTCTTCGGTAACCGCCGGTTCAGAGTTCCTGGCAAAGCCGAGAAGTTTTATGACAAGATTCGTCGTTCCCGAGAGAAAATGGGCCAGAGGTGAAAAGGCGGTGCTGATTGCCTTCAAGGGACGTATGACCGCCGCGGCGATGGGTTCGGGCTTGGAGAGGGCGAGATTCTTGGGCACGAGCTCGCCCAGGACGACCGAAATCAGGGTAGTGAGCAATACCACGAGTATGACCGAAAGAGGATGGGCTATCGCCGCCAGGGCAGGGATGCTCTCGAGCCAGAGCCCCAGGTTTCTTGAGACTGTTGCTCCGCCTACCGCGCCGGTGAGAATGCCAATAAGGGTGATTGCAACCTGAATGGATGAAAGGTAGGGTGCCGGCTGCTCGGCTGCTGCCAAGGCAAGGCTGTAGTTTTTCTTGCCCTGATCAGCCTCGTGGCGAAGCCGAGCTTTGCGCGAAGAGACTAGGGACATTTCGGCCAGGGAAAAAAAACCGTTGAGGAGTATTAAGGCTAGGATGATGCCGATTTCAAGCAGCATGGGAGGCCTCGAGGTTGTAGGCAGTGAAGGAAGACGGGCACCAAGGACTGGTGCCGCTGCTACTGAAGGGGTCGGTTTCGGCTAAAGGGGGCTCCGCCTTTTCGGTGTGTTGTTCATTCATGGCCAAGAGAATAACAGAAAAAAAAAGCCTCGTCGATAGATTCATCTCATTGTGTCGTTGTATAGTAAGGATATGTGCTTCCGCCGAGGTATAGCCCTGCTTATGCTCTGCACCCTGGTCCCGCTGGCCTGGGCTCAGCATCCGGATTCGGTTTTTCCCTCCGATGATCCCCTGCGCTCCGTCGTCGAGCCTATACAGATAGGTATGGAAGCCTTTTCAATGAAAATCGAAGCCATAAGAGCCCAGGGCAGGGAGCCTTTGGGGCTTATCCTGGCAGGCGGCTCAGCCAGGGCCTATGCCTATATCGGCATGCTGGAGGTGCTGGAATCCCGGGGCATCGTGCCGGACTTCATCGTGGCCAACTCCATGGGGGCTATTATCGGCCTCTTGTATGCCGCCGGTCTTTCCCCAGCCATGATCGAAGAACTGGTGACCACCGTTCCCACCGAAAAGTATTTCGATTTCGTCCTGCCGTCCAAGGGTGGATTGATCAACGTAGACGCTTTCGAGGCGGTGATCAGGGATCTGGTCGACGAGGTTGATCTGTCGGAACTTCCCATTCCGATCATCGTCACCGCCGAGGATCTTGCCACCCGCCGCAGGGTGGAGATAGCCGCCGGCGAATTGGGCAGAGCAATGACATCCAGCTTTGCCATGCCCGCGATATTCGAGCCAAAGCCTTTCGGCACAACGCTTCTGGTGGACGGTGGCTCTACCACATTGGTCCCGGTCGCCCAGGCGGCGGTCTTTTCATCCAGGCTCATCGTCGCCACAGCCCTCTACAATAAGCCCATGAGTTTCGAAAACCCCATCACGGTGCTTAACAGGGTATTCGATATCGGAAAGACCAGGACGGGCATGGAGGATCTCTTCGGCTTGAGCCCTTTTGTCATCCGAAACGATGTGGAATCCGTCTCCTATATGGAATTCGCCTACCCTGCAGCGATTATCCAGCAGGGCAGGAAGAGCGCCGAAGCTGTGGTGGATGAACTGCTGTCCTGGTTGCCCGTAGAGAACAGACTCCTCGGGATTAGCCCAAACTTAGAAGCACGGCGAGCGTATTATCTGAATGCGATACCACCAGGCCTGGACGCCTACCGGCGCGGAGCCCTGCCGCCCCTGGAAGGCAGCCTGCGGTTGAGCCCCAGGCTAGGTCTATTACAGCCCATTCAGCCTTCTGTGGCTGGGTTTTCGGATACCGGCTTCGCCGGCCTGGGGGCTAGCCTGGTTGCAGGCAGGTCGAGAGCCTTCATAGGAGGGCTGGCGAGCCTTAGCCTCGAACCGAAAAAAGCCTGGGCCGCCGTAGCCGATCTGCTGGTTAATCCCTATGACAGCCTTCTCTGGGAGAGCGGTTTACGGCTCTATGGCGATTTTACATCCGGGCTTCCTTACCTCGAGCCTGAAAGCCTGGAGTTTTCCTCCGGCCTGAGCTGGGAGCTGGGCAGAAAGCCGAAAACCTTCGGACCCTATGCTGCATCCTTCATAAGCTACAGCTTTGATTCGGCAGCCTTCGGCTGGGAGGCCGAAGCAGGATTGAGCCTGGGCAGTCTTCTGCCTGCCAGCGCTGGCAGTGAAACCGAAAATTCCAGCCGTGAGAAGGTTACCTCTGGCGCTGCCCATGAGTCATCCGGAAGTTTGGAAGGATTTTACTCACTAAAGGTTGCCGCCTTCCTGCAAGGCGGTGCTTATGCCTTCGCCTGGGGACCATCGCTAGGGATCTCGGGAGGGATCTCCCTGGCCGATCTTGCAGCCCTCAGGGTGAGATCTTCAGGGCGCTGGGCACTCAATGGGACCGGTATAGGGCTAGGGCGCCGGGATCTCTACCGAGGAAATGCCCCGACGCTCGCCTCGCCCTTTTTCGCTGCCGCCAGCGCGGAACTAATCTGGCTGGCCGAAGTCCTGCGCTTCGAAACCGGGGAAATCCTTTTGGTGGACTCGATCGAGCTCGGTCCCTACATAGATTGTATTTGGTCAACGGATTTTAGCATTCCCGCATCCGGTGGGGGCTTTATGCCCCAGGCCTTTACCGCCGGCTTCAGCCTCACGGCCACCCTGCGCTTTGCGGGCCTTCGTCCCTTCGACCTGTCTTTTTTCGCAGGTCTGGACGGCTCGGGGGACCTAGCCTTGGGGATACGATCGGGACGGCTGTTTTAAGGCTTTTTAGCCTTGAGTGGCGCTGCGGTCGGCTAGAAGAGCCCCGCCTCGGCATCGTTCCTGCTCAAGGGATTCTTGAAGCGCCAGAGCAGAAGGGCGACGAAGAGCAGGTTGACGGCGCTCGCCGCCGCAAAAAGGTTCCACTTGGGATTCCCCGAGGCGACCGAGCCGACATAGGAATGCAGCTTCACCCCGATGGTGTAGAGTCGGTCATCGTTCAGGAATACCAGGGGCACCAGAAAGCCATTCCAGGCCGAGATGAAGGCTGCCATCATGGCGGCGGCGAGCGCCGGCGCGCAGAGGGGCAGCAGGATTCTCCTCAAATACCCTGCTAGGCTCATGCCCTCCAGCGCGGCGGCCTCCTCGTAGCTGGGCGGGAGTCTGTCCAGGTAAGCCTTGAGACTGAATATGGCAAAGGGCAGGGCGTGGAAAAGATAGACGGTGATCACCGGCGTATAGCCGCCTAGAAGTCCCAGAATTCTGAAAACGATGAACAGAGGAATGAGGGAATGAATACCCCCGGCCATGCCCAGGGCTTCCAAGGCTGCAAAGGCCTTAGCGCTTCTCGCCTTGCCTGCTCTGGAAAGCCAGAGTGCGGCAGGAAGGGAAAAGAGGGGAATCAGTAGGGCCGTGCTGCCGGCGGCCACCAGGGTGTTTAGAAAATATCTGAGGATCCCCTCGTCGATAAAAACGCTGCGGTAAGGCCGAGTGGAAAAAAAACGGGGAAGCAGTGCATCGACAAAGACAGCCGACAGGTCGGAGAACGAAAGCCATAGAAGCACATAGATAACTAAAACAGCGGAGAGAGCTGCGGCCGACGTGACCAGGAAACTTGCAACCTTCCACATGAGCTCCGGGATAAACCCTGCAGAGGCGTGGCTCGAAGCTCTGCGAATCAGGCGTCCAATTTCCGGTCTGGATTGGTCCATGCGGCCGGCTTCGGCGCTCATAATTTTTTTCCTGAACCGAAACCACAGAAAGACCAGGACGATGACGAGGATCCCCACCGCCACGGCGTAGGCCGAGGCTACGCCGTAATCGTCCTCGTTCCTGAACGCATCGTAGAGGAATATCTCTAGGGTCGTGGTGGCGCCCACAATGTTTTTGCGGGTTATGCCTCCTACAAAGGGAGGACCGCCGGCAGTCATTAAAAAGGGAACCGAGAACTCCTTGAAGGACTTAACGAAATCCAATGCCCACATGATCGCTATCGTCCCTTTTACCAGAGGGGCCTGGATCTGCCGGGCAAGGACCCATCCCTGGGCACCCTCGATCTGCGCGGCTTCGAAGAGCCCCTTGTCCAGACTTTTCATGGATGCGTAGAGAGCCAGGACTACCAAGGGCACCCCCAGCCAGATATCGACGCTCAAGGCAGCTAAAAAACCTGCAACCGGATTGGTGAGAAGGTTGATCTCTGTTCCAATGAGGGAGGATAGCATGGATCTTCCCCCGCTCCCGTGGATGATCATCCGCCAGATGGGTATGGAGATAAATGAAGGGACTCCCCAGGGCACGAGGATACTGGCGAAGAGCAGCTTGAACGAGCGGCGGGCTTTAAAGAGAGAACAGGCGAGGACAAAGCCTATGCCGACCGAAATCCCCGCCGAAAGAAATGCCCAGAGCAGACTGATTCCCAACGAGAGTACGAAAGCCCTGTCCTCCACCAGAATCCGAAAGTTTTCCAGACCTGCCCAGCTCCGCGCTCCCCAACTGTCGTGGAAGAGGGATTCCCAGCCAGCGGCGGCGAAGGGAAGGAGCCCCGCCGCCAGGACGAGAATAAAAAGCGGGATAAGGGAGAGCCAGTACAGCCGGGTAGAGCCCAGAATGGGGGATTTCATATACGAAACTGAACACTTTTTTTTGTAGAAACGCCCATTTCCGCTTCTCCGGCTATATACGCTTCCCTCAAGCTTAGAATAGCAGACGGATGGAGGACACCCGTTTTACGTTCTTGATACCCTCGGGAATCCGCGCCGCATTTTTATCCCAGACCAGGACCAGGGGGAACTCGTCGGGGCCTAGTGTTTCGGACTCCCTGTACATGGCCAGGATGATATCGTTGTTGTTGTGCAGATCCCTGGAATCGAGCTTGATCGAATAACCGTCCTCGGCGATGACTTCGACCCCATAGCCAGCCTTGGCTGCCGCTGCGTCGTAGGCCAGGACCTCCGAGCCCTGCTTGTGTGGAGCGTAGACCGGGTCATCGGCATAGGCCAGCAGAAGATGGAGGGGGAAACCCTTATACCTTGCCTTGACGTCTTTTCGCTCGAAAGCGACTTCCTTGCCATGACAGCTCACGCAGGACTGGACTGTGGAGCGGTCGAGGCTGCCCTCCATCTTTCCGGAATAGCTCAGATTGAAATCCTTGAATCCCTCCTGACTCACTACGATCCGCTGTATCATCTTGACCGATGAGTGCCCATCGATATTGGGCGTTTGGGGGCCCACCTTAATCGTCCGTATGTAACCGGGATCCTTGGGAAGATAATCGCCGTCCATCTTGAAGGCCAAGAGCCATTTTCCGTCGGATTCGTCCAGGATGAGGGAACCTGGATATGTCATTTCGTAGCCGTCGGTGGCGACGAAAGTCACCGCATCCTGGGCTTTCAGATCCATGTAGCGTCCCAACAGGGCGGAGAGGGAAATACCGCCATAAGTGTTCGTGTACTTTGTACCTGCGCTGGTGGTGTAGCTGCCGTTTCCCTCAATATAGGCCGAGTCTTTTTCCATGTCCGCGAGACTCAAGGATGCTTTCGTGCCGTTGATATCCAGTTCCAGCGCAAATGCTTTAGCCTCTGCAGAAGCGGTGACGGGCGCTAAACTGGTTGAGATGGACACCAGGTCCTTGACCCAGAGATTCTTCGGGGCATCGCCGACGGTCATTGGCTTGGCCAGGTAGACATCGGCCTCCCTGTCGGCCAGGATAAGCGCCTCGGGCGCCAGATCCTTGGTGGAAAAACTCACCGAATAACCGTCAGCGGCGGTCAGGACTATATCGTAGCCCTCTGCCCAACGCTCAGCGTCGAAGCTGAAAGGATGGGCTGAATCGCTGCCGTCGACCATGGCCAGGATCGAGGCCAGGCTCAAGCCAGAGTACTCTACGGACACTCCTTTTTTATCCACCGTTTTTCGAAGGTAATGCTGTCCCGCCGATTTGAGCTTCTGATAGTATGCCTGGCTGAGACTGTCGCTCCGCAAGCCCTTAAGGGAGACGCTCCAGTCGGCAGCGGCCGATGCAGCGCTCGCCGCATCGATGGCCTTGCCGGCAGGGGCGCTAGCCGAGCCGCTAGTGGCAAGGCTGCTTTTTTGGGAACTGCAGCCAGTCATAGAAAAGGCCAAAACCATAATCAGCAAAATACTGGCGGAGAAAAGCACANNTCGGCGAGGGCCACATCGGGTTCCATAGCTCCGGAAAGAATAAAGCGGAGCATTTTCCACATGATATTTTTATAGACGGCATAGCCTTGGCCCGGAGGGATCACCAGGCCGATTTCGGCACTCCGCGACAACTGTTCGTAGTAGCGGTTGCTCTCCCGGGTGGCATCCCAGGCCTTTTCATTGGCGGGGATCTTGGAGAGGGCTGTGGTGAAGCGCTGCTGCACACCGATGCCGCAGAGATACTCCAGCAGTCTTTGAGCACTTACCGGCGAACGGGATGAGCGACTCATGGCAAAGCCCTTAAAATCCAGCAGGGGAGCCACCGGGCGTCCTGTCGCAGGCACTAGGGGGTAGGGAGCGACCGCGAAGTCAAGGCCGATGCGCTCGAACTCTGGAATGGAATAGGAGCCGCTCAGTATCATGCCGATTTCGCCCGAGGCAAAGCGCGCGACCATGGCGTCCCGCTCCAGGGCTTCCAGCCGTCCAGACTTTATCATATCGAGCATCCAGGCTAAGGCTTTTTTTGTGCCCGGGTCGTCGGGGCGGACGCCCCCGTCAGGATCGCAAATCGCCGGCTTGCCGAATCCCGAAGCGAAGGAGAGCAGCCAGTAGGCCGAATAGACATTCCAGGACAGGGGCGTCCGCCCCTTGGCCGCTATCGTGTCAGCGATTCGCTCCAGGTCGTTAAGCGTCCAATCCTCGGGCAGGGCTTCGGAAATCAGCCTTGTGTTATAGAAGACAAGCTGGCTGTCGAAGTAAAAGGGAAGGGCCCAAAGCCTTCCGTTGAGCCTGAAGGCATCCCTGCCTTTGACGGAGAGCGCGCCCGCATCGATCCTGTCCAGAGGCTGCAAGGCCTGGGTGCCTATCAGATCCGCCAGATTGTCCGATTGGATCATGAGCAGGTCAGGCGGCCTGCCTCCTCCCCTGAGGGTTGTCAGGTACTTCGATCTGGTGTCGGGAACATCCAACGCCCTGACCTTGACCCCGCTCAGCCTGGACCAGCGTTCCAGCTCGGCTTTGAGTTGGGGCACCCCTTCCCAGGAGAGCCAAACCTCGAGCTCTTGCTCTTCAGCCTTGTCCCCTTGGATGGAAATCGAGCGCAGATTGTTAAATCGAGTGCCGTCGGCATAAAGATCCCATGTACCTTTAGCTGTAGGAATGAGAAAGATCGCTTGCAGCTTTTCGGCGAGTGTATCGTCTTCCCGAAGCAGCAGGCCTTTTGCATGCAGACATTCGAGTTTCCAGGCATCGATGAGGGGAGGGAGCAGTTCGGAGAGGGCAATCCCTTTTACATAGCCCGATTCGGCAGGAACTTGGTAGCAGAGTTCTCGAAACGCCGCCTCGTCAGGTAGCCTAAGGGACGTTCCATTGAGCTTGAGTTCGAAGGCCGATAGGGAAGATGCGCCCAACAAGGCTATAGCTATGACGAGAAGTGCCACCCGGTCCTGAAGCGGCCTGGGGCTGCGGCAATCCATGCTTCCCCCTTTTCAAACACGGAAGGCTACGTCGTTTCCAGCGCAACCCAATGGCGTTCGACCGTGGGCTCTTCCTCGGGGGGCTTTATCCCCTGGACCTTTAGGATCGAAAGCTCGGTGGAATGTGAGGTCATACTATGACAGCTTTAGCGGGTAGTCAAGGAAAAGGCTTATTGCCATTGGTTCAGTTCTGAGCCCAGGTTTAATATAAGAGTTGCAGAGATCCTTAAATAGGGGTACTATCGAATATATCGTATTTAAAATGTTCATTATTATTCATCACGAGGAGGAGAATATGAAGAAGACAATTGCTGTACTGTTGCTTCTGGCTGTGGTAAGCGTCGGCGCCTTTGCCCAGGGCAAAACCAACATGGACAAGGGCGATTTCGCGGCTAGCATCGGCTTAAATCTCGGCTGGGGTTTCGGCGTGGGCGGTGGTGCGGAGAAGATTCTCGCGCGCTGGGATATCGCTGAGAAGATCCCTCTTACCTTCGGCGCGGCGGTCAAGGCGGGCGTTGATTTCTGGCCTGGTTTTGAAGCGACGATTGCCGGTCTCGGCACAGCGCACTTCGGTTTGGCCACCTTCACCGAGCTCCCTGAATGGGCTCGTAAATTTGACTGGTATACCGGTCTTGGCCTCGGCATTGGTATTGGCGGGTCGGCTGGTTTTGGTATTGGCTTCGCCTCAGGCGGCGGCGTGAGCTACCACATAAACCCCAGCCTTGCGGTTATCGCCGAGTCCTTCTATGCCGTACACTTCAATAGGAGCGGCCACGGAATGTCCACTATCGGAGTCCAGTTCAAGCTGTAAAAACCGGTCAGCTCAAATCTGATACGATTTTTCTCGAGCCCTCCCTTCCCGGGGAGGGCTTTTTCTTAGATGCCCCGTTGCGGGATGCCTTTGTCTGAAAGAGAAAAATTATTGACAGGCTAAAAAAGCTATGGTACCGTCATTATGTAAATGTCAGACATCTGATATCTGATAAAAAAATCTCGTTATCCTTCTGTACGATCTGTAAGAGCAGAGAATCGAAGATTGGAGGAGTCCGATTTAATGAGCCAAGAAATTCGCAAAATAGAGGAATTAGCCAGAACTATCAGAAGGGATATTGTGGAAATGGTCTATCTGGCCAAGGACGGGCATCCGGGGCCGGCTTTGTCGATCACCGATATCGTTGCCTCCCTGTATGGATCCTTGTTGAGGGTCAATCCCTCGGATCCCGAATGGGAGGGGCGTGACCGGTTTATCCTCTCGAAAGGTCATGCCTGCCCTGCGGTTTATTCGGCCTTGGCGCGACGGGGATTCTTCAGCCCCGAACTTCTTCCCAGCCTGAGAGCCCTCGATTCCCTGCTCCAAGGGCATCCGGTGATGAAAAAAACCCCGGGCATCGACATGACCTCCGGCTCACTGGGCAACGGACTCTCCATAGGCGTCGGAATGGCTCTCGCTTCGGGCTACACGAAAAAAAACTTCGATGTCTTCGTCATCATGGGCGACGGTGAACTCCAGGAGGGTATTGTCTGGGAAGGAGCGCTCTCGGCATTTAAATATAAATTGGGCCGATTGATAGTCTTCGTCGATCACAACGGCTGGCAGAGCGGAGCCTCCTGCAACGACGTGGGCGGCTGCGTATCCGTCAAATCTCGCTTTGAAGCCTTCGGCTGGCACTGCCAGGAAATAGACGGCCACGATATAAGCGCGATACTACAGGCGGTTAAAAATGCCAGGGCGGAGACAAATCTTCCTTCGGTGATCATCGCCGAGACGGTTAAGGGTAAGGGAGTGCCCTTTATGGAGAACGACAATTCTTGGCATAAACGGGTTCCCAGCAAGGAACAGTACGAAGAAGCCATGAAAATCCTGGGAGGCTGCTGACATGAGTGAATACAAGGGAAGCAGGGAAGCCTTCGTCGCAGCGATGACCGATCTGGCTGACAAAGACCCCAGGGTGGTCTTTGTCTCCGCCGATTCGCTTAAGGCGGCCAGGGCCACCAACTTCGCGGAAAAATATCCCGATCGATATTTCGAGGCAGGCATTGCCGAGCAGAATGCGGTGGCCATGGCCGCCGGGCTGGCGGCCTGCGGGCTCAAGCCGTATGTGGTCACCTACGGCGGCTTCATAACCATGAGGGCATGCGAACAGCTGAGGACCTTCTGCGCCTATACCGACTTGGATGTGACCTTTGGGGGACTCAACGGAGGCATGATAGGAGGAGAGCGGGAAGGGGTGACCCATCAGGCTCTCGAGGATATCGGTATTGTGAGGACTATTCCCGGAGTCAAGGTATTCGCTCCTGCCGATGCGGCCGAAACCTATGCCCTGGCCAAGGCTGCCGGAAGTCTAAAAGGACCGGTGTATTTCCGTCTGGGCAGCGGCCGAGAACCCGATGTCTTCTCTCCGGGAACGGAAGTCGAATTGGGCAAGCTGCGAAAAGTTCTGGACTATGGAAACGATGTGCTGCTTTTGTCTTCAGGCTTTGTTCTGGACAGAGTGCTCAAGGCTGCCGAACTGCTCAAGGCTGGGGGCATCGGCGCTAGCGTCGTTGAGGTGCATAGTCTTAAACCCCTGGATGCCGACGGCGTTGTCAGGGAACTGGAACGCTGCCAGGTTGCCGTGACCATTGAGGACCATACGGTGATCGGCGGGCTCGGGAGCGCCATAGCCGAGCTGGCGGCTGAACGCTGTCCCTGCCGCATACAACGTCTGGGAATTCAGGATGTATTCCCGGAATCGGGTCCCGCGAATACCCTGGCGGATAAATACGGTCTTTCGCCCCAGGCGATAGCCGATACCGCCCGCGCCCTGGCTGCCGGAAAGGGACGCTGATGCGCGCCCCCCTCATGGTCAAGCTGCGGCGCGACTATGACAGGACCTGCATCCTGGACATAGAGGCCAGGGTCCGCGCCGAGGTAATGGCAAAGATGCCCAGACTCGCGGCGAAGGCAAGGGTTGCCGTTGCCACTGGGAGCAGGGGTATTGCCCATATCGACAGGATCGTGAAGGCTACCGTGGACGCTCTGAAGGAGCTGGGCTATTCACCCTTCATCGTGCCCGCCATGGGCAGTCATGGAGGCGCCACCGCCGAAGGCCAGCGACAGACCATCGAGTCCTACGGCATAACCGAGGAGCGAATGGGGGCTTCCATCCTTTCTTCTCTGGATGTAGTTGAACTGCCCAGGGAGGACTGCCCTGTTCCAGTGTACATGGATGCCTTCGCGTACAAAGCCGATGCCACAGTCGTCGTAAACCGCGTCAAGATTCACACCGACTTCCACAGCGTACACGAGAGCGGCATCGTCAAGATGTGCGTCATCGGTCTGGGCAAACATGCCCAAGCCTTGGCGATCCACCGCTATGGGGTATACGGCCTGTCCAATTACATTCTTCCCGCAGCCAGGCAGGTGCTCAAGCACGGCAACATCGCCCTGGGCCTTGCGATCCTGGAGAATGCCTATGACCAGCCGCAGGTGATCCAGGCTGTACTCCCCGCGGATTTCGAAGTCGAAGACCGACGCCTTCTGGACCTGAACCGCAGGACAGCTCCAAGGCTGCCTGCCGACGACATAGATCTCCTCTTCGTGGATCAATTGGGCAAGAATATCAGCGGCACCGGCCTGGATACCAATGTTATCGGTCGTACGCGGGTGAGAGACGTCCCTGAGCCGCAGCCGCCGCGAATCAAGGCGATAATCGTCTCCGATCTCACGCCCGAATCCCACGGCAATGCCCTAGGCATGGGCTTGGCGGATTTTATAACAAAAAAGCTGGCGGACAAGATCGATTTCGCCGCCACCTACGAAAACGGCCTCACCAGTTCTTTTAACCAGAGGGCGCACATGCCCGTGGTCGCTTCCAACGAACAACAGGCTTTTGCATGGACCCAGAGGATATGGGGCTCTGTGGATGTAGAACAGGCACGGATCGTGAGGATAAAGAATACCCTGGAACTGACCGAATTCTATGTCTCCGAACCCATGCTGGATGAGGTGCTGGCTATTCCCGGCACATCCGCGCTGGGAGAGGCTGCAGCGCTTTTTGACTCAGAAGGAGGATTACCGCGCTTTTAGATGCCCGCAGTCGGGGCAGTTAGCGCTTGTTTGGGAAATTAGGGAACGCATTGACGATCCCTTTAATTTCGGGAGCCCTGGGCTTCCAGATCGCGTAAAAAGGAGAAAGCGATGAAGAAAATTTTGGCCCTTGTTCTGGTGCTGATAGTTGCCGGAACCGTAGCAGCCCAATCGGATTTCAAGGCGAACTACAAGGTCACCATGACCCAGACAACGAACCATCCCTATGCCTTGGGCGCCTATAAGTTGGGCGAACTGATCAAGGAAAGGACCAACGGCCGCATCACCCTCACGGTGTATACCGACAGCCAGCTGGCCAAGGGTGAGCAGGAAATGATCCAAGCCCTCCAGATGGGCACCATCGACATCTATGTCGGCTCTACCGGCCCCGTGGGAAACTTCAGCCCCTCCATGAACATCCTGGACATCCCCTTCCTCTTCAGAGATGCAGAGCATGTGGACAAGGTGCTCGACGGTCCGATCGGAACCCAGCTGCTGGCCGACTTGGACAAGCACCAGCTCAAAGGTCTCGCTTTTTGGGAAAACGGATTTAGGCACTTTACCAACAGCCGTGAGCCGGTGAAGACCCCTGACCAAGGCAAGGGACTCAAGCTCCGCACCATGGAAAACAAGATCCACATGGCTGCCTTCAAAGCAGCCGGCATTTCCCCCACGCCCATGGCATGGGCTGAGGTTTATCCAGCCTTGCAGCAGAAGGTGATCGACGCCCAGGAAAACCCCATCGCGGTTATCTACTCGTCGAAAATCTATGAAGTCCAGAAATACCTGAGCCTGACCGGCCACGTCTATTCGCCGGCTCCTGTCATCTTTAGCCTGGTCAAGTGGAATCGAATTCCTAAGGCCGATCAGGAAATCATTGCCCAGGCGGCCAAGGAAGTAGCGGCTTATCAGCGCAAGCTTAACCGCGACGCCGAGGAATCCAAGATCAAGGATATGGAGTCCAAGGGAATGGTCGTGGTCAGGGATGTCGACAAGGCGGCCTGGCAGGCAGCCATGAAGCCCGCCTTCGCCGATTTCGAAAAGCAATTCGGCAAGGATAAGATCGACGCCATAATCGCAACGCGGTAATGACTGTTCGAGAATAGCCGCGCGACCTGCGAAAGCGGAGCGCGCGACTATTCTTCCTCCGCTGCGCCAACTCCAGAGGAGCAATGTACATGCTTGTTCTATCGAAAATAAACACGGCCTTGGGCAAACTTGCCAATGCCCTTACGATCGTGTTCGTCGCAGGAATAGCGATCGTTATACCTGTAGAGGTTTTCAACCGCTATTTTACCGGCAACATGTTTACCTGGGCTACCGAGTTTTGCCAATATTCCTTTGTCTGGGCTTCCATGATGGGCGCGGCGGCGGGCTTGAAAAACGGCGGCCAGGTCGCCGTAACGACGCTCAAGGAAAAGCTGGAAAAACGCAATTCCAAAAGAGCCGTAATGACGCTCCAGGCTGTTGTCTATGTCATTATGCTCGTGTTCTTCGTCATCATGATTTATTACGGAATCGTCCAGACTATAGCCAACTTTAGGCAAGTCTCGTCCACCATGAGCATACCCATGAGCCTGCCGTACGCCGCCCTCCCCCTCGGTTTTATCATGATGTTTCTCATCACTCTGGAGCAGCTGATCTCCCTGCCCGCAGAATACAAAACGGGAGGTAAATAGAATGCCGCTCATCATATTCGGAATAGCTTTCGTCGGATTGCTCGCTATCGGCGTTCCTGTCTCCATCGGATTGGGCGGCGCTGCGATGGCCTATGTATTCGCGTTGGGCGATCTTTCTCCCACGATGTTAATCATGACAACGTTCAGCGGCATGACCGCCTATCCGCTTCTTGCGATTCCGCTTTTCATTCTCGGCGGGAACCTCATGAGCGGCGGGGGGCTTACCAAGGATCTGGTGGGCTTTACCCGCAAGCTTTTAGGCTCGGTCACTGGCGGACTCGGTCTTGCCACGATTCTCGCAAGCGCCATATTCGCCGCCATCTCCGGCGCCGCGGTAGCCACAGTGGTCGCCATCGGCATGGTGATGCTTCCGGCCATGAAAGAAGCGGGATATGACGATGAAGTAGCCGCCGGCATCACCGCCACGGCATCGTGCATGGGCCCTATAATACCTCCCAGCGTTCCTTTCATCCTTTACGGCGTAATCGCCAACGTCTCTATCAGGAAACTTTTTCTGGGTGGAGCCATACCCGGCATCATGCTGGGCGCCGGTTTGATGATCTACATGTATTTCATCGCCAAAAAAAGAAAATATCCGCGCCAGCCCCGTGCCTCCTTAAAAGAGATACTCCGCAGCGGCTTCCAGGCTCTTCCCGCCCTCTTCATGCCTGTCCTCATCATGGGAGGAATCCTGGCGGGCATGTTCACGCCCACCGAGGCGGCAGGCGTGCTCGTTGCGTATTCGCTCATTGTCGGAATGTTCCTGAAAAAAGAACTCAAGTGGAAGCATTTACCCAAGATCCTTCTCGATACGGGAAAGGATTCCGCCATGGTACTTCTGCTTCTCGCCCTTTCTGAACCCTTCTCCTGGGTGATCGCTTCTGAACAGTTGCCCCTGACCATGATCAACTTCATATCGGGCATCAGCTCTTCTCCCATTGTCATTCTGTTGTTAATCAATGTTCTCCTCATCATAATCGGTATCCCCATGGAAACCGCCCCCGCCATCGCCATCGTCACTCCGGTTCTCGCGCCCATCGCCATACAGTTGGGCATAGACCCTGTGCACATGGGCGTGATCGTCTGCTTCAACCTCGTTTTGGGCTTGGTAACGCCGCCGGTGGGAGCCGTGCTTTTCGTTACCTGCGGCATGACGGGCATGAGCCTGGAAAAACTATCGAAGGGTGTCTGGCCGCCCTTCTTTATCGCGCTGGCTGTTCTTCTGTTGGTGACCTATATACCGGCGCTGACTACATTCCTGCCGAATCTTCTGATGAGGTAAAAAAAAGCGAGACGAACTGTTTATTCGCCCCGTTGACCTTTAGGTTTTTGGATTATTAACGGAGGTTTTTACAATGAATTCTAGAATCAAAGTAGCGGTGATCGGCGCCGGCGGAAAGATGGGCACCAGGGTGAGCAACAATCTGGCAAAGCATAGGGACATGGCAGAAATGAAACTATGCGAAAACAGCCCCAGGGGCATTGAAGGAATTCAAGCCAGAGGCTTCGATATTGTCACAACCGAAGAAGCCGTAAAATGGGCTGATATAACAGTTCTTGCCGTCCCGGATACGCTCATTCATTTAATTTCTAAGGATGTGGTGGGCTTGATGAAGCCCGGCACCACCTTGATCATTCTCGATCCGGCCGCCGCAGTGGCGCGGCATCTCGCCCTGCGGGATGACTGCACCTTTGTCGTCACCCATCCCTGCCATCCCTCCTATTTCCTGGACCAGGACACTCCTGAAGCAAGGCAGGACTATTTTGGCGGTATCGCGGCCAAACAGGATATAGTCATGGCTAAGATACAGGGGTCGGACGAGCGCTTCGCCGAAGCCAGAAAAATCGCGGAAATAATGTTCGAGCCTGTGGTCCACAGCTACGTTATGGATATGCGACAGATTGCCTTCCTGGAACCCACCCTCGTGGAACTTCTGGGCGCCACCTGCCTCTATGCCATGGCCGAGACCGTGGACGAGGCCGAGCGCAAGGGCATCGACAGGAATGCGGCTATTTCCTTCCTTACCGGCCATATCATGGTACTGACTGCCAACTTCCTAGGTATTTTGAAAAACGCCAAGGTTTCCGATGCCTGTAACGTAGCTATCGGTCTTGGCAACAGGCTCGTACTAAGAGAAGACTGGAAAAAGATATGGGATGACGAGGTGCTGGACAAGGTAATCGCAACCATGCTCAATCCCAGCAAGCCACAGATCTAGCGTGGATCAGATTGGCTTCGCCGAGGCGGCCGGTGATCTGCTGTGGTTCCCCCGGAGCTCCTCCAGACCTTGTAAATACCTGTTGAGGTCCTTTGCTGTCTGCTGGAAAGCGTCAGCCGCCGGACGCCTCGGCGGGGCTTATTGCTCCTAAAGGGATAATGAAGGTACATTTTACGGAATCTTATCCTATCGCCACAGGAGAGTGTGTCGAGCATGGAAAATCCCGAATTATCGGAAAAACTGGCTCTTCTTGGCCAGGCCAAGCCCACTCAGAGTGCGGTGGAATACGTCGTCGATGCCATAAAGCGACTCATTGTGGAAGGCGATCTCAGTCCTGGGGAACAGTTGCCCTCGGAAAATGAACTTACCCATCTGCTTGCAGTGAGTCGAAGTTCCTTGCGGGAAGCAAAGAAAATACTTTCGGCCTTGGGATTAGTGGAGATCCGTAGGGGTGACGGTACCTATATCCGAGATAACAATGATTCGGCGGCCTTGGATGCCCTGCTTCTCAGCTTTGCCCTTTCCAAGCCGTCGCTCAAGGAAATCTACGATCTCCGGCACGTAATCGAGGCGGGAGTGATGACCATGGCTATTCAGAACGCTACTGAATCACAGATTGACGAGCTGGAGTCGTATCTCAAGGATATGATGAAAAACGCCGAACGTCATGAGGCGGGAGCGGAAAAAATGGGGCACTTAGATGTAGACTTTCACCGATTCCTCGGCCACATGACTTCAAACCGACTCTTGGAAAAAATTTATTCCTATATAATGAATTACCTTGAGGCTTCGATCATCGAATCCCATAAAAAACAGGACGAAATGGCCGGGTATGCAATAAAATCTCATCTTCTTATTATCGAGGTGTTGAGAACCCGTGACTCGAGCAGAATTGAGGAGGTTTCTAAAACAACGGTGGATACCTGGTTCAATCTGGTTGAGGACCGCTACCAGTCTAATGTCTAGGATCGCTTGACAGAACCTATAGCCCCAGGCTAGAGTGCGGGCCAAGGAAATACCGATGAGAAATATTAAAGATTCCTTATGTTTCATGTGCAGCGGCCTCAAGAGGCCGCGTTCTATCGTCCTGTAAATTCTCCCAATCCCCAAAACATTCCCGCAAGAACCGTTCTCAACCTTGAAGCGGACGCTAAAGCCGCCTTCGCTGCCGATGTTCATGCGATCAGCCTTCGTTCGCTCAATAAGCGTTTCGGCAGCCATGAGATTCTCCGGGACGTTTCGCTCTCTGTTTCGACGGGGACTATCTTCGGCATAATCGGGCGAAGCGGCGCGGGCAAGACAACCCTGATACGGATAGCCTCGCTGCTGGAAAAAGCCGATTCAGGCGATGTGTTCTACGGTGGTGAGCCTGTTTCGGGAGCCCGGGGGCAGGCACTGCTGGATGCCCGGCGCAGGGCGGGGTTCGTATTCCAGAATTTCAACCTTTTCGCCTCCAGAACCGTATTCGGCAACGTGGCGTTTCCTTTGGAAGCTGCCGGATGGACAAAGTCCGACATCGAAAAAAGGGTCGGAGAGCTGCTGGACCTGGTAGGGCTAACCGATAAAGTCGATAGGCCTGCCAACAGGCTTTCTGGCGGGGAACGGCAGCGGGTGGCCATAGCCAGGGCGCTGGCCAATCATCCTAAGATTCTTTTCTGCGACGAGGCTACCAGCGCCCTGGACCCTGAGACGACCCGCTCGATTCTGGACCTTATCCAGTCCTTGAGCCGCCGCTTTGGGCTTACGGTGCTCATGGTAACCCACCAGATGGAGGTGGTCCGGCGGATATGCGACGAAGTCGCAATTCTCTCCGCCGGATCCATAGTCGAGAGCGGTACTGTGGATTCCGTATTCGCTAATCCCAAAAGCGAGATGGGACGCCGCATTGTCGGGGAGGTGAGCCATGACTGAAATTGTCAGTCTTGTGGCCCGGCCTCTCTGGGAAACCTTGCTGATGGTCTTTTCCTCCACGGCCATCGCCGGCATTCTGGGCGGATCCCTGGGCCTGGGACTCCACTATATGGCCAACGACAGGCTTTCGGGCCATGCCGCACAACTTGCGATCGTTAAAAAAATAGCCGATCGGTTTATTAACACCCTGAGGTCTTTCCCCTTCATTATCCTTATGGTGCTGGTCCTCCCCCTCTCCCGCCTGATCGTGGGAACCAGCCTGGGAACCGTAGCGGCCATCGTGCCACTGTCGGTGGCGGCCAGCCCCTTCGTAGCCCGCATTGTCGAAGCTTCCCTTTCGGAAATCGACCCAGGAGTTCTGGATGCGGCGATCGCCTCGGGCGCTTCAAAGCGGAGGATTCTCTTCGCCATACTCATCCCCGAAGCCCTGCCTTCTTTAGTCTCCGGCATAACCCTGACGATGATCACCCTGGTGGGCTATTCCGCCATGGCCGGGGTGATCGGGGGTGGAGGCTTGGGGGATCTGGCCATACGGTACGGCTATCAGCGGTTTAGAACCGATATCATGATATCTGCGGTCCTGGTGATTATCGCCCTCGTGGAAGGCATTCAGCTCTGCGGAAACGCGATAACCAGGGGTATCCGGGCGCGCCGCTAAGGCGCCGACGTCCTGGCGGCGCGCAGGTCGCGGCCTGTTGCTTCGAGGCATCCGGCCGCGACCAAGCCCGNNCGCGCGACCGCTGCCTGGCTGGTTTTTCCCATGCCTGGCCGCGGATAAGCCTGCTTTAGCCCGGCGACCGTTCCGAAGGTCCGATTTTCCTTACTTTACCCAATGCCCCAGTCAGGCGGCATAACGCACCATAAGGAGGTTCTAAATGAACCACGGTAAAAGAGTAGTACTTTTCGCGACCCTCGTCCTTATTTTTTTCATGATGCCCNNCCTCGTCAAGGATGATCTTCTGGCCAAGGGAATCAAGCTCGAAATCATAGAGCTCACCGATTATGTGACGCCGAACATACTCCTGGCGGACAAACAGCTGGATGCAAACTTTTTCCAGCATACACCCTACCTGCTAAACTTTGCAGCCGAGCGCAAACTCGCCCTGGAGCCTGCCGGAGATGTCTTCGTAGCCCCTCTGGGCTTGTATTCCCGTAAGTATAAAAAGCTTGAAGATCTGCCCCAGGGCGCGGTGATCGCCATTCCCAACGATCC
>DFYR01000017.1 GCA_002383375.1 Spirochaetaceae bacterium UBA4077
GTAGCGCCGATGTAGAGCTCCACGCCCAGCTCCTCGCCGGCCACGGCTTCCAGCACGTCCAGGGCCAGGGCGCAGCCGAAGCGGTTGTCCCAGGCTTTGGAAAGCAGCTTCTTGCCGCCCATGAGGGGGACGAAGGGGCCGTCCACGACGATCATGTCGCCGGGGCGGATGCCCGCATCGAGGACTTCCTGCTTGGACTCGGCCCCTATATCGATGAGCATCTGGTCCAGTGAGAGCAGGCGCCGGGCCGAGTCTTCAGGTAACAGGTGGGGCGGTATGGAGGCGACGGCGCCGGAGTAGGCCTGGCCAGTGAGGCTGGAGAAAACCTTTACCCGCTGAGCCATGACTACATGTTCCCAGGTTCTTCCCAGAGGGAAGAATTTAATGAGGCCCTTGGGGGTGATCTGCTTGACCACGAAGCCCACCTCGTCCATGTGGCCGCTCATCATCACCTTGGGGGCGTTGGGCTTTTTGGATCGCTTGACCGCGAAGACCGAGCCTAGGCCGTCGAAAACTAATTCGTCGCTGAAGGCTGAAAGCTGGGCTTTCATGTACTCCCGCACCCGCATTTCATGGGCGGCTATGCCGGGAAGCTGGGTGAGGGTTCTAAACCGTTCGATCTCTTTCTCGCTGGGTGTCATTGGTGTTTCCTTTTTCAGACGAATTGTTCGGCCAGACGGCAGGCCGCGAAGCGGCCGGGGCTCACTTCCAGGAGCTCAGGGTCGGCGACGCTGCACTCCGCTTGTGCGTAGGCGCAGCGGGGGGCGAAGCGGCAGCCCGGCTTGGGATTGATAGGGGAGCTCACTTCGCTCTTGAGAATTATCCGCTCGCGTTTGGAATTGAGCTTAGGTATGGGGATGGCGGAGAGCAGGGCTTGGCCATAGGGGTGTATAGGCTTTTTAAAGAGCTCCTCGGTGGGTCCCCGCTCGACGATCTGCCCCATGTACATGATGACGATGTCGTCGGATATGTGCTTCACCACCGATAAGTCGTGGGTTATGAAGAGGTAGGTGAGGCCCAGTTTTTCTTGGAGGTCCATGAGGAGGTTGAGGATCTGGGCTTGAATCGAGACATCCAGGGCCGAGACCGGCTCGTCGCAGACGATAAATTCGGGATCCAAGGCCAGGGCTCGGGCTATGCCTATCCGCTGCCGGCGGCCTCCGTCCAGCTCGTGGGGGTAGGCATCGTAGAGCCGCTCGGCCAGGCCGACAGTGTTCATGAGCTGGCGCACCCTTTCCTCGTACTCAAAGTTGTTCTGCACTTTCTTGTGGATTTTAAGAGGCTCGCCGATGATGGAGGCCACGGTGTGCCTGGGATTTATGGAGGAATAGGGGTCCTGGAAGATCATCTGCATGCGGGTTCTAAGTGCGTTCATATCCTGGGGNNTTGCCGCAGCCCGACTCGCCCACCATGCCCAGGGTCTTTCCCTTTTTGATGTCGAAGCTTACATCGTCCACGGCATGGAGGTTACCCTTGGCCACGTGAAAGTATTTCTTGAGATTATTCACCCTGAGAATGGGGGTATCGGTTTTGGGGTTTAGGGCGCTCATGCCTTGCCTCCTTCCTTGGCATAGAGGTGGCACTTGACCATGTGGCCCTCCACATCGATGTCGACGGGGTGTGTACTATGGCAGATTTCGGTGGCGAAGGGACAGCGGGGACTGAAAAAGCAGCCTTTGGGCAGGTTGGTAGGATCGGGCATGAGGCCAGGTATGGGCTTTAGGCGTTCGGATACCGCGCTCAAGTCGGGCAGGGAGCCGAAGAGTCCCTTTGTATAGGGGTGTAGAGGGTTTCCGAAGAGCTGTTTTACGCTGCCGAACTCGACGATTTCGCCGGCGTACATGGTGGCCACCTCGTCGCAGTTCTCTGCCACCAAGCCTAGGGAGTGGGTGATGAAGAGCACCGAGGTGCCCTGTTCCTTTATGAGCTTGCGCATGAGGTCGAGTACTTGGGCCTGGATTGTGACATCCAGGGCTGTTGTAGGCTCGTCGGCCAATAGCAGCTTAGGGTTGCAGGCCAGGGCGAGAGCGATTACGACTCGCTGTTTCATGCCTCCGGAGAACTGGTGAGGATACTCTTTAGCCCTGTCGGCGGGTATGCCGACGGTTTCCAGCATGGTTTCGGCGGTTTTCCAGGCAGCTTCCTTGCTCACCCCTTCGTGTCTCAGGACTGTCTCGGCGATCTGATCGCCCACGGTAAGCACGGGATTGAGGGCAGTCATGGGGTCCTGGAAAATCATCGCCACGTCCTTGCCCCTCATGTTCCTCAGTTCGTGTTTATTCATGGTGAGGACATCGTTGCCCGCGAAGCGTATGCTGCCTTTTGTTATTTTACCCTGGGGCGCGCGGATCATGTTCAGGATTGAAAGCGCAAGGGTGGTTTTGCCCGCTCCCGTTTCGCCTACCAAGCCCAGCACATTGCCCTTGCGCAAGTCAAGGGAAAGGCCGTTTACGGCGTGTATGGTTTTTCTGTTGGAGTAGTACTGCACTTCAAGATCGCGTAACTCTAGTATGGTTTCCATATCCGCCGCCTAGCGCTTTAGTTTTGGGTCGAGGGCATCCCGCAGCCCGTCGCCGATGAGGTTGTACGCCAGCACGGTGAGCAGGATCGTTATGCCAGGTGCGAAAAGCAGGTGCGGCGCGTACTGGATGAATTCCCTGGCCTCGGAGAGCATGTTGCCCCACTCGGGCTTGGGAGGGAGAATTCCAAGGCCCAGAAACGAAAGCGAGGCGGCCCAGTTTATGGCCGAGCCGACGTTGAGCGTCGACTGGACAATTATGGGCGAGAAAATATTGGGGAATATATGTCGCACAACGATTCTTAAATCCTTGGCACCTATGCACTTGGCGGCTTCCACAAATTCCTGATCTTTAACCGAAATTATGGAAGCTCGCACGATTCGTATGTAGCCAGGGATCATGGATGTGGATATGGCCACCAAAAGATTGAAGAAGGAATTGCCCAGGGCCGTGACTATCGCTATGGCCAATAGGATTGTGGGGATAGAGAGCAGTATGTCGGTAGCCCGCATTATTATCGTGTCGAAGAGGCCGCCCCTGTAGCCCGCAAAGGCTCCGAGCACGCTGCCCACGAATAACGCTATTGCAACCGTAGCGAAACCGATGATCATGGAAACCCTGGCGCCGTGCACCAGGCGCCCGAGGATGTCCCTGCCGTAGTTGTCCGATCCCAGAATGAAAGTATGTTCGATGTCCTTTTCGTGGTAATAGACAATACCGCTTTCGCCGGGCTTTAAGAGGGCGTTCTCCAGAGAGTTGGAGGTGACGAAGTCGTATTCGTACAGGAAGTCGGCGAATATGGCCACCAGGGCGAAAACGATGACGAGGCCCAGGCTGGCTACGGCCAGTTTGTTCCGGGAAAGCTGGCGCCAGAACTGGCCGAAATTCTTGGTACTGCGGCGCAGGAAGCGTCTGAAATTGCTCTCGCGTGCTGTGGGGGCAATGGATTCGCCCGGAGTATAGGTTTTTGTGCCGCTCATGCCGCGCTCCTCTTGGCCACAGGCCTGGCCTTCTTTTTTGTGTAGCTTGTCTTTATGCGCGGATCGATAAAGCCGTAGAGGATATCCACCAGGAGATTCATAAAGGTGAAGGTGAGTGCTACGAAGCACACGGAGCCTAAGATCTGGGGCGTGTCCTTCTGGTAGATGGCATCCACCATTATGGTGCCCAGGCCCGGATATGAGAATATTTTTTCTGTAAGCACGGCGCCGCCCAAGAGCTGACCGAACTGGAGGCCGGCTACGGTGACCACGGGGATGAGGGCGTTTTTAAGAGCGTGCTTGAAGATAACTACCTTCTCGTCCATGCCCTTTACCCTGGCTGTTCGTATGTAGTCCTGCTCCATGACATCCAGCATTGAGGATCTTGTCATGCGCATAATGATGGCCATGGAATACATGCTCAAGGTGACAATGGGGAGAACCAGGGAGACGAAATCTCCGGGATTGGACATGGCGGGAAAGATGCGCAGGTTGTTGGCGAAGGTATAGATGAGCACCATCGCCGCCCAGAAAACGGGCATGGATGCCCCCAATAGGGAGAAAACGGTAAAGATCATGTCCAGGGCGGAGTAAGGCCTGGTAGCCGAGAGTATGCCGATGGGCACCCCCAGCAGTAGGGCGAAAAAGAGTGCCCCGGCGGCGAGAACGAGTGTATTGGGAAACGAGCTTAAGATGAGCTCGAATACATTTCTATTGGAGATATAAGATCGGCCCAAATCTCCGAAGATAAGACCTTTATAGCCAAACTCGGGATGTTTGTAACCGAAGAGGAACTGCAAGTACTGAATTATGAAGGGCTTGTCCAGTCCCATGTCCGCCTTCATCTGCTTGTAGGCCGCGGGCGAGGCGTTGGGGCCCAGCATCATCTGGGCCGGGTCGGAGGGAGTAATGTACATGAGGGCGAAGACAATGAAGGTGACGCCGAAAAGGACGGGCACCAGCATCAGGATACGCCGCAATAGATATCTGCTCATTGGTGGAATCCGGGGCAATGAGCCCCTGGCCTGGCCGGCAAGGTTGCGCCGGCCAGGCCAGGGGCGGGATCCTGCGCAGCGGTTTTACTCTGCCGCCCGAGCGAGATCCCTCCTGGGTCAGAACTGCTTGGTCAGCAGGTGAAGGTCCACGAGCTTGGTGCCGAAGATAGCCCTGTCGATGTTGCCGACCCTGGGATGGGTTCCGAACACGACATTCTCGTATACCATCGGGAAATACGGCTTGTCGGTCATGAGCTGGATCTGCACCTTGTCGTATGCAGCCTTTCGTTCCTTGGGGTCCTGGGTGTAGCGGCCCAGGGCGATATTGCTGTTGACAATGGTGTTGTTGTAGACGGCGCCGTTCATGCCAGTGCCGATGGAATCGCCGTTGTAGATGATGCAGGTGTAGTCCGGATCCCCTGTTGGGGTGAACCAGCCGGTGACGACCATGTCGAAGCCTTCGCCGGTCTTGCTCATCTGGATGATCTGGGCGTTGACCATGGGGACGACCTTGATCAGGTCGACGCCCAGGGTGGTCTTGACCTGGTCCTTGACGTTGTTGGCGATCTTGACGCGGTCGGTGATGTTGCCGACGACGAGGGTTACGCTTTCGGGTCCTAGCTTAGCCTTGAACTCCGGCGACAGGGAGGCGAAGGCGGCCTTGGCCTTGTCCCGGTCGAAGTACCAGTCCTTGTCGGTGAACTCGGCGAAGGGGGTTCCTGCGGGGGCGCCCTGGACGTAGCCCAGGAATCCCGGCTGCATCATCTGGTTGGCGGGGATGGCCTGTCCGTTGAAGAGGTCGACCTGTCGGATGAAGGGGATGGGGTTGATAGAATAGAAAATCGCCCTTCTGAGCTTGGTGGAGTCCAGTTCTTCATAGGAACCAGTGAGGTCTAGTTTACCATTCCGCACCTGGCCAACCAGGGGGGATGCCATGCTGAAGATGCCGTACCAGATGGTGAGGCCGGGCTTGGAGGTGATGGTCACGCCAGCGCGTTCGATGGCTTTGAGATCCAGCTTGGAGAGGTTGAATGCCATATCCACTTCGCCGGTGATGAGGACGTTGTTGACCTGGGGCTGTTCGGACATAGCCCTGAACTGGATGTTCTTGAAGGCGACGGTCTTGGGATCTCCCCACCACTCTTCGTTCCGGGTTACGTTTACTTCCTGGGGATTGGGGAAGGACACGAACTTGTAGGGTCCGGTTCCCGTGACGATCTTGGTGCCGTAGTCGGCGCCGGCGGCTTCGGTGGTGTCCTTATCCTCTATGCCTGAGCAGTAGTGGGCCAGGATGTTGAGCGCCGGTCCGTAGGGAGAGGGGGTCATATATTTGGCCCTGTCTTCCCAGGAGGTGAGGGGGATGGTGGCGTAGGAGGGATCCTTGAGCTTGCCCCAGGTGATCTTGACGGTATACTCATCGACCTTTACCACCGAGAGAATGGCGCTGAACATGGACTTGGAGCTGGACTTGGGGTGGTGAAGTATCCTATTGAAGGAGAATACCACGTCATCGGCGTTGAAGGCGTTACCGTTGTGGAACTTCACGCCCTTTCTGAGCTTGATGGTGTAGGTGGTGCCGTCTTTGGAAACCAGCCCGTTCTCGACCGTGGGGATCACTTCGGCCAAGCCGGGATAGAACTTGTAGTCCGGGGTCATGTTCACCAGGGTCTCGTTGATCTCCCTCATGATCTGGGCTTCGTTGAGAGTGGTGTAGATGTTCGGGTCCAGGGGCTGGGGAGCTGCCGCGAGCACGAACACCAGGGTGTCGGCGTCGCGGTTGCGCAGGGCCGGTCCCTTGGCGCCTTGGGCGAAGGCTGCGCCGACGGCCAAAAGGGCGACGAGCATAACTGCTGTCAGTCTTTTCATGTCTCTTCCTCCTATAGGAAACTGTACTGTAAGGCTGCCAGGCAGCCTTGCCAAGAACACATTCCGCATTACCCTAGGGCTGGTATATGGCCTTTAGCACTCACCTGCCCTTGCTTATCTCCGAGTACCCATCTTCCTGCATTGCCAGGCTTTGTTTGCGCACTTCGATGGACTTGTCCTGGGTGCCCAAGAACACCAAATGCACCAATATGTTAAGGATGGATACAAGGCCGACATAGGAGTTGGTGAGTAAGAGCGAGTTGGTATCGCAGCGGACTATGGAATGAGCCAGATGGTATATGGGGCAGCTGGCGGAGTTAGTGAAGAGATTGAGTCTGCCGCCGGAGTCTTTCACCACCTGGGCCACGTGGCGGATTTCATCGGAATAGGGCGGAAAGGTCATGATGAACATGACGTCATCGGCGCCGAAACTCCGAAGGCGGGGCGCATAGTCGGATACGGAACCTGTGATGAGGGTGACTTCTTTGTTGATAGAACTGATCAGCGTGTACTCAAAGGCTTTGGCCAAATAGCCGGATGCTCCGAAGCCGCAGACGAAGATGCGTCGGGCGGTACGGAGGTTTTCAGCCATGGTTTCTATTGTCTGAGGTTGGATCTTGTCGAAGGTGTTCCGAAGGTTGTTTATTTCGCTCATGTAGAGCTTTTGGAGGCGCTTTTCTTCGGGCAGGCTGTCCAGTTCCTGTAGCGCTATTTTGTCATAGGGCCCGAGTTGATGTTTTATCTCCTCTTGAACTTCACGCTTGAGGGCTTGGTAACCGTCCAAGCCAAGGGATTTCGCGAAGCGTACCAAGGAGGCATTGGATACTCCCACAGCTTGACTGATGGTATATATGGAAGCGAAGGCAACGTTCTGTTCGTGGTCGAGAATATAGGAGCCTATCTTGTGAAAATTGGAGGGCATGGCTGGAAGCGAATCGCGGATCCTCGCCAAAAGCATCGGAGATTACCCTCCTTTTCTTGGTTACACTGATGTGTTGAAACTATTGTTTCAGAATTCTCTCATAGTGAAACATATGTGTCAAGCAAAATCGAACAGCATTTTTTAGGTAATACCCAATAACCAGACAGAATAACAGGAGCTGCAGGAGTAACAGGCTATACCTGATCTTTCTTAAAAGCCTGTATCTGTCTTTTCCTGTCCATCGTGGTCATTCCTGTTAGCCTATCCTCTCTTTATTCAATAGAAAGCGGAGAGTTTGTGGCATTTTTCGAGTCATGCAGCTGCGGGAGGCTGGGGTTTTTTCGGCAGGGTATACCAGGTAATGGTGGCGATCACAATAAGGGCCCCCAAGGCTTGGGCGATGCTCTGGATACCCTCGCCGAGAATGAGCCAGGAGAAGAGTATGGCTGATACGAGCCGGCTTGCCTGGAGTGTGGTGTAGGCGGCAGCACCCAGTTTTGCTATCCCCCTGTTCTGCAGGACTGTGCCCAGAAGCAGCACGATAAAAGCGAAGTAGAGAAAGGCGAGAATTCCGGGAAGCGTGAGGTTCGACCAAGGCTGCCAGTCTTCCTTTATAGTGAAGCTTGCCAGAAACATGAAGGCTGAGAGGGGGCCGAACTGGTAGAAGGCGATGGTTTCGGCAGTGGCGCCTTTGCGGCTGAGTCGCTTGATTTCCAGCATAAGGACGGCAAGGAAAACGCCTGCGAGCAGGGAAAGGCCTATACCGAGCCAGTTGGAGAGTCTGTCCTTGGCCTGGACATCGCTCTGTCCGCCTAGAATCATGAAGATTGAGCCCAGGAAGCAGAAGATGAGGGCTGGTTTAGTGCGAGGGGGCAGGGTTTCCTTGAGGAAGATCTTGCTTATATAGGCGACGATAAAGGGTGCCAGAAGTGCCATGAGCTGGACGTTGATCGCGTAGGTGTAACGGGCTGCATAGAGGTTGAGGAGGTTTCTGCCTATTACAATAGCGGCGTAGATGAGTATTTCCTTTGCCGGAAGGCTTTTCAGGTTGAGTTTTTTACGGGTAAAGATGGTCAGGAGGCAGAAGGCAAGGGCGTTGGCCAGGGCTGAGATGCTCAAGGGACCCAGATGGTGGTGGTTCTGCAGGTAGCGGGCGAATACGGAGTAGGATCCCCAGGTGGTATGGCTGACCAGGGCGAGGATGATCCAGAGGGTTGCACTGGCTGTTTCGTCTTTTGACTGGGGATTAGGCATGGATTTCATAGGGCGAGTTTTTTCGGCATTAGTATCGCGCTTCAATCCTTCAGCATTACCTTGATTATTTCCAGGTCGGTGGGGCGCATGCCCACCGAGCCTACCTGGCCGACGTTGCGTATGGTGGCTTCCACGTCAGCGCCGACGAGTCCTTCGCCGTCGGCGAATTTTTTACCCTCTTCCATGCCGATTTCGTGGGCCATTATGGCGGCTTCCAGGGCTGTGGCGATCTTGGCGGCGCAGGAGGACTTGGCTCCATCGCATAGGATGCCGTCGGCAGTTGCTATGGCATTGATTATGGTGGCGGCGATTTGTTCGTAGGTTCCGTCCTTGAGCCATGCTATGGCGGCAGCGGAGCCCACAGCGGCGCTCACTGCCCCGCAGTAAGCCGAGAGTTTGCCAATATATTCCTTCTGCTCCAGGGAGACGAGGTTGCTGATGACCAGGGCGCGGATGAGTTTTTCTTCGTCGCAGCCCAGGGCGGCGGCGTACTCGATGACAGGGAGGCTGACGGTGAGGCCCTGGTTGCCGCTGCCGGAGTTGATGACCACGGGGAGGGCGCAGCCGCCCATGCGGGCGTCGCTTCCCGCCGCCGCCCGGGCGCGGGCTCTGACCCGAAGGTCGTTGCCGCCATACTTGAGCAAGTTCTTGCCCACAGAAACGCCGTAGTCCCCCGAGAGGCCTTCGTCGGCTATGGCGCTGTTCATGCGTATCTGGCCGCGCATGAGCTCGGCGATATCGTCGAGATTCACGGTTGCGGCGAATTCCAGGATGTCCCGAACGTTGAGGAGGCTGTATTCACGCCTGTCGCTGCTGATGCGGTCGGTTTCGGCAGTAGCCGGGGCAGGCGGTGCAGCTTCGGCGGAAGCAGCTTTGGACTTCATTTTGGAAATCGAAGGGACTAGATTGGATGGTTTTTTTGTATTCGCATGGGCCTGGCTGTCCGCCGCGAGAATGGGGGTTCCGTTCCTTTCCATGAGGCTAATGCCGGTGTGGGTATGTTCGATGACGACCCTGGCTTCGTCGCTGCCGGAGCGAAGAATGGCTTCAACATAGATGCCGTCCTTGCCCTCGGCCAGGTCTGTGGTGCAGCAACCCGAGGCCAGGAAGCAATTGGCTTCTTCGATGTGCTCCGGGGTGACCGACTGAAGGACCTGGAGTTCGCGATCGGGGTCGCCGCCGAGGGCCCCGACCGCGGCCGCCGCGGCTATGCCCTTAAGGCCCCCTGTGTTGGGCACCGTTACGCCTTTGACGTTCTTGACGATATTGGCGCTGCAGCGGATATGGATGGATTCGGGGGTTCTGCCCAACAGGCGCCGCGCCGCGGCGGCCGCGTAGGCGACCGCTATGGGCTCGGTACAGCCCATGGCGGGAACCAGCTCTTCCCTCAATATTGCTATATATGCCCTGGCTATCCCTTGATCCATCCTTTTGCACTCCCTCTCAAAGGCATGATATACTGACCATGGCCGTTTTGTAATATGGAAGGACCGCATCGCCGGTCTTTCCGCTAGTGTCGCGGGGGAGGCTCTCCATGAAGGTTATCAATACAATTCTCATTCTGGCGCTGATCATAGCCTCGGTGCTTTTCGCGGTTCAGAATACCGAAACAGTCACGGTAACCTTCATATCCTGGTCGGTTACCGGCTCGCTTTCCCTCCTTCTCATCATCGCGCTTATAATAGGCTTTATAATAGGAAGCCTTTTGATGGCTCCTTCGGTAGTAATGAAAAAGTTCCAGTCTTTCGGTCTTAAGCGAAGAGTCTCCAAGCTTCAGCGGGAAAAGGACAAGCTCAACAAGAAAATCGAAAAAAGCGAAGCGCAGAAAGAAGCCTTGCCCCAGTCCGAAATCCCTGCGGTGACCACTGGGGCGATTGAAGAAGAAACCTCCGGCTCTTCTGAAAATTCAACAACAAAACCGCCGGTTATTTAAAACCTCCTGCTGCACTGCGCCTAAAGACAGGCTAAAAACAAGCATTCATATCGCCCAAATAAGCCATCCCATTGCTAGTGGTCAACACTAGCATACCGTGAGCCCTGCTACGTGCGCAGACAAAAAAAGCCCCGTTGCAACGTCGAAGACCGGGGGTTGGGTCGCCGCGGGGTTGGGGATGCGGCGTGGGGTCCGGCTCCGAACATTTCAACGGGGCACTTCAACAATACCAAGTTTCACCTGGATTGGCAAGCTTAATGCCGGAATTAGTTTTTCGCCGACCTCGACCTTCTGCCGCGGTCGGCGTGTTCGGCGCGTTTGGCNNTTTCCGACCCCGCCGCCGTTTTCCGGCCTTTGCCCGATTTCAGCGTTTCTTGAAAAAATCCGCGAAGGGATTGTAGGTCATGCCATCGTCCTCCCGGTTTTGGCGGGGGCGGGCGTAGGATTCCTGGTTCTTTCGCTCGAATCCTCTGGCTTCCTGACCTCTCCGTTCCGGATTTCTTGACGCCGGAACGCCTCGTTCGGAGGGCTGGACTCCTTGTCCGGAAAGCGGAGTGCCTCGCCCGGATACTGGCGCATCCTTCGGCCTGAGTCGTATCTTCGCCTGCGGGCGCTCCTGCGGATGTTCCTGCGGGCGCTCCTGAGAACGCTCACTCAGGCGGTCATGGGAGTGCTCCGGCCTGCGCTCGCGAAGACGCTCTCCCGGCCTGTTTTGCCGTGAATCCTGGTGATTTTCCTGGGAATATCCTGTAGATCCTGTCTGATTTCGAACGCTTTCAGCCTTGCCTGTCGGCGTTTTGGTGGACCCGCCTGCTTTAAGCGACAACCCAATGCGCTTCCGCGCCCCGTCCAGGCTAATGATCGTGAACTCCTTCACGTCCCCGACCTTGAGCACCTCCATGGGGTCGCGCACAAAGCGGTCCGAGAGCTCGGAAACGTGTATGAGGGCGCTCTCTTTTATGCCGATGTCGATAAAGGCGCCGAAATCCACCACGTTTTTCACCTTGCCCGTGACCTTCATGCCTTCCTTGAGGTCGTCAAAGGAAAGCACGCCCTTCTGCAGGATGGGAGGCGGCAAGTTTTCGCGCGGATCGCGGTTGGGTTTTTTGAGCTCCGCGATGATATCGTCCAGGGTGGTGTCGCCGACGGAGTATTTTTCCTTGAGGGCCGTCCGCTGCTCGCGGCTGGGATCAGCGCCCGCCTTGATTATCGCCAGCGCCTTGGCGGCCAGGGCGTAATTTTCGGGATGGACCCAGCTGTTGTCCAGTTCGTTCTCGCTTTCGGGTATTTTCAGGAAGCCTGCGCACTGCTCGAAGGTCTTTTCGCCCAGGCCCGGTATCTGGGTCAGCATCGACCTGGAACTAATAGCTCCCTTTTCTTCCCTGAATTTGATGATTTTCCGGGCCAGGCCGAAGTTGATGCCCGAAACGTACTTTAAGAGGGCGTGGCTGGCCGTGTTGAGGTTGACCCCCACTTGGTTGACCACGGATCCCACGACTTCGTCCAGGCGCTCGGTTAGTTTTTTCTGGTTCACGTCGTGCTGATACAGCCCCACGCCGATGCTCTTGGGATCGATCTTCACCAGCTCCGCCAGCGGGTCCTGGAGGCGGCGGCCGATGGAGATGGCTCCCCTGATGGTGAGATCCAACTCGGGGAACTCCTCCCTGGCCATGTCCGATGCCGAATAGACCGAAGCTCCGTCCTCGTCCACGGCGGTGAAGCTGCAGCCCAGGCCGTTCTCTTCTATCGAAGCCGCCACCGCCGCTTGGACCTCGTGGCTCGCCGTGCCGTTGCCCACGGCGATGATCTCGATAGCGTGCTTTTTTACCGACGCGGCGATGGCCTTCTTGGCTTCCTNNTGATGACGAAATAGTCCAGGAACTTACCCGTTTCGTCCAGGGCGGCGCACTTGGAGCCTGTCCTGATGCCGGGATCTATCCCCAACACCCTGGAGCCCCTGAGGGGCGGCTGCATCAAAAGATTCTTAAGGTTTTCCGAGAATACGTCGATGGCATGGCTTTCGGCGTAGTCGGTGGCGTCGGACCGTATCTCCCTGATTACCGCCGGGGACAAGAG
>DFYR01000019.1 GCA_002383375.1 Spirochaetaceae bacterium UBA4077
CTTGCAAAGGATAGGATTTTTCACTTTCATTATGCAGACTCAAACCGCCGATACCCCGGAGCAGGACATCTTAACTTTTCTTCAATTCTAGATGTATTAGATTCGATAGGGTATTCGGGGTATTTATCGGGAGAACATCGGTCCGATCTGAATCCTGAACATGCGGTGCGTCAAGGCTTTTTAACGATTAGCGGCATTTTGAAAGAATCAAAGGAACGTAAAAAGATTACGACTAATTAGAAAAAAATAAGTGATTATAAAAGTCTTTAAACCATTATCATCGACTTTGTATTTTCGTCAATTTTTATGTTTTTCGCATAAAAATTGACGAAAATATGCATTATTAGTGTAGCTGTTTTAAGCCTGTCTGACTCTTGAAAAAGCTTTGAATATCAGTAAAAAAAGATTGACAGATCGTGGGACTGTTATACAATTGTATAAATAGACATCTTTTTTACGACTGAATGATCTCGGGCCGATCGAGATTCATCCCCTTCGTCTCGGATCAAGGAGGACCACATGAAGAAGTTCTTCCCGAAGGCTCTGATGCTGGCGCTGGTCGCCATGCTCAGCCTCTCACCCGTGATGGCACAGAAAAATCAGCCCGATGTGTTCAAGATCGGGTTTCTTTCTTCGCTGACTGGCTCTCTCGCCGGACTGGCCGAGGGTCAGAGAAAATCCTTCCTTCTTTCCGTTGAGCAGGTCAACGCCGCCGGCGGCTTGAAGATGCCCTGGGGCAACGTGAAGGTCGAAACCTTCATCGCCGACGACGAAGCCAAGCTGGACGTGGGCGTGCGCCGATTTAGGGAAATGCTGGACAAGGGAGCCGTGGCGGTAACTGGCGGTATCTGGAATCCCATGTCGGGCGCCCTCAATGAAGAGACCAAGATTAATCCCGTCATTTATCTGCCGGGTTTCGTCCCCGCCAAGGACGCCCTGCTCAAGGGCAACCCCGCCGACGCAATGTACACCCCGACCTTCACCCCCTGGAGCATCGGTTATATCACCGGCAAGTCGATCGTGAAGACGCTGGGCAAGAAGACACTTTTCTACGTGGAGCGCGCCGATTCCTGGGGCACCACGATCCGCGAGGGTCTGGAGGCCGCCTGTAAGGACTTCGGAGCCGTGCTGGTGGGCAAGGACGCGGTGAATATGGGCACCACGGATTATTCCGCCACGCTTTCCAAGGCCAAGGCTTCGGGGGCTGATTTCTTGGTGAACAGCCTCACCGGCGCCGACGGCATCGCCTTAGTCAAGCAGGCGATCGACATGGGCATCGACAAGCAGATGGATATTTTCTACTGCTGGATTTCCAATACCGAGTCCAAGGGATTTGCGCCCGAGGTTTTGGCTAAGCTCTATGCCCAGACCTGGTTCTACTACGACGTGGGCGGCCTGGTAGACAAGGAGCTGGTGTCGAGCATCAAGGCTTATTCCGACGCGTACATGAAGCGCTGGAACGAGCCGCCCGACAATATGGGAACCGCCTGCTACGTGGCCACCCAATATATTTTCCAGGCCGTGGAGAAGGCTGGATCCTTCGATCCCAAGCAGGTAGCCAAGGTTCTGGCCACCGGCACCTTCAATACGGTGAAAGGTCCGGCTTCCTTCAGGATCGACCATCAGCCTATAGCGAAGAACGTGACATTCATCATGAAGGGCAAGGGGCTCTCGGAGAGGAAGAATCCGAACGACTGGTACACCGTGCTCGAATCCTACGGCGGCGAGGAAGTCCTACCCCCACTTTCGGTGATGAAGTACTAAGGATCTAGAGCAGGGTGACTTTCGGAAAATCTTTGTGGGGCGTCTATGCAGGCGCCCCGATCTTTAATGAGCAATCGAAGATTGAATCCGGGCAAGGCGCCTTGAGAACAGTCTCGAATTCGAGCAAAGGTGGACAGAATGCTAAAACGAATGGAATTGATGACCTGGATGGAGCTGGCCGAGGCGGTGAAGACGACAAAGACTGTCATAGTACCGATCGGGGCTATAGAAATGCAGGGGCCGCACCTGCCTCTGGCGGCGGATTCCATGGCCGCCGAGCATGTGGCTGCCCTGGCGGCGGAAAAATCCGGCGCCGTGCTGGCGCCCCTGATTACCGTAGGGACCAGCGAATGGCACAAGAATTTTCCCGGCATGATCGGGCTCTCGAAGGAAAGCCTGATAGACTATCTGCGCCAGTACTGCCGATGCTTGGTGCGGAACGGCTTTACCCACATTTTCTTCGTGAGCCCCCATACCTTCAACGACGAGCCTATCGGAACCATCGGGCTTGAGCTGAGGGACGAGGGAGTCTTGGTGGGTTTGGTCAATCTATGGCATGTGTCAGCCGAGGTTATGGCATCCAGGAAGATAGATATTAAAGAGGGAAAATTTACCCACGCAGGCGAGATCATGACGTCGGTAATCATGGCTATCGCGCCGGAGACGGTGAAGATGGACAAGGCTGTGGCCGAGTCGCCGGCGGTGCCGATACCCGGCGCTCCCTTCGCGGGTCTGCACAAGATCAAGTTCAAGGACATAAGCTTCTCGGTGTATCGCTCGTCTAACGAGGAGACTAAATCGGGCTCTTTGGGCAACCCCATGGCCGCCACTCCCGAAAAGGGCAGGGCGATAATCGAGGGTTGGGTGGACGCCACTGTTGCGTTCCTGAAAGAGTTTTCCGTCTGCTAGCGAGACAGGCTGCAGGACAGGCTAGCAAGACAGGATAACAGGACTTTCAAGACTTACAGGCATACTGAAGTAATTTCCTGTCGATCCCGCATTTCCTGTTATCCTGTCCCTAATCTATGCATTGTTTTTAATTCAAGGGAGTCGATGATGGGTTCTGGACAGTTCAAGGATAAGGTAGTGGTTGTTACCGGGGGCGGCATGGGGCTGGGCAAGGCTTATTGCAAGGCTTTTGCCGACGAGGGCGCCACGGTTGTATGCCCTGATTACAACGAGGAGGCGGCGAAGGAAACGGTGGCGGAGATCGTCGTAGCCGGCGGCAAGGCCACGACCATGAAGGTTGACGTGACCAAGGGCGATCAGGTCGAAGCCATGGTTAAGGCGATAATAGCCGAATTCGGCAAGATCGACGTGCTGGTGAACAACGTAGGGTACCTGAAGCGCCTGCCCTTGCTGCAGACACCGGAGGAGACCTGGGACAAGATCATCGACACGAACTTGAAATCGGCGTTCCTGGTTTCCAAGGCCGTGGCGCCGCATATGATCGAACGCAAGCAGGGCAAGATCATCAACCTTTCTTCGGTGGTAGGCTTGGTGGCAGTGGCATCCCCTCCCTACAGCGCGGCCAAGAGTGGCATGATGGGGCTCACGCGGATCCTAGCCCTGGAATTGGCTCCCTACAAGATCAACGTAAACTGCATTGCCCCGGGATTCATCAGAACCCCGGGATCTTCCGCCGTACACAACTCGCCGGTGGGGCGCAGGGTGAACGAGGCCGTTCCTCTGGGAACGGGGAACACAGATTGCATCGTGCCAGTAGTGCTCTTCCTGAGCTCTCCGGGCGCTGATTACATAACCGGGCAGACGATCGTGGTGGACGGGGGCTTTACGGCGGCTCACGATTTCGGCGACGAGTTCAGGACCTTGGACGTAGGCAAATAGTGCGAGGCGGTAAGGGGCGGAATAGCCAGCCTGGCCGCGCTGAAAGGGTGCTACAATGAAGGCAATGGTTCTAGAATCGTACAACGCTGATCTCAGGCTTTCCAACCTGCCGGAACCTGTGGCCGGACCCGGAGAAATAGTGGTCAAGGTGCGGGCATGCGGGATGTGCCAGACGGACATCAAGCTGGTATCGGGCCAGCTGGGAGCGAGCATCCGCTTGCCTCATGTGCCAGGTCACGAAGTGGCGGGCGAGATTGTAACCTTGGGCAAGGATGTACGCGGCTTTAAGTTGGGCGACAAAGGAGTGGCGTTTCATATACTGCCTTGCGGAAATTGCGAGCTTTGCCTCACGGGGAGAGAGAACCTCTGTACCTCCATAAAACGGATAGGATTCGAGCTGCCCGGAGGCTTCGCTGAATATATCGCCATGCCTGCGGCCAATTTCTGCACGTTCGAGTCCGGAATGTCCTTCGAGCGCATGGCTATTCTGCCGGACGCTGTGGCAACTCCCTATCATGCTCTTAACCGCCTCGCGCGCCTGGGTATGGGAAACAGCGTGCTTATCATCGGACTGGGGGGCCTGGGTATCCACGCTGTCCAACTGGCCTTGGCGATGGGTGCACTCACAATCGGCGCAGACGTGAACGAAAAGGCTATCGAGCTCGCCAGATCGTTCAACGTCGAACGCACGACGAATCCTCGTAAGGAAGATTCGGCGGCGAAGGTGAGAGACCTAACGGGCGGCAAGGGAGTAGATCTTATCATAGACGGTGTAGGCAGGAAGGAATCAGTCGACTGGTCCTTGGGCTGCCTGAAAAAGGGCGGCCATTATTATTCTCTCGGCTACGATCCTGTGGATCCTGTCTGCTTTAGGATGCTGGATGTGCATAACAACGAATGGACTATTCACGGTATCAAGGCGACCACGAGACAGGAGCTGCGGGAAGTGATCTCTATAGTGGAGCGTGGTCTCATACAGCCCTATGTGTCCAAAACCCTGCCTCTGGAAAAGGCGAATGAAGGCTTGGCGGCTATTAGGAATGGCCAGAGCCTGGGCCGTACTGTATTGGTAATGAATTAAACGTTACGCGGTATCAGAGCGATAAACGCGTTGGCCGATTTTAAGAAGCATTGTGGAGTGCCGCAAAGGCCGTACGGCCTTTGCGGCACCAGTAAACAAGGGCGCTTACTTGGCGCCCTCGACCTCATCGATAAATGTTTTCATGACATCGGTAGCCTTGTCCAAATCCCTGCTGTTGCCTATGTGACCGAGGATGGAGTCGTAGGCGAATAGTTTCGCGCCTGGAATGCCCATGGCAACGCGATAGAATTCTTCCACAGGCGGATAGAGGGCATCGTCGTTCACGCCTACAACGAGCGTTTTCGCTTTTACCTGGTGAAGTTTACTCTCCACGTTGAACGATATCATAGCGTTGTTGCGCCATATGACGTCGTTAGCGTCGGCGCCTGCGTTGCCCATGCCCGCATCCTCCAGGCCTTTCATGACGGCCTCGGGGCTTCGAAATTGGGTTTGGTAGTAAGCGGGAGCGAAGTACCACAGATAGGTACCCATAAAGGCCCTTCGAAGGGCGTCTTTGGGTTGTTCCGCATAATGCCCGCCGCGGTAGGCGGGGTCGGCTTTTATGGTCTCGGACATGAGTCCCCAGATGCCCACCACCCTGCCGGTTGTGGAGGGCCCCGTGGCTATGGGAATGGCCCAGTCCATGAAATCGGGATAGCCCGTGATCCACTGAAGGGTCTGGTGGCCGCCCATGGAGCCTCCGGCGATGCCCCGAAGGTGGGAGATCCCCAGGTGGCGAGTGAGGAGGAGACGCTGTGCTTCGACCATATCGGCGATGGTGTAGCCGGGGAAGTCCGGACCGAGGCCGGAGGTGGATGGGCTGGATGATCCGGGGGAGCCCAGGGATGATGGGCAGATTATGTAGTAACGATCAGGATCGAGGGGGCGGCCGGGGCCAAAGGCCTTGCCGTAAAGGGTCGGCCCCTGGATGCACGAGCCGCTCCAGCCGTGGCACCAGAGCACGGCGTTGTCGATTCTACCCTGGGCATCCCGCTTCGGACTTCCTAGGGATAGGTATTCTACGGTCATTTCGGGGAGGACTTCTCCTGAAAGAAGGCGAAAATCCTTTACCTTGTAATACTCCGGTTTAAGATTTGCCGCGATGCTGTCCATGGTGCATCCTCCCCGAAATGGCTCGTGGTTTAGTTTAGCGCCCGAAGATCCTGGACGGCCTGCTTGCAGACCTGCTGGATAAACTTTATATCGGTGCCGTAGCCGAGCATGCGCATGCCCCTGTCCTTCCACTTCTTGATCTGTTCGATGCTGGAGAGGTGGATGCCCGGGACGATGTTGTACTTGCGTGAGACATCGATGACCTTCTGGATGGCTGATTCGACCACTGGATCGGTTGCCTTGCCGGGCTTGCCCAGGGAGGCGGAAAGGTCCGAGGGGCCTACGAAGGCCACATCGATGCCGGGCACCGAGAGGATTTCGTCCAGGTTTTCGATGGCGTCCCTGGATTCGATCTGGACGGCGATGAGGACTTCCTCGTTGAGCTTGGCCATGGTTTCCGATGCGACGCCGGGATCAAAGTGGGTGTGCTGGCGCTCCAAGGCCATACCGCGGTCGCCCAGGGGTGCATAGCGGGTCCAGGTGACGATATTCTCCACGTCCTTCTTGCACTGGACCTGGGGGATGAGGAGGCCGGAGGCGCCGATGTCCAAGGGACGGGAGAGGGCCTCGTGGGATTCCCTGGTGGGGGGGCGCACGATAATGGGGATGTTGGAGGCCCTGGCGGCCATGACATAGTCGCTTACGGTCTGGAGATCAAAGCAGGAATGTTCAGTATCGAGAAAGAAAAAATCGAAACCGGCGTTGGCGAAGAAGGTGGCCATGCCGGGGCTCCTGATCTCGGAGACCATGGGGCCGTAGACTGTCTTTCCCTCCTTGAGGGCTCGCTTCATGCTGTTCTGGAAAACCATATATGCTCCTTACTTGGACTCCCGGCTCCGCGCCGCGTCGTATCCTTCGGGCAGTCGCCGTCTGAGTGCTGATGGAACAAGGACGACCCGCGTACAGGCCGCCCTTGGTTTATTCGTATTCTCTGATCAGGGCGTCGAACTTTTCCTTTTCACCTTCGATCATGTGATAGCAGTGCTCGTCGGCGGGGAAGGCGCCGGCCTGGACGTCGGCCACGTAGGCTTTCATGGCGTCGGTGACTACCGTAGCCACGTCGGCGTATTTCTTGACGAACTTGGGCGAGAAGGCCTGGAACTGGCCAATGAGGTCGGCGATGATCAGGAGCTGGCCGTCGCATTCCGGGCCGGCGCCGATGCTATACACGGGAATCGTAAGCTTTCTTGCGATGAAGCCCGCCACTTCTGGGGGTATAGCCTCCAGTAGGATGAGCTGGGCTCCTGCTTCCTGGACAGCCAGGGCGTCTTCGATGACCATGCGCGCCGATTCGACGGTGCGGCCCTGGGCCTTGTGGCCGCCCAGTTGGCCCGAGCTCTGGGGGGTGAGGCCGATATGGCCGCAGACCAATATACCTGCGTCCACCAGGGCGCGGATGCGGCCGGCGACGCGCTTGCCGCCTTCGAGCTTTACTGCGTCAACACCCGCTTCCTTCATAAAGCGGCCTGCGTTGATTATCGCGTCGGCGTCGGATACCTGGTAGCTCAAGAAGGGCATGTCGCCGATGACGAAGGTGTTGGGGGCGCCTCTGCGCACTGCTTCGGAGTGGACGATGCACTGGTCCATGGTGACGGGGACGGTGCCGGGGTAGCCGTAAACGCACATGCCCAGGGAGTCGCCCACCAGGAGCATGTCCAGGCCGGCGGCCTCGGCGAAGGTGGCGGTGGGATAATCGTAGGCGGTAAGCCAGGTCACCTTTTTCCCTTCCTTCTTCATTTTGTAGAAGTCGTGGATCATGAGTTTCTTTTTCACAACCAATCCTCCTTGTGCGTTCGTCGAGGCTGCCGGCTCCTCGCTAGGCGCCTGCGGCCGATTCGCAATACTTGCCCGCGGGGCTGACCTGGCGCGCCTGCGGCATGCAATAACTGCCAGTGCCGGGTTTAAAGCGCCCGGCGCACCGGGTTTGCCTTACCTCAAATAGCGGCCGCCCACCACGTCCAGGGTTATGCCGGTGATGTAGCTAGCCTCGTCGGAGGCCAGGAAAATGACGGCGGCCACCACCTCTCTGGGCTCGGAAAGGCGCCTCAAGGGGATGTTGGCCACTGTTTTGGCCCGCTCTTCCGGTGTCTTGTCTTCCCAGAGACCCTTGGTACGATCGCCGGTGAGGGTGACGGTGGGGGCTACGGCGTTGATGCGGATATTGTCGGGACCAAAGTCGTAGGCCAGCTGGCGGGTAAGGCCTTCGACGCCAGCCTTGGCGGCAGTGTACTGAACGCCGGCCATGGTGGCTCTGTAATGGGCGGCCAGGGCTGAGATGTTGACGATCGCTCCCTTCTTCTTTTCGGCCATGACGGGAATCACCGCCTGGCAGCAGAAGAAGGTGCCTTTGAGGTTGA
>DFYR01000008.1 GCA_002383375.1 Spirochaetaceae bacterium UBA4077
ATAAAAAGACCGCCTTTTTCAAGGCGGTTTTTTTAATTGTCCCAGATGAGCTTTATAGGAGCAAGTCCTTGTACTCGGGTTTCTTTTGAAGATAGGCACGGGCATAGGAACAGAGAGGCAGGATTTTTAGCCCCTCTTTTTTTGCCAGCTCCACCACCGCCTCTACTAAGCGGCCGCCAATGCCCTGGCCTTTGAGAGTTTCCGAAACCCTAGTGTGCTCGATCACTATCGCAAGGTTTTCTTTTCGGCTTATTTTGATATCCGCCAGGGGCGCATCCTCATCACCGATATAAAATCCCTTTTCTCCCTGTTTTAAATCATGCATCTTAAACTTATATCTCCTTTTAGAAATAATATAGCTTATCATTTTAGGCATTTATTTGAATCCAGAACAGGGAGCCCTCCCCTTCCCAGCTCTCCACACCAACCGTGCCTCCATGGACTTGCGCGATATGGCGGACGATTGCCAGCCCAAGACCTGTCCCGCCCTGCTCCCGGCTTCGGGATTTATCGACCCGGTAGAAACGCTCGAAAAGGCGGGGCAGCTCGGCGGCGGGGATGCCGGGGCCATTATCCCTGACCTCGATACGAACAAGGTCATCGGTCTGCTTGGCAAAGACCGAGACAGCCCCGGCTCTGGGCGAGTATTTGACTGCGTTATCCAGGAGATTGAAAACTGCCTGGACTATGAGGCCGCCGTTTACTGCGACGATGATATCGTTAGGGCAATCTAGTTCGAGCTTGAGACCTTTTGTCGCCGCCGCATATTCAATAGAGGCTACAGCCTCCTTGATAAGCTCACGGAGGTTTTCAGGTTTCGTTTCGAGGCTTCCCCTCTCCTCCTGTTCGAGTTTAGCCAGGGACAAGAGATCGTCGATAAGTCTTTCCATTCTAGCCGCGTTTCGGTCGATTATTTCCACGAAGCGCCTGGCCTTGTAGGGATCTTCCAGGGCACCATCTGTAAGGGTTTCGGCAAAGCCCTTTACCAGCTGTACGGGAGTTCTCAGTTCATGGGATACATTAGCGACAAAATCTCTTCGGACTGTCTCCAGGCGACGTAGAACCGTAATGTCGTTCAGGACCAGCACGACGCCCTCCGGTTTGTCAACGCCCTGTTGCCATCCATACGCCGCGGCGAGAACCTGAAAACTTCGCTGACTACCCTGACGGTAAAGCGTGATATCGGCTTCAGTCGCAGCGGTGGTTTCCAGGGCTCTGCGCGCTACCTCCTCAAGCTCTGAAGAATGGGCTATTTCGAGAAGGCAGTGCTTGGATTTCTTGGTGAGCCAGGAAGGCGCAACCGCCGGGGCTGCGGCCCCGGCGGTTGCGCCCCCTGATACCACAGCTGTGGAGTCTGCTACACGAGAGTCCAGAGAAAAATTGAAAAGCTGCCGGGCTGCCTTGTTGGCCAAGCGAAGATTGAGTTCGGAATCCAGGGCGAGAACAGCTTCCGAGACGCCCTCAAGGATGGCCTCCACTTCCCTCTCCTTGGCCTCGGCTGATTTAACCCGGGCCGAGAGTTCCCCGGCCATGGAGTCCAGGGCATCGCTCAAAACTTGTATCTCTCGGGTACTGCGAATATAGTGTCGCTTATCTTTGAGTACTAAGCCGCTTCGCGGAATCAATCCCTCAGCGTCGGAGCCGCTCCGGGGCAGGGATTCGGCTGCAGCGGCCAAGAGCCCAAGGGGCCGGGTGATACCCCGGGAAAGATACAAGGCTACCAGGGATGCCAGGACGGCGGCGAGAGCGATTACGGTGACCAGAAGGAACTGCAATTCGGAGAGTCTGGACTCCATGGCCGGGGTATCCAGGGACAGCCTGAAGGCGGCTATAATCTTGCCTTCCTGATCTTTTACAGGCAGGGCTATGTAGCGCTGCTCCATGTCGAGGGTGCTGGATTTTCGGGTAGCCTTGGCCTGGACTCCCGAGAGGGCTTGGATGATTTCAGGTCTGTCTCCATGGTTTTCCATTCCGGCAGGATCGGCCTTGGAATCGGCTGCAACCTTTCCGTTGGGGTACACGACGGTAATCCGGTACGGAGATGTCCTCCCGGCTTCGAGAGCCCAGCGCTGCAAGACGCTGGAATCGGAAGGGGTGGGCATGTAAGCCGCCAACAAGTTGGCCGTCTCGCCCAGGGCTCTGTCGTTTATCTCGTCATGGATCTGTCTTATTAGGGTGATGGACAGTAGTGCGAAGACCAGGCAGAGGGCAAGGCTTAAGCCAAGAAGAGACGCTAGGGTCTTGCCGAATAGTGTTTTCATGGTTCAGCCCGGAATCGATACCCTACGCCCCTGACCGTTTCCACGAGGGCGCCCCCTTTACCTAATTTCTTCCTGATTGAGAGTATCTGCACATCCACCGACCGGTCGGTGACGGGGTAATCCTGGCCCTTTACCGCATCGATGATCTGGCCTCGGGAGAATACCCTGCCCGGCTCGTCCATGAGGCATTTAAGTATCGAGAATTCGGTGGCCGACAGCTCTAGGGCGCGTTCCTCGAAAAAAGCCTCATGCCGCAGGGAATCCAGGACAAGGGACCCTCTGCGGATCATGGTCGAAGCCTTCTTACCCGGAGACCGCTCCTGACTCCGCCTGAGGGCTGTCCTGATACGAGCCACCAGGACCCGCGGGCTGAAGGGCTTTACCACATAGTCTTCAGCGCCCAGCTCGAGCCCGGCTACGACATCGGCATCCTCGCCCTTGGCGGTGGTGATGATGATGGGGATATGGTCCTTGCCGGCCAGGTTCTTGGATCGTCTCAGGAATTCGAATCCGTCGATACCCGGCAGCATGAGATCAAGTATGACACAGTTAAAGTCCCTGGACTGCAATTGGGAGAGTCCTTCCTCGGCGGATACCACGGGCAGTACATCCCAGCCTTCAGCCTGGAGAGTGTAGGAGAGAAGTTCCCGGATATCTTCATCGTCTTCGACGACAAGGATCCTGGCTTTGGCCATAGTCCCTCCTGCTTTACTTGTCATCAAGATACTGATCGCAGCATGCAGGGCAAAGTTTCCCAGCCCTCCCAAGTCCCCCACCGAGAAAAGCGACCATGATCAGTCGTTTAACTCAAGGTGCCGGCCCTCCACCATATAGACCACGGCCTCGCATACATTGGTCATGTGGTCGCCGAAGCGCTCGAGATAGTTGGAGGTCGTCAACAGCTTGGAAGCCCTCTGAATGAGTTCCGGATGGTCCTTCATGAGACCTAAGGTTTCCTCTATCAGGGCTTTGTGCTCGTGATCGATCTCGTCGTCCATCAAGGCTGTCGCCCTCGCAGCCTCCACATCCCAATTCAGGTATGCGCTCACGGCTCCCTTGATCATCTTCAGGCCGACACCGGCCATATGGTCCAACCTGCCGATCTGTCGGAAGGGGGCTTCGCCTGTCAGCTTGATCGCCGTCTTGGCCAGGTGAACGGTGTAATCCCCCGCTCTTTCCAGATTGTACGTCACTTTAAAGACCGTGACGAGTTCCCGTAGATCCCTGGCCACGGGTTGCTGAGTGGCGATGAGGACAGCCGCGGTGTCTTCTATGGACAGCTGGAGCCTATCGACCTCCTTGTCCCCGGCCTTGGCCTCTTTCGCGAGGGATATGTCCTGGTTTTTCAGAGCGGTTATGGCCTTGGCGAGATTTTCCTCAACCCTGGTGGCCATGCCGAGCATATCGTAACGGAGTTTAGCCAGCTCTTCCTGGAGTGCTGTTCTGCTGCTCATGGATTCCCTTCCCCTCACAATCGATTATTAACCGAAGCGCCCCGAGATATAGTTCTCGGTGCGCTCATCTCTGGGATTGAAAAATATATTCTTCGTCGGAGCGTATTCGACCAGGTCCCCCGAAAGAAGGAACGCGGTGTGATCCGATATCCTGGCGGCCTGCTGCATGTTGTGCGTTACGATAACAATAGAATAGCGGTGCTTCAGCTGGCCGAGCAAGTCTTCGATCTTGGCGGTGGAAATAGGATCCAAGGCGCTGGTAGGTTCGTCCATGAGGATCACTTCAGGGCTCACCGCCAGGGCGCGGGCTATGCAGAGTCGCTGCTGCTGCCCGCCGGAGAGGGCNNCTCTGCTTGAGCTTATCCTTCACCTCGTCCCAAAGGGCTACTTGGGTAAGGCTAGATTCAACCAATTCGTCCATGTCGCCCTTAAATCCGTTGATTCTGGCCCCCCAGGCGATATTTTCGTGAATGGTTTTTGGGAAAGGGTTGGGTTTCTGGAAGACCATGCCTATCCATCGCCGCACTTCCACGGGGTCGACACCTTCCCCGTAAATATTCGCCCCGCGAAAAAGAACCTGGCCTGTGGTCTTCGTGCCCGGTATCAACTCGTTCATCCTATTGAAGGCGCGCAACGCGGTACTCTTGCCGCAGCCCGAGGGGCCGATTATGGCGGTGACCGCGTTGCGGTCGATGTTCATGGTCAGGTCTTTGACCGCCTGATGTCCGTTGGAATACTCAATTGTAAGGTTGATCACTTCTAGGCATGCTGCTGTCTTCATTGGGAGGCTGCCTTTTTGTCGCTGTATTTATTGCGCATTAAGATTACGCTGGCGTTGAGGGAGAGAAGGAGGATCAAAAGAACGATGATGGCTCCGGCTGCGAGGTTCCTGAATTCCTGCTGAGGCCTGGCGCTCCATTGATAGATCTGTATGGGCAGGGTGGTGAATTTAGAAAAGGGTCCCGAGGGGTCCATGGACAGAAAGGTGGATGCTCCTACCACGACCAAGGGAGCTGTTTCTCCCAAGGCCCTGGATATAGCCAGCACCGCTCCCGTGAGAATTCTGTCCGCCGAGGCCGGCAGGACATGGTGCCAAACCGTCTGCCATCTGGTGGCGCCCAGGGCAAGGCTGGAATGCCGCAAGCCTTGGGGCACTGCCCTCATAGCCTCCTGGGCATTGATTATTATGATCGGGAGTACGAGGATTGCCAAACTCAATGAGGCTGAAATGACCGTCCTGCCATCCAAGGAAGATCCTTCGGCTTGAACGCCGAAGGTCGCGCCCGAGGTAAGGGGAGCCATAGCCCTCACGAAGAGCGCGAGGCCGAGCATGCCGTAGATGATCGAGGGGACACCTGCCAGGTTGTAGATATTGGTACGGATCATACGGTTAAACCGATTGTCCTTGGCGTATTCCTCCAGCCAGACTGCTGCTGCCACGCCCAGGGGCAGGGCAATGAGAATAGTGAAGAATATGGTCAGCAATGAACCTAGGATTGCGCCGCGGATTCCACTGCGAAGGGGATCCGATGACTGGGAGTTCGCAAGAAGGCTTCCGCTCACCCAGGAGCGGAACTGCAGGCTCCCTCCCATGTAATCGCGGCCTGCGCTTTCAATGACGGCGTTCTTGAAAAAGACGCTTTCGAAAAGGCTCCAAGTGGCCACCACGTGGGGTTTGAGTATTTCCGTGTCGATGATAGTCAGAAGTTCGGTCTTGCTCCGATTCGCCAGCGGGGACTCGGCGTCGAGTTTGCGATACAAGCGTCGGGATAGATTCTCCTGCAGAATCAGATTTAGATCCTGTATATCCTGTCCTTCCAGGCTCCCGCCGTGGGAAACTAGGCTCACCGGATCTATTTCGGTCTGAACCAGGACGTAACCGAATGCCTGGTTCACGATCCCTGCCAGAAGAGCCGCCAGAAAAAAGATCGAAACGATCGTGCAGGTTAAAAAGACGATTTTCCAGCGCCCTGATTTCCGGCGGCGCTCTTCGAGCCTGGAGTCGAGTCGGCCTGCGGCGGGAAGCGTGGAACTCATTCGTAGACCTCCCTGAAGCGTCGCACGATCCGGGATGAGAGCATATTCAAACCTAAGGTCACGATAAAGAGGACCAAGGCTATGGCAAAGAGGCTTTGATAATCCATGGAATCATAGGAAAGATCGCCACCGGAAATTCGGACGATGTGGCCAGTCATGGTTTCCGCCGACTTGAAGGGATTGAGGGTGAGATTAGGGCCTGCGCCGGCGGCCATGGCTACGATCATGGTCTCGCCTACAGCCCTGGAAAGCCCCAGGATGAAGGCGGCCGCTATTCCCGAAAAAGCCGCCGGCACCACAACGGTAAGAGAGACTTCCAGCTTATTGGCGCCCATGGCGTACGCCCCTTCCTTGAGCGAACGCGGCACCGAGGAGAGGGCGTCCTCGCACATGGAAGCTATGAGGGGAAGGATGAGGATGCCCATGACCAGGCCAGCTGACAGGGTATTGTAGACATCTACCCGCTGCTGCCCGAAAAGGTTCCGTATGAGGGGTGTGACCGTGTTGAGGGCGAAGTAGCCATAAACTACTGTGGGTATGCCTGCCAGAAGCTCCAGGACGGGTTTGAGAAAATTCCGTATCTTGCGGGGGGCGTATTCGGATAGGTAAATCGCCACTACAAGTCCCAGAGGCAAGGCCAGGAGCATAGCCCAGAAGCTGGTGACCAGCGTGGCGCTCAAAAGAGGAAGGATGCCGAACCGTTCTATGGCGGGTTGCCAGACCGTATCGGTTAAGAACTCGACCAAAGATACCTTTTTAAAGAAAGTAAAGGCCTCTATGCCCAGACTCGCGACGATGCCGAAGGTGGTGAAGATGGATATAGAGGCGGCAAAGAATAATAAAGACTGAATGATCGTCTCCCCCGGCCTGGGGCGTTTCAACAAGCCCCAGGCCGGTTGATCGGAGCGCTTAGAAGCCTTTCTAAAGCCCATGGTTTTTTAGTAAAGCCCCCTCATAGCTTCGGCCAGGAGGGTCTTGGATTTCTTGAGATCCGCCTTTGGAGCCGGGAAGTAACCTACCTTCTTTATGAGATCGTTCACGTAGGTAAGATAGTAGGTAAGGAAGGCGGCAACCTGGGGCTTGCCCCGTATGATGCCCGCATCGGAGTAGAGGAAAAGGGGTCTGGCCAGGGGATAGGTGCCGGCGTCCACGGTTGCCTGGTTGGGCTCGATACCTTCGATCGATACGGCCTTGAGTTTGCCCTTGTTCTCCGCGGCGTAGGCGTAGCCGAAGTAACCGATGGCGAACTGGTCGGTGAGAATGCCCTGGACAAGCACGTTGTCATCCTCGGAGAGCTGGAGGTTCCTGGCCGAGAGGATGGGCTTCTTGTCCTTCTTGAAGACGTGCTCCACAAAGTAGTCGAAGGTTCCCGAATCGGTGCCGGGGGAGAAACGCTTGATCTCCTGCCTGGGCCATTCCTTTCTCACGTCGGACCAGTACTGGGCGGTGGAGAAGATCGTAGCCAGTTCGGCGATAGTCAGGTTTTTCACGAAGTCGTTGGTAGAGGAGACGACCACGGCCAGGGCATCGGTGCCGATGCGGAATTCGATGGGGAGGCGAGGAGGATTGAGTTTGGCCGCCGCTTCGATATTGCTCTGCTTGATTTTGGCCGAGGCGTTGGAAATGTCGGTCTCGCCGGTCTTGGTAAAGCGGTCAAAGCCCGCGCCCGAGCCTATGGAGTCTATTGTGATCTGGCCGCCGAAACCTTCTTTGACAAACTGCTCGGCGACAGCCTCCGAGAGAGGATAGACCGTGGAGGAGCCGGCGGTGACGATACGTCCGGTAACCTTCATGGGGTTGATGCCCGGCAGAATTCCGTCAACATCGTCGGATACCTTATCCAGCCAGGAATACTTCGCCTGGGCTCCCAGGGATAGTGCCGCGAAAAGAATCAGGACCGCTGCAAGCGCTTTCTTCATCGATTTTCTCCTTTAAAATAGGTTTCGCGGCAAGGATACGAAAGCAATGTAAGTTTTTTATGCGTAAAATGTTAAAATTCGGTTAAAACGAATTTAGAGTGCCACCAAGAATGTTGGTTCAATAAGTAAGCCGAACAACCGCTAAGTATAGCATCATTATGCCACAACATGTTTGGGAAGGTAGTCCTTGCCTTGCTTCAGCGGCGTCCGCCTCAACCTCATCCAGGTCTCCTCATAAGATACATCCAACTCAATCTGCGTATGCCAGGCACGCCATTCCCAGAGTTTTTTCATTTCTACCGCGATGAACTGCGGGTCATAGCCAGCTAATAGCGCATT
>DFYR01000038.1 GCA_002383375.1 Spirochaetaceae bacterium UBA4077
ACAACGATGTCAAGAAATATATCCTCGATTTTACGGGTTGCCAGGAGGAAGCAGTATTCGAGGATAGAGCACGCCGTTTCCAGCGAAGCCAGTCGCCTTGACAAAGAGGCCTGCCCACGGGATTCTTTGACCATGTCAGCGAAAGAACATGGCGATGCTCCGGGCGTCGCGGGAGTCTCTAAAACACAGGGCGCGATTGCCGTGGCGCTGGTCACGGGATCGAGCAGGGGCTTGGGCCGGGGGATAGCCCTGGAACTGGCTGCCAAAGGCTATTCGGTGGCGGTTCACTATTCATCTAATCAGGCTGCAGCGGAAAAAACCCTTATCCACTGCAGGAACATAGCTATTTCCGAAGCTCAGCGCTTTGCTGCATTCCATTGTGATATAGCCGATTCTTCTCAGCGAACTGTCTTGGTCGAGGAAGTTTTCGACCACTTCGGACGCCTGGACGCCCTGGTGAACAATGCGGGGATGGGCCCCCGGGTGAGGGCCGATATCCTCGAGGCCAGCGAGGCGTCCTTCGAAGAACTGATGAGGACCAACCTTCAGGGGCCTTATTTCCTTACCCAGGCCGTGGCGGGGCGCTGGCTGGCGGAAAAGAGCCCTACGCCTCTGCCCCAGGGCAGGAAAATCGTTTTCGTGACCTCGGTTTCGGCCGACTCGGCCTCGATCGGCAGGGGGGAATACTGCGTTTCCAAGGCAGGGCTCTCTATGGCGGTGAAGCTTTGGGCGACCAGGCTGGCCGGGGAAGGAATTCAGGTTTATGAGCTGAGGCCAGGGATCATGGAAACCGACATGACATCGGGCGTCAAGGCTAAGTACGACGCGCTCATCGCCCAGGGAGCAGTTCCCCAGGGGCGCTGGGGATACCCCGAAGATGTAGGCCGGGCGGTTCGCTCCCTCTTGGCGGGGGATTTCGCTTTTTCCACCGGCTCGGTTATCGACATTGACGGCGGATTTCATATTTCAAGATTGTAGGAGGATGGTCGGATGATCGATCTAAGCACTGCTCCCGACGCGGTTTCTCTAGCCGTTCCCGCCAGGAGAACCTTCGAGCTGGCCGCGGCCAAGACGAAGAAGCTCGCTAAGCGCTGGGAAGGCGTTTCCGGGGCTCCGGTTTTCACTGTGGGAGGCCAGTATACCCAGCGGGGCTGGACCGAGTGGACTCAGGGCTTCCAGTTCGGGAACGCGCTCCTGACATACGAAGCCTTAGCTGAGCCTTGGTTTCTGGATTATGGACGCAGGAAGACAATCGAGGTGATGGCGCCCCATCTCTCCCATACCGGCGTGCACGACCATGGGTTCAACAATATAAGCACCTACGGAAATCTCCTGCGCATGAGCGCCGAGGGAAGGATCGAGGCCCAATCCTGGGAGAAGGAGTTCTATCGGCTGGCGCTGAAGGTTTCGGGGGCGGTCCAGGCTTCGCGCTGGACTTCCCTGCCGGGAGAGCTCGGCTATATTCCTTCTTTCAACGGAGCGCATTCCCTTTTCGCCGATACGATACGTTCCTTAAGGGTTCTTGCGGTTTCCCACAAGCTCGGCCATGTGCTCATGGGCGAACAGGACCGGAAGATCAGCCTGCTCAAGCGGCTCCTGCAGCACGCCGAGACGACGGCGCGCTGGAATGTCTATCTGGGCAAGGGGAGGGACCGCTGGGATATCCGGGGAAGGGTGGCTCACGAGTCCATCTTCAACCTAGCCAGCGGAGCCTACCGCTGTCCCTCCAGCCAGCAGGGGTATTCGCCCTTCAGCACCTGGACCAGGGGCCTTGCCTGGATAATCCTGGGCTTCGCAGAGCAGTTGGAGTTCCTGGCCAGCCTTCCCGAGGCCGAGTTCGAGGGCCTGGGCCTGCCATACTTTCCGGACAAGTCGTCGGCCTTGGAGCGCTTCGAGGAGATAGCCCGGGCTACCTGCGATTTCTACATCGAAAACACGCCGCCGGACGGCATTCCCTACTGGGATACCGGAGCGCCCAACCTGCACATGATCGAACGCTACCTGGACCGGCCTGCGGATCCCTTCAACCCGCACGAGTCGGTGGACTCCTCGGCGGCGGCGATCGCGGCGCAGGGATTCTTGCGGCTGGGCAGGCACCTCGGGGCCGCCAAGGATGGCAACCCGGCCCGCCGGGCCGCGGCATTGAGCTACGAGGGCGCCGGCCGGGCGATCGCCGCCGCCCTCATGCAGGAGCCCTATCTTTCCGGCGATGCCTCCCACGAAGGCCTGCTCCTTCATGCGGTCTACCACCTGCCCAACGGCTGGGACGCATCCAGCGATGGCAGCGGCCTGCCCAGGGGAGAATCCTGCATGTGGGGAGACTATCACCTTCTGGAGCTGGCCCTTTACCTCTTGAGGCTCTCCGAGGGTAGAGCTCCCCAGCGCTTCGACCTGGTTTAAGGAGAGGGAGCATGTACGATTATTCCCGTTTCGCCATCCACAGTTACACCAACAAACCCTGGCCGCTGGCTACCATGGTTGAACGCTACGCCGAAGCAGGCGTTTCCGGCATTTCCGTCTGGAAGGAAACCATTGAGGGAATGAAACCCAAGGAAGCGGCGGCCCTCATCGGCGCGGCCGGGCTTAAGGTCGTGTCTATGGTGAGGGGCGGCTTTTTCCCAGCGGAAACCGAGGCGGAACGTAAACGGAAGATCGAAGAAAACCTCGCGCTTATCCGGTCCAGCGCCGAGCTGGGAGCTCCGCTGATCGTCCTGGTCTGCGGCGCCGATCCCAAGGTAGGGCTCGCCCAGGCCAGGGACCAGGTACGCGCAGGGTTGGAGGCTATTCTGCCCGAGGCTGAACGCTGCGGCGTAAAGCTGGCGATCGAGCCGCTCCATCCCCTCTACGCCGACCTGCGCTCGGTGGTGAACACCATGGAGCAGGCCAACGACCTCTGCGAGGACATCGGTCACCCCGGCCTGGGCGTGGCCGTCGACGTCTACCATGTGTGGTGGGATCCCAAGCTTGAAGCTGAAATAGGGCGCTGCGGCAGGCTGGGTAAGCTCTTCTCCTTCCATGTCTGCGACTGGAAGACGCCGCCTGAGGATTTCTTGAACGATCGGGGACTAATGGGCGAGGGCTGCATCGATATCCCTCTCATCCGCGGCTGGGTGGAAAAGACAGGCTTCCGCGGCTTCGTGGAAGTGGAAATATTCTCGAAACGCTACTGGGCGATGGATCAGGACCTCTATCTTGGAATGATCAAAAAAGCCTGGGAGGAGAAGGTATGAGCGACAGAACGATAGGGATCATAATGAACGGCGTCACCGGGCGCATGGGAACAAACCAGCATCTGGTCCGCTCCATCCTCGCCATACGGGACCAGGGCGGTGTGCGGCTCAATGACGGCAGCAGGCTTGTGCCTGAGCCGGTTCTGGCGGGAAGGGACGAGCGTAAGCTGGCTTCCCTGGCAAAGACCTATTCCGTGGATTCCTATACCACCGACCTGGACGCCGCCCTGGCGGATCCGGCGAATGAAATTTATTTCGACTCCCAAACCACCCTGCAGCGATCCATCGGCATCGCCAGGGCGGTGGAGGCCGGAAAGGCTATCTACTGCGAAAAGCCTACGGCTACCACCACCGCTGAAGCCCTGCGCCTCTACAAGCTGGCCGAAGCCGCAGGGGTAAAGCATGGCGTCGTCCAGGACAAACTCTGGCTTCCCGGGCTGCTCAAGCTCAAGTACCTGATCGATACGGGCTTTTTCGGCCGTATCCTCTCGGTGCGGGGCGAGTTCGGCTACTGGGTTTTCGACGGCTATTCCCAGCCCTGCCAGCGCCCCTCCTGGAATTATCGCTCAGAGGATGGGGGCGGCATCATGATCGATATGTTCTGCCACTGGCGGTACGTGATCGACAATCTCTTCGGCGACATCAAGGCGCTCTCCGCCATCGGCGCGACCCACATCGACAAGCGGCTGGACGAGCGGGGCAAGGAGTATACCTGCACCGCCGAGGACGCTGCCTACGGCACCTTCGAGCTGGAAAACGGCATTATCTGCCACTTCAACTCCTCCTGGGCCGTGCGTGTCCGGCGGGACGATCTCTTTGTCATGCAGGTGGACGGCACCGAAGGCTCGGCGGTTGCAGGATTGCGGGAGTGCTACATCCAGAACGAGGCGATGACACCCAAGCCTGTCTGGAATCCCGACATCGCCAGCCCCATCGATTATTACGAAAACTGGGCAAAGATGCCCACAAGGGATATTGCGGACAATGCCTTCAAGGTGCAGTGGGAAAAGTTCCTCCTCCATGTCGCCCAGGACGATCCTTTCCGCTGGGGCTTGCTGGAAGGCGCCAAGGGCGTACAGCTGGCCGAGCTGGGCCTGGAAAGCTGGAAAAAGCGCCGCTGGGTGGAGGTGCCTAAGCTGGGTTGAGCCTTAGGACAAGGACGGGATAACAGGATCCCCAAGATTTTCAGGATTAACGCCTCGATATAGTATCCTGCAAGGTCCCCATGGGGCAGATGGCGCACCAGGCGCGGGGCTTGAAAAAGAAGCCCAGGATCAGTCCCGCCGAAAGCGACAGGACGCAGAGAACCCAAAATACGAGCCCAACGGCCGGTAGGGTACCGCCTGAGCGCGCCAGGTTGCCGATCACGCAGAACATCATGGCGCCGCAGAGAAGCCTCCTGAACTGGATGGAGAGCAGCAATTTAGGCAGGGCTCTCCGCCTTTTGTTCCCACGCATGATAAATCCCAACGCCTTTCCCCTGGGGCAGAGGGTGGAACAGAAGGATCTGGGCTTTCTCAGCGTCATCACTATGGCTGCCGCCATGAGTCCCGCCAGGGCAAGACCCAGTTCCGGAACGAAGATACCTCCAATGGCTATGAAAAAAACGAAAACGCTCGACGCCATCTCGAAGACGTTGTTCCGCTGATTCTTTCGGGCCGGATTGTTCATGATTATACTATATTAGAATTACTATATATAAATCAAGACGAGGAGAGTTCCAGGTACAGCGATCCTGATTTTTCTTGACATATCAAAGCGCTCCCCCTACCATTCAAAATGTAAATATTCCAATTCGTTTTTGGAGGTGGCTATGAAGAAAATCGGTCTTTTGCTCGCGGTAGTGGTAATGATCGCCGCGCTCGTCCCTGTCGCGGCCAAGCCGGGACAGACGGTAGTCGTCTATTCCAGCGTGGATGAGGTCAACGCGAAGAAAATCCTGGACGCTTTTACCGCCGATACGGGCATTACGGTCCAGTTCGTCCAGCTCTCCTCTGGTCCGGCCTATACCCGAATAAAGGCCGAATCCTCCAATCCCCAGGCCGACGTATGGTTCGGCGCCCCCAGCGAAAACCACATCATCGCCAAGGATGAAAAGCTCACCCAGCCCTACAAGGGACCGGGCTTCGACAAACTGGGCAAGGATTTCAAGGATCCCGACGGATATTGGCGGTCATTCTACATGAATCCCATGGCCTTCGCGGTCAACACCCAAGTGCTGGCCCGGATGGGAGCCCCCAAGCCCGAGAGCTGGGCCGATCTTCTCAATCCCGCCTACAAGGGGCAGATCCAGATGCCTTCGCCCCAGTCGTCGGGCACGGCCTACAATGTCGTCGCGTCCCTGGTGGTGCTCATGGGCGAGGAGAAGGCCTTTGATTACATGAAAAAGCTCGCCCCGAACATCCAGACCTACACATCCTCGGGCACAGCCCCGTCCAAGGCGGTCCAGGTGGGCCAGTGCGCTATTGCGCTCCAGTTCACCCCCGCTTTCTTCGAGGCGATCGAAAAGGGCTTCCCGGTAGAGGTGGTGTTCCCGAAGGAAGGCGTATGGTTCGAAGCCCCCGCCATTTCCATCATCAAGGGAGCCAAGAACCTGGATGCGGCCAAGAGCCTCGTGGATTGGCTGGAGACCGTGGGCGGACAGAACGTGTACACGGACAAGCAGACCTATTTCTATCCTGTCCTGGCAGGAGCCAAGCTGGGAAAAGGAATGCCCGCCTTCGAGTCGCTCAAGACGATCGGCGTGGATCCTCTGTGGGCCGGCGCCCAGAAAAAGCGGCTGGTGGAACGCTGGGTGCAGGAAGTGTTGACCGTCAAGTGATCCCTGCGATAGGCATTTGAAACGTGACACCAAACGGTATCTCGCGGACGATCGGTCGCTACAGGCGGGTCGCCCGCGATCCTCTTCTTCTATTCGTCTCCATGCTCACCCTAGCTTCGCTTATCCTCTTCGTGGTCTATCCGATAGCCAGCGTGGTCCTGCAAAGTCTCAAGCCCGGAGATTCCTATTCCTTCGCCGCCTATGCCGAGACCTTGAAATCGGCCTACCTCCGCACGGCTTTTTACAACAGCCTGATGATGAGCGCCCTGACCGCCCTGGTCGGCACCCTCCTGGGATTTCTCTTCGCCTTCGCGGTGGTGAGGGCGAAGGTGCCCCTGGGGAAATTCTTCAACGGCATCGCCATAATCCCCATCGTGAGTCCCCCCTTCATCGGCGCCCTAGCCATCATCATGCTCTTCGGCAATAACGGCCTTATAACCTGGAACCTGCTCAAGATCCAGAATTTTCCCATCTATGGGTTCAATGGGCTCTTTCTCGCCCAGGTGGTCACCTTCTTTCCCGTGGCCTACATGACCCTCAAGGGGGTCCTGGAGTCCATGAATCCTGTTCTCGAGGACGCCGCCCTCAACCTGGGGGGATCTAGGACGAAGGTCTTTCTTAAGGTAACCCTGCCCCTGGCGCTGCCCGGCATAGCCAGTTCGATCTTGCTCCTCTTCGTCGAGACCTTGGCCGATTTCGGAAATCCCCTGATCCTGGCGGGATCGAAATTCCCGATCCTCTCGGTGCAAGCCTATCTGCAGATCGTGGGGATGTACGACCTGCCCAAGGGGGCGGCTATCTCGGTATTCCTCCTGGCTCCGTCGCTGATTGCGTTCTTTCTCCAGCGGAGGATCGTGGGCAGGAAAAAATACACCACCGTCACCGGCAAGCCCCAGACTTCGACGGGCAAGATCGTGAGCCCCGGCGCCAGGACATTTCTTTTCATCGCCTGCCTTTTCATTTCGGCCCTCGTCGCCCTGATTTATTTCTCCATACTCCTGGGAGCCCTGGCCAAGGTGTGGGGCTACGACCACAGCCTCACGCTGGAGCATTTCAAGTTCGTGTTCGGCGTGGGTTTCAAGGCGGTGCGCGATACCCTCATGATCGCCGGCATCGCTACCCCCATCGCCGGCGTTTTCGGCATGGTAATCGCCTTTCTCGTGGTGCGGACCAGGGTTCCGGGCAAGAAACTGATCGGCGCCATGAGCATTTTATCCTTCGCGGTACCAGGCACGGTCATCGGCATTGGCTATATCCTCGCCTTCAACCACAAGCCGTTGGCGTTGACCGGGACATTGGCGATCCTCCTTTTGAACTTCGTGTTCCGGTACGTTCCCGTGGGCATAGAGTCGGGCACCGCCATACTCCAGCAGATAGATCCCTCCATCGAGGAGGCGGCGGTCGACCTGGGGGCGGACGCGAGGCGGACCTTTTCCAAGATAACCCTGCCGATGATCGTGCCGGCTTTTTTCTCCGGCCTGGTCTTCGCCTTCGTACGAGCCATGACGGCGGTGAGCGCAGCGATATTCCTGGTTTCCTCCCGCTGGAACCTGATGACCGTCCATATCATGTCCCAGGTGGAATCGGGCAACCTGGGAGCCGCGGCCGCGTACTCGGTCATACTGGTGGTCATCGTAGCCCTGGCGATCGGGCTCATCCGGCTTTTGCTGAAAGCCCGATACGGGCGCTTCGGCGGCGCCATGCTTCATTTCTGAGGAGTTTCCATGAGCGTTAGGCTTGTCGATGTGCGCAAGGAGTTCCCCGACCCGGAAAAGGCCGGGGGCATCATGGTAGCCGTGAAGGACATGAATCTCGAGATACGGGAAGGGGAGTTCATAACCCTTCTGGGACCTTCGGGCTGCGGCAAGACTACGACGCTGCGGATGATCGCGGGCTTCGAGATCCCCACGACGGGCCAGATTTGGATCAATGACGAAATGGTGAACGATCAGCCGCCCAACAAGCGCGACACGACCATGGTGTTTCAGAGTTACGCGATTTTCCCACACATGTCGGTGGAGCAGAACGTAGGCTTCGGCCTGGAGCTGAAGGGGAGGCCTAAGGGCGAGATATCGGCGGAAGTCGCCAAGGTGATGGAGATCATGGGCATCACCGAGCTGGGCAAGCGGCGGCCGGACCAGCTCTCCGGCGGGCAGCAGCAGCGCGTGGCCCTGGCGAGGGCTATCGTCAACAAGCCCAGGGTCCTCTTGTTCGACGAGCCGCTCTCCAACCTGGACGCCAAGCTGCGGGAGACCATGAGGGTGGAGATACGGCGCATCCAGCAGAGCTTCGGCATAACCAGCGTGTACGTCACCCACGACCAGGACGAGGCGATGACGGTTTCAGACCGCATTGTGGTGATGGAGAAGGGCTTGGTCATGCAAGTGGGAAGTCCCTTCGAAATCTATTCCCGGCCCTCCTGCAAATTCGTGGCCGACTTCATCGGCAAGGTGAATCTGTTTCCGGTTAAAACCTTAAGCCTCGGCGAGGATGCGCGGGTTCGGGACAGGCGCGGCATCGAAGTGCCGGTGGGGAGCGCTGATCCTGCGCTCAAAGAGGGGGATGACGCGCTCCTTATGGTACGGCCCGAATCGTTGTCGCTCTCGAAGGCCGGAGCGGTGGATAAAGAAAGCTCGGTGGAATGGGGCTCGGGCAGGGTGATAAAGTCAGTCTATCTGGGATCGGTGATCGAATACGAACTGGACGCGGGCTATGACAAGCCCCTGATGGCGATTTCCCACGATCCGGTGAACGGAGAATTCTTTAAGGACGGAGACGAAGTATCCTTTTCTTTTTCCCGACGGGCGGCTCACATACTCCCGCTTCGGTGAGCGGCGATCAAGACGTTGGCGAGAAGCATTCCCGCGGTGACCGCGGCGAACGAAAGGCCGTTGTTGAGAAAAAAATTCCAGAAGGCTGCGCCATAGGCCCGTTTCTCCATAAGCGTCATGGATTCGAGCGCATAGGTGGAGAAGGTGGTAAAGGCGCCGATGAAGCCTACCGCTCCCATGGTCCTCCAGTTAGGATGAAGAAGCGCCGCGTTTACGAGATTCACCACGAGGCCTATCAGAAAAGAACCGAGCACATTGACGAAAAGAGTTCCCAGAGGCAGCTCCGCGGGTAGCAGCGCGCCTATCGCCTTGGTCAGGCCGAAACGGGACAGGGCGCC
>DFYR01000012.1 GCA_002383375.1 Spirochaetaceae bacterium UBA4077
CCCCACGTAAGAAAAATCCTGATTATGTGCCTGCTTATGCGCTTCTGTAGACTTCTTATCTTTACGCTTGTGCAGGCTTCGTGACACTATTATAGTTTTTGAGTGATATCCGAAAGGTCGGGGTGGTGCTTTACATTTTCTTCAATTTTGTAAACTATGCACGCTGAACCGATTCCCCGACCTAGCCTAAGACGAGAGGAGGCCGCCGATATGAAAACCTGTTTTTTGTTTCCAGGCCAGGGAGCCCAATACCCGGGCATGGCTAAGGATATTTTCGACACCAGTCAGGAAACCCGCAGACTTTTCGAGCTAGCCTCTGAAGCCTGTCGTACGGACATGAAAAAACTCCTCTTCGAGAGCGACGAGGCAGTCCTCAAGGAGACCCGGAACACCCAGATCGCCATGGCCCTGGCAGAGGCCGCTGCCGCCCTCTGCGCCAGGGAACACGGACTTATCCCTTCAGGCTTCGCTGGTTTTTCTGTGGGCGAGTGGCCAGCCCTGGCCGAAGCTCAGGTGATATCCTATTTTGAAATGTTCAGGTTGGTCGCTGAACGGGGAAGGCTCATGGACGAGGCCGGAAGGCGCTCGGGCGGCTCCTCCATGAGCGCTGTGCTGTACCTGGCGCCCGACAAGATCGAAGCGGCAATCGCCCAGGCGGGATTGAAGCAGGTGTGGGTGGCCAATTACAACAGCCCCACCCAGTGCGTCATATCCGGAACCGAAGCCGAGCTGGGGATAGCCGAAGAAAAACTTAAAGACGCCGGAGCCAAACGAGTCATAAGACTGAAGGTTTCAGGCGCCTTCCATTCTCCCATCATGGCTCCAGCCGCCGAATCCTTTGCCGAAATCGTTGCCGGCGTCAGCTTCAGCGACCCCAAGACAGCGCTTTATTCCAACGTGACCGGTAACAGGATCGAAAGCGGCGCCGAAGCTAAGCGCCTGGCAGTAGCCCAGATAACTAGCCCCGTCCGCTGGATCGACGAGGAGCGCGCCATAGCCGGGGCCGGTTTCGACCGCTGTGTCGAAACCGGCCCCGGCACCGTCCTGGCAGGACTCTGGAAGGCCTCGGGCTCCAGCATTCCCTGCCTGGCCGGCGGCACCCTGGACGATATCTCGTCCATGACACTGTAAGGTAGAAAGGAAGAAACCCATGGATCAGTTGCTCAAAGACAAGATTGCCGTGATCACCGGAGCATCCCGGGGCATCGGCGCTGCCATGGCGGACCGGTTCGAAGCCGAGGGTGCCAGAGTATACAGGCTTTCACGCACCCCGCCTCAAAGTAAAACCGAGACTCCTGCCTCGGTCGAACCCGGCAGAACCGAGCCCGGCAAAACAGCGGCTGGCACAACCGCCGTAAGCCTGTTTCCCCCCGCCTGGATCGCCTGCGACGTGGCCGACGAAGCTTCCGCCGAAGCGGGAATAAACGCAGTTCTTAGCGCCGAAGGCAGGGTCGACATCCTGGTGAACAACGCCGGCATCACCCGAGACGGGCTTATCATGCGCATGAAGACCGAAGACTGGGATTTGGTCCAGGACACCAACCTGCGCAGCGCCTTTTTCCTGAGCCGCGCCGTGGCCCGGCATATGCTCAAGCGCAGGGAAGGCTGCATTCTCAACATTTCCAGCGTTGTCGGCATCATCGGAAACGGAGGCCAGACCAACTATTCGGCATCCAAGGCAGGGCTCATAGGCTTTACGAAAAGCCTCGCCAGGGAACTCGCCCCCCGGGGCATCCGGGTCAATGCCCTCGCGCCGGGCTTCATTCGCACTTCGATGACTGATACAATTCCCGAGGAATTCAAGCAAAAGCTCCTGGATTCCATACCGCTCGGCAGGGTAGGTGAGGCTGAGGACGCTGCGAATGCTGCGCTTTTCCTCTGCTCTCCTCTGGCATCCTACCTCACCGGCGTCATACTCCAGGTAGATGGCGGAATGGGGATGTGATTATGGAACGAAGAAGAGTCGTCGTCACCGGGCTTGGCGTTGTAAGCCCACTAGGCAACGATATTCCCAGCTTCTGGGAATCGGTCAAGGCCGGTCGTTCTGGAATCGGCCCAATCAGCCTTATCGATGCTTCCGACATGGCGGTACGCATCGCCGGAGAAGTCAAAGGCTTCGATCCAACCCTGCGCATCGATCCCAAAGATGCAAAAAAAATGGACCGTTACACCCAGTTCTCGGTCTATGCCGCAGCCGAGGCTCTGGCCGATGCCGGTCTATCGCGGGATACTATTGAATCGGAGCGGACAGGGGTCTGCATTGGTACAGGTCAGGGCGGATCGAACAGTATTGAAGAGGCAGTCACCCGCCTGGTGGAGCGCGGCCCCACCAGGGTTCCCCCCCTCACCGTGGCCAAGGCCCTGGCCAATTTTGGACCGGCTCAGATCGCCATGACCTTCAACATAACCGGACCCTGCCAGTGCATCGTAACCGCCTGCGCCGCAGGCACCGATGCCATTGGACAGGCCATGCGGCTCATCAGGGACAGCCATGCCGACACCATAGTCGCCGGAGGCTCCGAAGCCAGCATCGTACGCATGTGCATGTCCAGCTTTATCAACATTCAGGCGCTTTCGGCCCGGAACGATGAGCCGGAAAAAGCCTCCCGCCCCTTCGACAAAGACAGGGACGGCTTTGTGATGGCCGAGGGCGCCGGGATTCTTGTGCTCGAGGAGTACCAGCACGCCCTGGCCAGGGGAGCGAAGATCTACGCCGAGGTGGCCGGCTTCGGCCAGACCTGCGACGCCCACCACCTGACCGCTCCTGACCCCGACGGAGCGGGAGTAGCACGGGCTATCAGGCTCGCTCTGGCCGATGCTCAAGTAAAGCCTGAAGACATAGACTGGGTGAGCGCTCACGGCACCTCCACCCCCCTGAACGATCCCATCGAAACCATGGCAATCAAGAGCGCTTTCGGCGACCATGCCAGGCGGCTCAAGGTATCCAGCCTCAAGTCTATGACCGGCCACTGCATCGGCGCTGCCGGCGCTGTCGAGGCCATAGCCGGCATCCTGGGCATGCGGGACGACTTCGTCCACGCGACGATAAATCTCGAAAACCCAGACCCGGCCTGCGATCTCGACTACGTTCCCCAGAAAGGCCTTCAGATGCCCATCCGGGCTTTCATCAAGAATTCCATAGGGTTCGGCGGACAAAATGCTGTGGTAGTTTTTAAAACCGTGCGATAATATCTTGTGAGCAACTCAGCTGTACCCACCGAGCCCAGTCTGGAACCAGGCAATCCACTCAGTATCGGCGCTTTCCCCGGCCCGGAGGGAGTGAATTTTTCTATTTTCTCGCGAAACGCCAGGGCCATGACCCTCTGCCTCTACGATACCATCCATCAAAGCAGCCCTTCCCGACAGTTTCGCCTGGATCCATCGATCAACAGGACTGGGGATATGTGGCACTGCCATATTCGGGGTCTGAAACCCGGCGCTCTCTACCTCTGGCGGGCCGACGGCCCTTACGAGCCTTCCCTGGGTCAGCGCTTTAACGTAAACCGTGGTCTCATAGACCCCTATGCCAAAGCCCTGACCAACGGCACCTGGGACCTGAGCGGAGCCCTGGGCTACGACTCATCCTCGTCAGAAGCCGACCTCTCCTTTTCTACCCACCGGGACGACGCCCCCCTTCCCAAATGTATCGTCGTGGATGACGAGTTCGATTGGGAAGGCGATGCTCCTCTCAACTACCCATTAAAAGACTGCATCATTTACGAAACCCACGTTAAAGGCCTGACCCGGGGGCTGCTTCGCCCGGCGGGGAAGGATAATAATGGCTCGTCCGGCCAAACGACCGGCAACAAGGAAGATTCGCTTATAACCGGCGGAAGCCATCTAACCACGCCCAACCTTCCCCCCGGCGTCCAGGCCGTCGATCACCCCGGCACCTACCGCGGCGTAGCCGAGATGATCGGCTACTTTAAAAAGCTGGGCATTACCAGCCTTGAGTTCCTTCCACTGCACGAATTCGATTCCGCCGAACACTTCCGCCGAAACCCAAAAACAGCTGCCCTCTTGAGCAACTACTGGGGTTACTCGCCCCTGGCCTTCTTCGCGCCCAAGGCAGGCTATGCCTACATGGACGGCCAGCCCCACGACCAGAGCGATCCTTCCTTCCCCGTACGGGAATTCAAGTACATGGTGCGCGAACTCCACAAGGCGGGCATCGAACTAATCCTAGACGTGGTCTTCAATCACAGCGCCGAGGGGAATGAACTCGGCCCCACGCTTTCATTCAGGGGCTTGGACAATTCCATCTACTACATGCTCGACAATGATAGGCGTCGGTATAAAAACTATTCTGGCTGCGGGAACACCCTCAACTGCAACCACCCGGTCATGCGTACCCTCATCCAGGACTGCCTGCGCTACTGGGTAGTCCAGATGCATGTCGACGGCTTCCGCTTCGACCTCGGCTCCATCCTGGGCAGGGATTCTTCCGGGAGGCTCCTGGAGAACCCCCCGGTCATCGAATCCATCGCCGAGGATCCCCTTCTGCGGAACACCAAGATTATCGCCGAAGCCTGGGATGCCGGCGGTGCCTACCAGGTGGGCTCCTTCCCCGGCGGACGCTGGGCAGAATGGAACGACAAGTACAGGGACGACGTGCGCCGCTTCTGGCGGGGCGAAAAAGCCGGAGCCCTCCATTTAGCCACCCGTATAACCGGCTCCAGCGATCTCTACCTGCGGGACGGCAGAAAACCTTTCCACTCCATCAATTTTATCACCGCCCACGATGGCTTTACCCTCAATGACCTCGTCAGCTATTCCCAAAAACATAACGAGGAAAACGGCGAGGAGAACAGAGACGGCGCCCAGGAGAACTGGTCCCAGAACTTCGGCGTCGAAGGCCCCAGCGAGGATCCCAATATCGAAGCCAAGCGCCTTAAGCAGCTGCATACCTTCATGGCCACCCTCCTGCTCTCCATCGGCACGCCCATGGTCCTGGGTGGCGACGAAATACGGCGCAGCCAGCGCGGCAACAACAACGCCTACTGCCAGGATAATGAAACCAGCTGGTACGATTGGAAAAACGCCGAGCGCAACACAGAGTTGCTGGACTTTTTCTCGAGCCTTGTCGCCTTCCGCAAGGCCCATCCCGTCTTCAGGCGGCCCGAGTTCTTCACCGGCGAGGACAGGGATAGCAACGAAATCCTCGACATAACCTGGTTTGACGAGCGGGGCCAGGCTCCCGACTGGAGCTCGATAAACCATACCCTGGCTGCCATGATCGACGGCTCGGCCCAGGAAACCGGCGAGCAGGAAGACGACGATTTTTACCTTATGTTCAACGCGACTACCCACGGTATAGTGTTCACGGTACCCAGACATCCCCGCACCCTGCCTTGGCACAGCATTCTCGATACTGGCTCCCATCCACCCAGGGGCATACTGCCCACGGAGAATGCCTGGCAAAGCCCGCCGGTGGGGAAAACCTACACCATGGCCCCCCGTTCCATGGCTCTCCTCGTGGCGCCCCGCCTTTGACTTGCCCATTCTATACGTAAACCCGTATATTCTATTCAACGGAACACTATGGAAAGAACGGAACGACAGGAAAAACCCACAGCAACGTATTTTCTTCGCCGGGGGATAAGGGAACTTTCAAGCCACAGACCTGACCGAGCCATCGCCAGTCTCAGGCAGGCCGTGGACGCCATACCGCCATCCTGCTCCGACGAGCTCTCCCAGGCCCTCTACTGGCTTTCCGTCGCCCTCCTCCGCCTGGACGAACGCCCCCTGGCAATAAAAAGCCTCGCCTCCGCCCAGAAGCTGAGGCGCCGCGGCCACGCCCGCAGGCTCTATCTGCGCAACATCAACGAGTACGGCATGCCCAGGCAGGTCAATTCCTCCTTGGACGATTTCTACGCCTTCACCAATCTCCAGATCGCCTACTATCTGGGCAAGAAATCATCCAACCGTTTCGATTCCTTCCAGGAAAAAGACGCAGTCCTGAGGCTTATCCTCGATGCCTGGAAACGTCTCTCCGCCTCGGGCCAGCTCGCCGGCCTCGGCGCCTGCGAAAAGCTCGATATTTTCAGGAAGATGAAGCTCCACTACCCAAGTTTCGGCCTTTCGAATACCCACAGGGTATTTGTCCGGGCTTCTTTCGGCCCTTCACGCCCGAATTCCACCTTGAAAAAGGCAGCCGAGCGCTGCAACTGCGGCTCTGGCCTTCCCTACGGACAATGCTGTGGCAGGGTGCAACACCTCAAGGAGCTATGAATGAAGCCCAATTGTTTCATTTCCACACAATCTGAGGCTGTTTTTTTTTAACCATGTGATAATGAAACAGTGACGATCGTGAACACAGCGGCTCTGCTTAGCCATCACAATAATACGCCATGAGTATAAATATAATAAAACTATATAATATATATAATTAGACAATTTGTATTCTTTTTTCTCTAATAAATCTCCTTTTGGCATGCCTTGTGCACATATATAGGCAAGGAGAGAACAGATGAGCAAAAAGAATTCCTATATGTATACCGGCACCGACGCTTCGGACGAAAACATTCTCTCTATCTACCTTAAAGAAATCAATAAAATTCCCCTTCTCACCAGGGAACAGGAGAATGACTACGCCACCAGGGCAGCCCAGGGTGACAAGTTCGCCAAGGAAATGCTGGTCAAGTCCAACCTTCGCTTTGTCGTCAATGTAGCCAAGAAATACCAGAATCAAGGCCTTCCCCTGTCAGACCTCATATCCGAAGGTAATATCGGCCTTATGAACGCCATCGAGCGCTACGACGTGGGCAAGGGCTTTCACTTTATTTCCTACGCAGTCTGGTGGATACGCCAGGCCATTCTCAAGGCTATCTGCGAAAAAAGCCGGATGATTCGACTCCCCTTAAACCGCGCCAACGAGCTTGTTCAGATCGAAAAAGCCCGTAAAACCTTTGAAGGCCTTTCGGAAGACCAGGAAATACGCGATATTGCCACATACCTTAACATGGACCCCGACCATGTGGCAGAGATTGTCGCCGTATCCAGAGACCTCGTATCCCTCGACAGCCCTGTCTACGATGAAAAAAACGCCAGCGTCATGGGCGATTTTATCGAAAACGACCTCTACCAGAGCCCCGAAAACTATGCCTCCGAGCTCAGCCTCAAGGACGACCTGAACAAGGTCCTAGAAATACTGAACCTCAAGGAACGTCAAGTTATCGAATACCGCTTCGGCATTAACGGAAGGCGCCCTATGAGCCTGAAGGAAATCGGCGATCGTATGCATCTCACCAAGGAGAGAATACGCCAGATCGAAAAAGCCGCCCTCAGGAAGATCTCCGTTCCCGAAGTGATGGAAAGACTGGAGGCCTATGTAGCCTAGGATCTCCGTTTCTTTCCCGCCTCAAGCGAAGGAGCCACGCTTGAATGTAGGTTTCAAGTGATGGCATGCAATATGGATTAACCGTCTGGATAACATCCGGGCGGTTTTTTTTATTCGGCGTTCACGCCCCAGCACAGGGACCTACAGCCCTACAGCTGTAGCTCTACAGCTGTCCGCGCCTCAAAAGCTATGATATAAAGAGCTATGAACTTCAATGAGTATTCACACTTAGTACGAAAACACATCGCCGAAACCATCCGAGCCGAATTAACCCAGGCTTCGGCCATCCATCCCTCGTTTTCAGGCAGCAGTGCCCATATTTTCGAACGTATAGAAGAATACAGCCTGGCGGGAAAAATGCTCAGGGCAGTCCTCGCCTGTCTCTCGACCGAATTATTCAGTAAAGCACCATTAACAGCCCATGAACGGGCAGCGACCTACAGACTCGGGGCCGCGCTGGAACTCCTCCAGGCCGGACTCCTGATTCACGACGATATCATGGATGAAGATGCACTACGCAGAGGCCTGCCCACCATGCACAAACGTTTTGAAGGCGAAGCGCTGGATTCCGGTGCCGACAATCCTTCCCATCTGGGCGAAGCCCTGGCGATCTGCGCCGGCGACATTTGTTTTTTTTCGGCCTGGAATCTCGTGTCCAGCTTCGGTTCGGCCATGCAAAGCCTCTTCTCCAAAGAACTCACCACAGTCTGCCTTGCCCAAAGCAGGGATGTCAGCCTTGGTTCCCATATCACTTTCCCGGAACTCCAGGACATCATCGAAGTCTATACCTATAAAACCGCCCGTTACACAATCTGCCTTCCTCTCCTCGCAGGAGCCCTTGCGGCAGGCAGCCCCGAGGCGGCTCCTTACATTGAGCAAATCGGCTTAAACCTCGGCATCCTCTTTCAATTGAGGGACGACTATCTGGGACTTTTTGGCGACGAAACCCGTCTCGGAAAGCCGATTGGCTCTGATCTTAGAGAAGGCAAAAAAACTCCCTACATGATACTTCTGTATCCCACCCTTTCCCTAGACGAAAAAACTCGCTTCGATTTGCTTTTTGGAAAGGAATCCATCCACCAGGCCGAGGTGGACTTCGTCCGCAGCCTGATTGGTGCTCACGGAATCGATAAAGCCATGAAAAAAATCGAAAAAGAATACGCCCAAAGGGCGAGAAGGGCCCTAGAATCCCTGATGCAGAGCATTCCGGAACTTAATGCCGACGCTTCTGGGGCGTTGGAAGACTTTGTCAACTATTCCCTGTCGAGGACTTCTTAGGTCTGGGACTAAAGCCGCTGGGGAAGTTGAAAGCTCGGCTTTTAATCGGTCATATCAGCAAACGGTTTTAGGGTAAATCGAGTAGGAGGGGGGCGTGAGCCCCCCGACCTCTCACACCACCGTACATACGGTTCCGTATACGGCGGTTCGAAAT
>DFYR01000027.1 GCA_002383375.1 Spirochaetaceae bacterium UBA4077
GTCCCGTCCAACGCAGCCGAGGAGAATGGTTGGAATCCCCTGACCGGCACAGGCCTTTGCGGTGAGGGCTGCTCCGCCGCCAGCCCGCCAAGAGAGCGGCGGTTCCTGAATATTTACATCGAATGTTTTGATAATTTTCTCCATGAGGGTTGCATCCACATGGGCGGGAGAAGACAGGAGATCAAGGATATTCAGGACCTCGCCTGATACCTGGGCTACGCAATCTAATAGAACATGCCCCAGGGCGACGACGCCAGAGCCGATTAAAGCCATCTGTATTGACCCTCTTAGGTAAGTGTGCTATTTTCTCCACGCTTTTTAATCGGCCTGCCGTATAAAAAGCCTTGTTCGGGCGCTTGGCTCAGTTGGTCAGAGCGGCTGGTTTACACCCAGTAGGTCGGGGGTTCGAGCCCCTCAGCGCCCATAGTAACCGTATAAAGAATTAAAGAATATTACTAGCCCGAAAAGTACTTACATACGCCACTCTTTCTTCAAGTCTCGCTTTTATAATTACTATATATTGCTATGATAATATGCTCTTTTAACTAATTCTATATATCCATAAATGTTTGTATTAAAGATTATTACAAAGTAAATAAGATTGAATTGTAGGTTCGTTCAAGTCCACTGATTTCGCCTGGTACATTCCTTATTTTCTTCAATCAAACCCGCTGCCTTATCCTTGTAGTACGCAGACTCAACTAAAACTATTGGCTTGAAGTTGTGGTGTTCAATATGCGCTTGCTATTCACCCTCTTTCAGTAGGTCGCAAGTTTTTATCTTGGGCCGCTAAGAAAACAGAAAGGTCAGGAAAACCGGCGCTGTAGCGCGTTTCGAGAATATAGCGGGCGAGATCAAAGACGGGTGAATGAGCGTTGGCGATAACGACTGAATCAGAACTGGCCGCCGCGTCTCCCTCCCACCCTGCGACGAGAGTATCGGCGCTTGGAACCAGAATGACGTCTCCGTTGATATGATGCACACTTAATGCCACGCGCGCAGCGTGGGCATGTTCTGCGCTGCGCGATATGGGTGCGTCGAGGAATATTTGAGCCCTTGCAACACTGAGCTTCTCCATGCCAGCACAGCACTCATCGATGGCGGTGAGGAATTGACCTGAATCAACCACATGCCCATGTGCCCCACCTGCGTCCCGCAGGAATCCGTCGGTAGCGATGAAGAGCGGGTGTCCCCGTAGGTAATTCGTTATCGTGAATAGCAGATTGTAGCCATCTATGGCGATGCTCGTCTTGGGTGTAAGCGATGTCGCTCGGCGCTGTGAATTTTCAAGCGAGAGCTTTTCTGGCAGGATTCCACGAAAAAGAATCGTACGCCCCACCTTGTCTAGGCGATATCGATCACCCACAAGCCGGATGCAGGCATCGACAGGGTAGCCTTTATCCAGAAGCAGCCTGTAGTCTTGGGCCGCATCGCTAAAACTGGCGGAAAACGCTCCGCTCATCGCTTCTACAACGCCTCCCTCAACGCTAATATCGCGGCATGCCCAGCAACTGCGAATATGGCCTTGCCTCGATATCCCGGGCTGAAAGCCCGCAGTGCTTGATCACTTCGATCAAATCTTTCTTAATTTCATCAATATCGAGATCGACGCCTTCCTCGCAGAGCCTTTCGACTTCAAGATATTCGCCTAGCCCATCCACCATCACCAGTTCTGCCAGGATATTGTTCTCGCCTTTCCAGGAGGTACCATTCTTTTGCTTGCGATAGAGCAGTTCGGCCGACATTTTATCCAAAAACTTCCTGAAAGCCTCGGCGTCCAGAATTCCGAATTCCACTTCCTTGTTCACCTCGATGCTTTCAGAATAGGTTTTTTCCTTGAAGGTTACGGTTTCCTTGTCAGGTTCGATCCTCAGCCTCAGGCGGAAGCCCGGAGGAGGACTGGAGGCGTTGACGATAGGAAGCGACCAATACTCATCCCGCTTGTCGATATTCCCCACAAAGCTCATCGATGCAGCGAGTTTCGCCAGCACGGCCTCATGATCGTCGACCCTGGCCTTAAGTTCTATCTCGAGCATCGCGGTATGGCCTTCACCTTCAGGCTTTCATCGAAAGCACGGAAGCGTCGTAATCCGCGGGGGGAGTCAATCCCAGTAGTTCGATGCAGGTAGCCGCCAGGCTGGATATCCCAAGTCCCGACCGAAGATCCGCACTATACTCGCCTTTACTCTCAGGATCGTAGATGACGCAGGGTACGGGGTTTAGTGAGTGGCTCGTCTTGGCCTTGGGACTGCCGTCTTTGTCCAGGAGTACCTGTTTTGTCTTCTTGTCGTGCTCGAACATATCGTCGGAGTTGCCGTGGTCGGCGGAGAGTATCATGATGCCGCCGGCCTTGCGTATCGCGTCGGCCAGCCTCCCAATCTGGATGTCCATCGACTCCATCGAGCAGACCACCGACTGAAAAACCCCTGTGTGCCCGACCATGTCGCCGTTCGGAAAATTGAGACGGATAAAACGATACTCGCCCGATTCGATAGCCTGGATAACTCTGTCGGTTATCTCGGCGCACTTCATCCAGGGCCGCTGTTCAAAGGGTACGCGGTCGCTGGGGATTTCGATATAGTCTTCCAGGATTTCGGAGAATTTACCTGTTCTGTTCCCATTAAAAAAATAGGTGACATGGCCGAATTTCTGCGTTTCGGAGATGGCCATCGTCCGGACATTGGAGGTGGCGAGGTACTCACCCAGGGTGCGGTCTATAGCGGGCGGCGTTACGAGAAAATGCTTCGGCACGCCGAGATCGCCGTCGTACTGCATCATCCCGGCGTAGTAGACAGATGGCCGTACGCCGCGGTCGAATTTTTCGAAACCGTCGTCCTCGAAGGCGCTGGTTATCTCCAAGGCCCTGTCCCCTCGGAAGTTGAAGTAGACGACGCTGTCGCCATCGTTGATTGTGCCAACAGGACCCTTGGCGTCGACAATCACGAATTCATGCATATCCTGGTCGATAAGCCGGGGATTTTCCGTTCTATAGGTTTCAACGGCTGTCCTGGCGCTCGGGAAGGCCCTTCCAAGGCCTTTCACATGGCAGTCCCATCCGCGCTTCACCATGCCCCAGTCGGCGCCGTAGCGATCCATGGTGATGTACTGGCGACCTCCTCCCGAGGCTATCCTGTAGTCCACTCCGGTGGCGTTCAGTCCAGCGAGAAAATCCTCAAAAGGAAGAATGTAGTCGAGGGCTGTCTGGGAGCCGACGTCCCTGCCATCCAGCAAGGTGTGGATTCTGGCACGCCGTACACCTTCGGCGGCGGCTTTCTCCAGCATCGCCTTCAGATGATCGATGTGCGAGTGCACATTACCGTCGGAAAAAAGACCGATGAAGTGGAGGGTTCCGTCATTCTTAAGAACGTTGGCCACAAGTTCTTTCCAGACAGCGCCCTCGAACATGGTTTTACTCTCTATGGAGGCGCCTACCAGCTTCGCGCCCTGGGCGAATACCCTGCCGCAACCAATGGCGTTGTGCCCGACCTCGGAGTTGCCCATGTCGTCATCCGAGGGAAGCCCCACTGCCTGACCATGAGCTTTCAACCTGGTGGCAGGCGATGATGATTCAAGAGCTCTGAAATGCCTCATGTCGGCGCTCGCCACGGCATCCCCGTCCCGATACTCGCCATATCCCACACCATCCATTATCACGAGGAGGACTGGGCCTCGCCTGCCCTGCCATTTCGGGTTCTTCTCGAGAGACGTCAGCATCGGGAGGCTCCTTGTTTATTCCCCAAAATACTCAATGAGGGTATCGATCGGCAGATCCCCAAGCGCCGTGTGATAATTCAGAAAGGGAAGCCCGATTACGGAAAAGGCGCGAACCGGCTCGGCATTGCAGCGCCTGAGCATTTTCGCAGTAGCGCTCACCGTTCCGCCGGTGGCTATGAGATCGTCGACGATCAAATACCTGCTCCCGGGAACGATATCTTCCTCATGCATTTCCAGCGTGGCCGAGCCATATTCAAGGTCGTAGGACTGGGAGACGGTCTTGCCGGGCAGCTTGCCCTTCTTGCGCACTAGGACCAAGGGCAGAGAAAGTCTATGACAGAATGGGGCCGCAAAGATAAAACCCCTTGCTTCTATGGCAGCTACGGCGTCTATTTTTTCATCCTTGTAGAGTTTGAACATCGAGTGCAGGCAATAGCCGAAAGCGTCGGGATTAGCCAAAACGCTGGTAATATCGTAGAAAAGTATCCCCGGAACCGGAAAATTCGGGACCTTCCGGATCGCGTCATCGAGATTGAAGCCTTCGGCCTCATGCATTGTTTCTGGCATACTGCAGCTCCACCTGAAAAGATGAAATCCAGTGCAATAGTAGAGGGGCGCTACGGAAGTGTCAAGCTTGCGGTTAGCGGCTGAGTATGTCGGCAAGACCTATTGCCAGGCTCAATCCGGCGCCGACACCGAGGCGCAAAAAAGTTTCCTTTGTATCGATCGAGACCGATCCGACCGTTCTGAAAGGCCAGGGAGCGTAAAGACTGTCAAAGCCGTTTACCGCGTAGCGTACCAGATCAAAGGCGAGGTTGGTGTAGAAATAGCTGAAAGGGAAACTGCCGGCGGCTATGATCAGCCCTCTTCGGGCGGCACCTTCTTCCCCTTTTTTTTCAACCGCATTGGAATGGTAGCTAAGGGGAATGGGCGAGGAAAAGTAGCCCTGGGCGCTGATTAAAGTGTTGTTTTTGACTGGAACTTCGATGCTACTTCTGGTTATTTCGCTTGCGGCTTGTACCGTACTGACCGCCTGAGCCGAGCAACATGGCGGAGAGCCAAAGGCAAAAAAGAAACTCGCTGCCAGAAAGAACAGGATCGGCTTGAAATATCCCCTCCTGGTTTCCCGCCTGAGTTTTTGCCCGAGCTTTCGCCTTGCTCCGCAGCCGAAAGGATTCACCGCCGCTCTCCGAATAGGGCGGTGCCCACCCGTATCAATGTAGACCCTTCCTCCACGGCGATTTCGTAGTCGCCGCTCATACCCATGGAAAGCTCCTCGAAGCCCGGAAACCGGAAGCGTCTATGCATGTCTTCGAAAACCTTTCGCAGCCTACCAAAGGAAGCTCGGACAGCTGCTTCGTCGGCGGTAAAGGGAGCCATGGTCATGAGCCCTGTCAAACGAATACAGAGATTTTCCTTCTGCTCTTCCAGCAGCCTCGCATAGGCTTCAGCGGTCCTGAGAAGTTGGTCTTCGTCGGAAAATCCCGATTTGGAGTCCTCCGCCGTATGTAGTTCCAGCATGAGGCGAAGCGGTTTGATCCTGGGCGCTGCTCTCGCGGCAATTCCNNTCGAGCTGAATGTCCGGCAATTCGGAGCGGAGTGCTTCTGAATACTTCCCTTCGGCTTCCTGCACCCTGTTCTCGCCGAACAGGCGCAAGCCCGCTTTATAGGCCGCCCGAACCGCGGACTCGGGGTGGAATTTTGTGACCGCCAGGATTTTTACATCTTCGGTCTTCCTGCCGGAACGATACGCAGCGGCTGCGACCCGTTCCCGTAGTGCTGCTATCCTCTCCCCCGCTGTTCCATAATCCATCATATTTTTGATTCTACTCTCAGCCCAGGGAACGGGCAATCCGAAGGCTGGTTCTATTCGACGATAAAACGCCAGGTAAAGCTTCCGGCGTTGCTGTTGAAGTCATAGACAGTCAGCTCCAGACTGTGGTTGCCCCGGGCAAGAAACTGGCTTCCCAGGAGAAAGCGTCCATCCCTGTCGGCCAGTTTAAAGGAGGGTGCCGGAAGACTGAGAAATCCCAAGCCCTCATCCGCATTCTGGGCAGAGTCAAACTTTCTGTCCGCAACCACCTGTCCGTCGAGCACAATCTTGATCCGGAACAGTCCGGAAACAACTCCGCCTGCGTAAGAAGGGTCGCCGAGTCTGACTGCAAGCCTGTAGTCGCCCTGGATCAACCGCTGCAGGACTCTACGCGCCGGTTCGGCCTTGAGCTGAAAACCATCCCGGATCAGGCTGACTTCTTCGATCCTCGGCGCAGCCCTGTCGACCATAGTTGAAGTAAACAGCGCGGGATTGACCAGCAGCCGCGAACGGGTATCCACGATCCGGAGGTAAAAATACGCGTCGGAAGTTCCGTTGGCTGCTCCAATAGTGCCGATGCGTTCATCCCTGGCTATCACGTTTTTCTTCATTTCTTCGGAAAAAGACAGCGTGGGCGATGAATAGACCGATACAAAGCCGTTACCATGGGCCAAGGCGATCAAGTTGTCCCCGGAATGGGGAAAGCCCGTTTCCAAAAGCTTCTTCTGCTGGGAAAAAAGCAGGACACCCTCACCGGAAGCGGGTACGTCAAGGGTTCTGGACTGAACCTGGGCGCCACTACCCAGATAGGACCCGCCAGTCGAACCGAAACGCTTTGGAATCCCGAAATCGACAATTATTCCCGCTGAGGGCACAAGAATATCGATAGCTTTTTCGGCAGCCGTCGCGCCTTTTTTTTGCGGATTGACATTCTGCGCTCCGAGCAGGGAGGAAACCTGTCCCAGAAGCAGTAAAAGGACTAAGCGTACAGCCGCAGGTCCTGGCGGGCAGTGCTTACTCATAGTCCCTCCTGGTGAAGACAAGGTCCTCCTCTGCTCCCTTGATTTTGAAGGAATCTTCGGAAGCGCTCAACCCAAAGCTGTCCGGCGGAACCGGGAAGTAAGCTTCCAGCGCTCCGCTGCGTATGATGCCGGCATAGCGTTCATCCGTAGTAGCCTTGAGCAGGGCAAAGCCTGTATCGCCTAGAGATTCGATCAGAAGCTCGGCTTCTCCGGCAAAACGATCAGGATGCAGCAACGCGCCCTTTCCTTTGCTTCTGTCAAAATAGAATAGTCCGTCGGCGGTTTTTACCAGAATATCCTGACCATCCGCAGAAAAAGCGGCGCTCTGGGCGCTCCTCAGGTCCCCCTGTAGTTCCTCTGAGTAGCTTAAAGAATAAAAACCCGATTTGCGTTCGTAGACGAGAACATACTGGGGCAGGATTCCGTAGAGAATCGCAACGGATTCTCCCTGTTCGGACATGGCAAGAGCGTAGATGCAGGGATGAGCCGAGGCTATGCCCTCTTGGTGGGGATCGATTATCCTCAGGATTACACCGTCATGATCCAGGATAAATACCCTGCCATCAAGCAATCCCCATGCCGAAAGGTTCTCCGATGCTGCTGCTGTAGTTATTATACTTCCGAATTCCCGCTCCCAGAGAAGACTCGAGGTGTTTTCATCGAACTCCTGTGCACCCTGCTGGTCCGGTCGGATAATAAAGCTACGTCCGGCCGCTTTAAATACGGAACTGTCGGTTTGTACAGTCTCGCGATTCTGGGATGTCGGGACAGTCTTAAGGCTCATCACCAGTTCTGGTCGAGGTAGAATCGGACGTTGGGATAGAAGCAGCAGTAAAAGCGAGGCTAGAGCGTAGACTATGCCCCGGCGAAATCGCCCGCTCCGCCTGTGTTCTCTCATGCGCTTTACCTTGTTCTCATCTATGTTGTGACCTTGTCATACGATGGTATATAGTATGGATTGCCGCTGTCAACATAAAAGGAAATAATATGAAGGACGAATTGAATTTGTTCGAAGCTGCCCTTAAAGTCGCCGAGAATTCTTACTCCCCCTATTCTAAATTCCGGGTCGGAGCTGCAATTCTCTGCGCCGACGGAAGCATTGTCACCGGGGCCAATGTCGAGAACCGCTCTTTTGGGCTGACTATTTGCGCCGAGCGGAGCGCGCTGGTCGCGGCCATCAGTGCGGGTAGAAAGGACTTTACCGCCATCGCCATTGCTACACCCGATGCGAGCTACCCGGTTAGCCCCTGCGGCGCCTGCAGGCAGGTATTGAGTGAATTCTTTTCGCCTGAAGCACCAGTCAGTTTCGGCAACAGCGAGAAAAGCCGCGTGAATACAACGATTGCTGCCCTATTTCCCTTCGACGCCCTGCACGAGCTCGCCCAGGAGGAATAAGAACTAATGGTTTTTTCAAAAGTCTGAAAACTATTGAAGTTGGCTCAACTATAGGGCTGCTTTTTTTAGGAGCTCTGAAGCGTGAGCAAGAGAGGTCTTGCCCTCCTTGTCGCCCGCCAGCATTCGCGCGATCTCTCCTTCCCTTTCAAATCCTTCCAGTTTTGTAATTCTGGTCACCGTCCTGCCCGCTTCTTCGACCTTGTCTACTCTGTAATGAAGGTCAGCCATCACGGCAATGGAAGCCAGGTGCGTGACACAGAGAACCTGGCAATACCGGGCGAGGTTTTTTAAATATGCTCCAACGGCCACCGCCACCTCGCCGCCAATGCCCGCATCCACCTCATCGAAAATAAGGGTCGACAGATTGCCCTTTGCCGAGAGCACTGCCTTTATTGCGAGAGCGACCCTGGAGAGCTCACCCCCTGAGGCTATAGAGGCCAGGGGTTTCGGCGATTCTCCGGGATTGGGAGCGATGAGTATTTCCAGTTCATCTTTGCCCGAAGCAGAGAGGACAAGCTTACCCGATGCGGATCGTAATGGTTTTAAAGCTAAGGGCAGCTTTGCCCTCGGCATCCCTAATTTTGAAAGAATCAACTCTACCTTGTATGATAATTCAGACGAAACCTGAGATCGTTTGGTCGACAACACATCGGCCTGAGCTAAAGCTCGCTTTTGGCAGTCCGCGATCTCCGCCTCTAGGGCTTTTTTCTCCTCTTCCCAGGACTCGAACGCCTGTACGGAGACTGCGGCTTGAGAGCCCCTGGCGATGACATCTTCCAGCCTGGGACCGTATTTTTTCTTCAGCCGCTTTATCTCGGCCAGGCGGCTTTCTATAGCCTCCAGGCGCCGTGGATCGAAACGCAGCTCCTCCTTGTAGACAGAAAGGCTTTCACCGATATCCTCTATGTCGATAAGGCTCGTCTGAAGCCGCTGAAGGTATTCCTTGAGGTTTTCATCGATCTCCGCCGCCTGGCCGAGTGCCGCCGTCGCCCGCCTGAGGGCTACGAGGCCGCTGCCTGAGGTTTCGCTATTTCCCGGACTCAAGCCTTCGGCAGCGCCGTTCACCGCTTCGAAGAGTTTTTCGTACTGGGAGAGTCTCCGCTCTTCCGCTTCCAGTTCTTCGTCCTCGTTCGGTTTTAGCTTGGCCGCCCGAATCTCCGAGGCAGTGAATTCCAGAATGTCTTTTTCCCGTTCCCGGCCTTCAGCCTCGGCTACCTTCTGCCGGTACTCCTTGAGCTTCCGTACCCATTCTTCGTAGAGGAGCCTGTATGCTTCGCGCTCCGATTCAAGCTCGCCGAATCCGTCTAAAAGTGCCAGGTGACTGGCGCAGTTTAAAAGCCCCTGGTGTTCGTGCTGACCGTGGATGTCCGCAAGCAGGGAGGAAAATTCCGCCAGGTCGCCGCGGCTGACCGCCCTGTTCTGTATGTAGGCATAAGCCCTGCCCTGGCGCCGTAATCCTCTGCGCAGGACGACTGTTCCATCCTCGTCCCTCAGATCTCGTTTAGCGAGCCATTGTCTGGCCGGGGCGACGGATCGTATGTCGACGATGCCGGAGACCAGGCATTCGTCGGCTCCTTCGCGAATGATGGAAGCATCGCTGCGGCCGCCGAAGAGAAAGCCTATGGCGCCCACGATAAGCGACTTGCCTGCCCCCGTCTCGCCGGTAAAAATTACCAAGCCCGAAGAAAAATCCACCTCGGCTTCGTCAATCAAGGCGAAATCGTGGACGGAAAGCCGTTCAAGCATCTAAATCCCCGGACCAGCCCAGCTTGCTGCGAAGGGCTTCATAAAAAATATGTTCCTTAGGTACGATGAGCCGAGCGTCGTAAGGGGACTTTCGGAAGGTGACCAAATCTCCTTTTTCCAGCGGAACCGTCTCCTGCCCGTCTATGGTAAGCAGGGCACCGGAGCGCCGGGTTTCGTCCACTGTCACCTGGATGATTTCGGTAGAGGGGAGAACAAGTGGTCGGGAAGCAAGGGTGAATGGGCAAATTGGATTGACGATGATCGCAGGCATCTCGGGATGGAGGGCAGGTCCGCCTGCAGCAAGATTGTACGCTGTGGAACCGGTCGGAGTGGCGACGATGAGTCCGTCAGCCCTGTAGGAACCGAAGCGTTCCCCATCCACGCCCAGGCAGAGACGGATCATCTTGGCGATGCCCTGGGATGAGACGACGCCGTCGTTGAGCACCGAAAACCTGCCCATGGCGCGACCTGACCGACTGACATCGATTTGGAGCATCATGCGGGAAGAGACTCCCAGCCTGCCCTCTCTCCATGCTTCGAAGTTACTCCGCCAGGAATCCCGTCTATTGGCTGCTATAAAGCCAAGGGTGCCCAGGTTGACCGGAAGCACAGGAAGATTCAAGGATGCCGCGAGCCTCGCCACATAGAGCAAGGTCCCATCTCCCCCGAGGCTCAGGATAAGGTTGAAATTCTTAAAATCGGGAGCGCCTTCTGGATCTCCTTCGAATCGGAAAATCTCAGGATCCCATCCCTGGTCTTTAAAGTAATTCGCAGCGGCAAGGCTTTCTCCCGCCGCATCGTCCTTTAGCAGGTTGGCTATAATGAGAACCCTGGATGATGTTGAATCTGGGCTGGATGACATGGTTCCTCCTCTAGGGCAGGGTTGCGAGAACCTTGGCAATGGTTCCCGCATCCTTCAAACTGATTTTTTCATGCAGGGGGAACAGTAGGCAGCGCATAGCCAAGGATCTGGCCCCCGGGCAGAGAGATTCGGAAAATCCCTGGTACATGACACTACTGCCCTCAAAGGCTGGCGCCGCTTCAATACCATTCTTCTTTGCATGGAGTATCGCGTCCCTCATGCCCGATTCCAGAACGACCGGGAAGGACCAGAGTCCCCCTGTACCCTCACCGGCTTGGTTAAAGCCATGATGGCGGGTTCTGGCGAGTTCCATCCTGAACTTGGCCTCGAGTTCTCTTCGCCGTTCCTTGCTCCTGTCGAGGCTTCGCAGTTGTGCAAGGCCGAGGGCTGCGTTGTAATCCGTAAGGATCAGTTCTCCGCTTAAATCTTCGGCAGAGTTTTTAAGAACGATGGAGTCCCGCTTGTTGGCGGTAAAGAGCAGAGCCCCCCCTCCTGATGTCACCGGTGAGCCTTGTTCGAGCCCATATACGGCGAAGTTTCCAAAAGTACCGGCCTTGAAGCCGTCCCGCTGGGCATCCAGCGATTGGCTGGCGTCTTCGATTACGGGGATCCCGAGTTCGTCGAGTAGGGATTTATCGGGCAGCATGCCGAAGGGTTCGAAGAGAATGTAGGCGACGCAGTCCTGTGCTTTAATCATATCTATTTTTGGAAGAGCCGTGTCGGCGTCGTGATCGATAAAGACGGGTCTGTACCCCATATTGGATACGAGTCCAGCCTGGTAGGATGGAGCAAGGGGGCTCAAGCCCACGATGGCGCCCTTGGGCAGGCCCAGGCGCTCCAGGGCAAGGAAAAGTGCCAGATAGGGGCTTCTCAGGGCTATGGCCGTATCGTAGCCGAAGGCTTCCTTGGCGGTTTTGACAAATTTTTCCGTATACTCGCCCGGGCCTACCGAGTCAGTCACCAGGCAGGAGAGTACGGTATCCATGTCTTTTCTGCGTATGAAGGAACAATACAGAGGTATCATCGGCCGGATTGTACCACCGGGAGCGCGTAAGGAACAAGGAGAACGACAGGTTTGTATTTTAATCTGGCCTGACTCCGAATATACCCCAAAAAGTAGTGTCGATAGTGCTTTATACTCGAATACTACATAGAGCTCATCTTGGGCTGTATTTATTAAAAAGGTTATTCGGAGGGACAGCTTAACGAAAGCCTGGCTTAATGAACGCCATTAGGCGTTCATTTTACAGAATCCGGCGAGTCAAGCCAGTGATTCACCAGCCACATACTGTGTCGCCGTATTCTGTCTAGGTCCTCTTAGACTCTCATTTATGGAAAGAGCCCACCTTACGGAGAGCCCATTCTATAAAAAAAGCCTGGCGACTCGTGAAGGCGAATGCCTTCACGTAGCGCAATCAGTCGGACTGGATCAGTGATATTCCCGCCAAGTCTCGTTCTCCTGATTCCGCATAGCTTGTCTTAGACCGTATTTATTCAAAAGGCCCTCCGGAAGGAGAGCGTAACGAAAGCCTGGCTTAACGAACACCTGGCGGTGTTCAAAGCCTGGCGACTTAACGAACACCTGCGGTGTTCGTTTTACAGTATTCTCGCTCGATGTCCTGTGATTTATACGAGGCGCTTTGCGCTCGAATACTGTCTAGCTTGTCTTAGACTGCTTTTTTATAGAAAGAGCTCCCGTTAGGGAGCCCTTTCTATAAAAAAAAGCCTGGCGACGACCTACTCTCCCACCGCGAAGGCAGTACCATCGGCGTTGGAGAGCTTAACTTCCGTGTTCGGAATGGGAACGGGTGTGGCCTCTCCACAATAGTCACCAGGCAAATTATTTACCTTTGCAAAACAAGGGTGGCGGCCAGTGCGCGTTGCGCAAAGTGGCCTACCATTCGG
>DFYR01000067.1 GCA_002383375.1 Spirochaetaceae bacterium UBA4077
CAGTTCCCTGCCCGTGGACGTCCAAAGTGCGTTCTACCGCAGCCTGCCGGGTTTCGAAAATGCCAGAATAGTCCGCCCAGCCTATGCGGTGGAGTATGATTACATCGAAACCTCGGCCCTCTACGCATCTCTGGAGTCGAAGTTGCTGGACGGTCTCTATATCGCCGGCCAGACCAACGGCACTTCGGGTTATGAGGAAGCCGCAGCCCAGGGCATCATGGCAGGCATCAACGCCCGCAGGAAACTGGACGGACTCGAACCTGTGATTCTCGGCAGGGACGAAGCCTATATCGGGGTCCTGATCGACGATCTGGTTACTCTTTCACCCAAAGAACCCTACAGAATGTTCACCAGCCGGGCCGAACGAAGACTTGCCCTTCGCCAGGATTCAGCCGACCTTCGCTTGACCCCCCTTGGAATATCAATTGGCTTGGTCTCGGAGGAGCGAAGAGAAAAATTCGAACGGCGCAGGAGGGGCATCGACGAAATCCAGCAGCTCCTGGCTTCCCGGCGGATACGCAGCGCCGACCTGAAGGATATCGAAGCTCTGGGCCCCCATCTGGGGGAGTCCCTGGAATTAGCCCTTCGCGATCCTGCCCTGGGCCTGATTATGGATGAATCGCCTAGCGCCTGGAGCTTTCTGTCCCTACTGATCCCCGAAGCCGAAGTCTATCCCGAGAGCTGGGCGCAGACTGCCCTGCTGGAAGCCCGATACAAGGGCTATTTGGAAAAGGAATCACGGCTTGCTCAGCGTATGGACCGCTCCGAGCGCCTGCGGATTCCCCACGACTTTAATTACCGGGNNTGTTCCCGGCCTCTCCAAGGAAGCCACGGAAAAGCTTGAAGCGGTTAAACCTCTCACCCTAGGCCAGGCTTCCAGGGTGACAGGAGTGAGAAAATCCGATCTTGCGCTGCTTTACATCGTCATAAGTCGGCAAGGCTGAGCCGCCAGATTAAAGCCAACCTGCGGGAAAAGGCTGTCCCGTCGAAGACAGCCTTTTTCATTTTTAGGCTGTAATTTTCAGCTTTCTTCTTCTGATATCTTCAAGAGCTCTTTTAGCCCCTGTTTCGCCCGTTCCAGTGCGTCAGAGTAGTTGTTGCGAAGCGCTTCTACGTTCTGCTTGTAGAAGGCGGCGAACTCAGGATCAGCCATGGGGTCCAGCCGTACGTCCTGACCCATTCTAGCCGCCATCTTCATTTCTTTTTCCCGCAGTTTAGGCGCCCACTGGCTTCTGATAGCCTGCTCCACCCGCTTGAGTTCTTCCAGGTATTTTTCCATAAAGGCCGAGATTTGCTGCATCAGAGTCTCAACTTGCTTTTTTGCCGTCGCTGGGCTGCTCTCCTTGCCCATGGGGGCAAGGGAGGCCAGGATNNGCCAGGCCTGAGCCGACAAGATTTATTCTGTCCGGGTCGTAATAGGTGCCGGGGAGCTGAATCTGGGCGATGAACACATCGCAGGCAGATCTGCGGAACAACTCCTGTTGAGATTTTACTTCNNTTGACCGCCTTGGCCAGGTCGTATTGCCCGAAATCCTCAATGTATTTGCTCGCGGTTCTGCGGCCTTCGTTTTTAATGTTCGCTGCCTCTAGAGCAGCCTCATCAACCTTTAAATCCTTGGTCCTCTCGAGGGCCAGCTCAAGAGCGCTCTTTATCATTGCCATTCGAAATCCTCCCGGATGGCTCCACGCAGCCCATATCGCGCGTGAAGCTCAGTATCTTGTCCCCGATGCTCGCGATGAGGATCGCCGCCGCCGCCCACTCAATCCCGTCTTTTATTGGCTTCGGCACCGGACCAATCAGCAGGAAGAGCAGCTCCACGCTGTATACGATCATGATGGAAGCAACGGCGACCTTGCCCATGAAAGTCGATGTCGGCTCAACCCGTTTTTTTACGGTTATGAGGACAGCCATTAAAAGCGTCTGTATCCCCAGCCTTATAAGCACGAGTATCAGAAACCATGCTGGTATGATTCTATAATATCGAAAAACGATGCTCAGGACAATCAAAAGGCTGTAATCGCTGGCTGAGTCCATCATCCTCCCAACCTTGGTGACTTCCTTGCCCTTTCTCGAGACATAACCGTCCAGAAAATCGGTAGCGAAAATGCAGATAACTAGAATGAGGAGGGGATACCGTATGTGAAAGTGCTTGGCCGCCATTACCAGATACAGGAGGGTGGGGAGGGCGCTCACTCTTAAAAGCGTTATCCTGTTTGCTAGATTGATCGAGTCGAGCAAGACGCCATCAGATTCTTTGCGGAAATCTTCTATAAATACAAGCATGAGAGAATAGAGAAGGGCGTGGAAAAGAAAACTCGTAAGGCCAAAGGGTATCCAGTATTGCTCAAAGAAACCTGCCTTGAGCGAAAAAGCCAGAAAAATCAGGCATTGGAGGATAAAGTAGAGGACTGTTGTTCCTAGGATGCTCATTCTGAGGCTGGTCATCTTGCCGGTCTCGTCCATGTTTTGTCCCCGATTTTTCCGCCCCAGGCCAGCTTCGAGCCCCATCCTTTTCCAGCGGAACGAACGCCATACTACAACCTTGACATTAAGGCTGTCAAATCTCTACTCTGGACCTAATGAGCACCGCCGACAAGGTCACCTTGAGCAGAGTATTCCTCGCTCCTGTTTTTTTCATCCTTTACCGTTACTCTCTGCTTCCCGCCCTTCCAACGGTTATCCTTTTATGGCTGCTCTTTTTGGTCATCGAGCTGAGTGACCTTGTGGATGGAAAAATCGCACGCTCCTCCAGCACGGTCAGCGACTTTGGCAAGCTCTTCGATCCCTTCGCCGATGTACTGGCCAGAGTAACCTATTTTATCTGCTTCGCCTTCGACGGAATAATGCCGCTGTGGATTTTCCTCGTCATACTATACAGGGAATTCAGCATTCTCTTCCTTAGAATGATGCTCTCCGGGCGCGGCATCGCCATGGGCGCCCGTCCGGGTGGCAAGCTGAAAGCCGGCCTCTACATGNNTTTCAGGCTTGTCAGCCCTCTTGTATTCCAGTCTCCAGAGACTTAGCCTGGCAAGCTCTCTACAGGATCCCCTGAGGACCCTCGTGGTCGTCGTCTTTGTCGCAGCCGCCATACTCTCGGTTCTTTCCTTCGTGGACTACCTGATCCAGTATAGGAAACTCGTTTCGGCGGCCAATGGCCACAAGTTATAGGACTATCTGCACTTATACTGCAAGCATTTCAAAAAAACAGTAAAATTTGCAAAATCTGTAAAATCTTTAAAAACTCGCTTGACACGGGACCGCCGATTTTGATACCTTCATCGAGCGC
>DFYR01000039.1 GCA_002383375.1 Spirochaetaceae bacterium UBA4077
AGCGCCCTACCGGGCGCACATAGAATAAAAGGCCGCCCTGAGGACGGCCTTTTTATATACCTGGGCGGGCTGCTCACTCGTCTAGGTCGTCATACTCCACATCGTCGTCGTAGCTGAACTCGTCATCGTCCTCGTCATCGTCGAAATCATTATCTTCGTCGTCGAAATCATCGTCAAAATCATCATCGAAGTCGTCGTCGTCGTCCTCGTCGTCGAAATCCTCGTCGTCCAGATCGTCTTCGTCTTCGTCGAAATCGTCATAATCCTCGTCATATTCGTCATCGAAATGAACGGGGGTCCTGAGCACAAAACCAGAGGCCTGCAAGGGCTGAATTCCTGTCAATGTAGCCAATTCACATTCCGAACCTTTGGATACGGAAGCGCTGTTAATGGGGGTCATGGTCCCATCCTCCCTTTATCCTGCTTCAACACGGCAGCTTTTCGCGAACTATGCGAAGAAACCTCAGGAGCGTCAAGTCCTCTATAGGCGCCCTGGCATCGAAAATCTAAAGAGCATATTCGAATCTGTCAACTATGTATCGTTATATTTTTGTGAAAAGTAAGCTATAAACGTCGATTAGTCGCCGATGCTTTGACAGAAATGGCCGTGGAGGTTAAATTTTTTTCGGTATGGAAACACACTATAGCGCCATCGCCTATGCCAAGATCAACCTCCACCTCAGCATTGGACCTAAGGCTGAGGACGGCTTCCATTCCATCGCAAGCCTGTTTCAGAGCATTTCGCTTGCCGACAGGATTTCATTGGCCCTGCCGGATATCCAGGAAGGCTTAGAGAAAGAACAGGGGGGCAGGAAAGTAGAGCGAGGAGGTCAGGCCGAGCCCGACATCGTCGTGGAAGGAGAATTCGATTGCCTCCCTGAGTCCACGACGCTTTATAAAGCCGCGAGACTTTTTTTAGAACGCCAGGGCATTCGGTCCAGGCTCTACATAAGGGTCGACAAGGGCATACCTGCCAAGGCTGGCCTCGGCGGAGGTTCAGCAGACGCTGCGGCGCTCTTGGTCCTTCTGGATAAAGCCTTCGGAACAGGCCTCGATCAACGGGAACTGATAGATCTCGGGCTTTCCGTAGGCTCCGATGTGCCTTTCTTCTTCAAAGGCGGTACCGCTTTTGTTCACGGCAGGGGAGAGCTGATCGAAGTCCTTCCGCCGATTCGGGATCTGGGTATTCTTCTGATTTGCCCTTCCTTTGGAGTATCCACCGGTAGCGCATATGCGGCCTTGGACGCCTGGAGGGCTGAAAAACCTATAGAAGGTAATTCCAGACCATGGGACAAGACAGTCCCTGAAGAAAAAAAACGACAAATCCTCGACGAACTGGGGAAACCCCTGGACTGCTGGGCGTTTAAAAACGATTTTTCACCGGTGCTTTACCGAGAATATCCGATATACAAACCGATTGAGGCCCTTCTTCATTCCGAAGGCGCAGCCTTCGTGTCGGTATCCGGATCGGGCTCGTCGATTTTCGGGCTTTTCGAAAGCCAGGAAAATGCCCGGCAAGCCAAAGAGAGACTTATCGGGGATGGGGTGGAAGAATCAACCAGAAAGCTCTTGTACGGCATGGCGTTGCATGCAATAAAACCGCTTGAAACAAGTCTGCGACTAGGCTAGAATCAACCCATGTAGCTGTGTACACAAAAGGAGCGTCCTTGCTATGGAAATTACGGACATCCGAATCCGCAAGGTTCCGACTGAGGGAAAATTGAAGGCGTACGTCACCGTCACCTTCGATGAATGCTTCGTGGTGCACAATGTCAAGATCATCGAGGGGAAAAACGGCGTCTTCATCGCTATGCCTAGCAGAAGGACGAATACTGGGGAATATAAGGATATAGCGCATCCCATATGTCCCGATTTTAGGACGAGACTTCAGGACAAGATTCTCGCCGCCTACGCTTCTGCTCCTGTAAACGACCAGACAGTCCCCGAATTCGACTGATCAGGCAGCACCCAGCCTTGTGTTTGCACTCGCGTTCTTGGGACGTCGGCAAGCGGTAAGCCCCCGGGTTTTGGTCCCGGTATTCGCAGGTTCGAATCCTGCCGTCCCAGTACGGCACAGTTATGGCCGAATGTGGTAAGGAGATTCCAAATGGAACATTTTGTACTTCAAGCTTTCGATAGGAAGAAGTCCACCAAGGGCTATCTCAACGAGAACAGAAAGGCTGGGAAAATCCCCGCGGTTGTCTACGGGGCAGGCAGGACCGCGAACAACCTTTTTGTCTATGCCAGTGAATATGAAAAAGCCCTGAAGAGTATCACCGAGAGTACCATCATCACTCTTGACGTGGATGGCAAAAAGCTGAATGTTTTCGCCAAGGAGCATCAGCGCCACGCTGTGGACAAGAACCTTCTTCATATCGATTTTCTCGAGGTCCAGGAGGGCAAGAAGCTCCACGCCCATGTGAGGCTCGTACTCAAAGGGACCCCCAAGGGCGTCCTTGAGGGCGGCATTCTCGAAAACCAAGCCCACGATATAGAAGTGGAATGCGATCCCTCCGTGCTTCCCGAGCGCATCGAGGTGGATGTCTCTGGCCTGGAAGCCAACCATGCCTTGCTAGTGCGGGATCTGGATCCGATCAAGGACGTCAAGTTCCTTACCAACCCTGATGCCCTGATTGCGATCGTTAAATTCGCCAGGGAAGAGAAGGTCGAAGAAACCGTGGAGGTTGCAGCCGAAGCCGGAGCCGAGGTTGGCGCCGAAGCCAAGGCCCCGGAAGCTCCGGAAGCCGAGGCCAAGGCCTGATAAGGCCCTTCTATTCCTTTCAGAAAAGGGCAGGTCTACGGGAGGATCCCGCGGACCTGCCCTTTTTAATCGTTGAGCAGAGGCAGAATATGGATGAAAGAAACAATGGATCGAACAGCGCGGATGTCAGATAGCGTCGCGATGCGAATCGTGCGCGAGGAAGTATCATCCTGCTTCCAGGCAAGAAGCGCCGACGGAATAATCGCTGCCTACTCTGGGGGGACCGATTCAACGGTCCTTCTCCATGCTCTGACGGAGTTGGGCATCGGTCCAATCCGGGTTCTCCATGTCGTCCACAGTCTGCGTCCTGCCCAAGAACTCGCCACGGAGCGAGAGCATGTAAAGGCTTATTGCAGGGCGCTCGGGCTGCCATTGCGGATTGCCACCATCCGGCCTGGCTCCATCGAAAAGCGGGCAAAGTTGAAAGGGATCGGCGTTGAGGCAGCAGCCCGGGAAATCCGCTACGGCGTTCTTTTGCGGGAGGCCGAAAGGTTGGGCTTCGGCATGGTATGTACGGCCCATAACGCCGATGACCAGCTTGAGACGTTGATTGGGCGTTTCATGAGCTCCTCGAGCTTCGAAGGCCTTAAGGGCATGCCCAAGCTGCGCAGGCTCAGCAAAAAGGTCCAGCTCTGCCGTCCGCTTTTATCCGTTTCCCGGAGCACTATCGAAGCCTATGCTTCCGCTATGAGGCTTGAGTTCTCCAAGGACTCGACCAACGATTCGCCAGAGTATCTAAGGAACAGAATCCGTAAGTACATCGTTCCAATTCTGGACCGGGAATTTCAGGGCTGGAGAAAAGGCCTGGAATCCACGGCTCAAAGGTTGGCGGCGGATGGAGAGAGCCTTTCCAGGCTGTCGCGGGAAGCCTATCGCAGGATTACGTTCTCTCAGGACGGCCGCTCCGCCTTGCTTCCGATCAGCGCCTTTCTAGAGCTGCCCAAGAGCCTGCGCATACGCCTGCTCGCCGGCTGCCTGCGGAAACTCTCCGGAAAAAACCGACTTTCCTATATAGCCCTGCGGGAAGCCTGCCGTTCCATAGCATCCGGGTCCAAGGCCTGCGACCTTTTAGGATATCGGCTGGTGATCAACGATGGACTGTTACAGATCCTCCCTATACTTGATTTTCGTAGGGAAGGCGGGTATTTTTTCCATGTTGATGGAGATGCTGTTTATAGGGCGGGAACGCTTCGGATTTCTTGTTCCTGGGCGGATCCCTGCGGCTCAACAGCGACCAGAACAGGTGCTTCGGATCTTCTCCCCGGCATTTCAGAGGCTGCCTTCAGCTTCCCCCTGAATGTCAGGAGCAGGAAGCCCGGGGATAAAATACGATCCGGCGGTAAAGACATCAGGATCGATGATCTGTTATCGTCCTGGGGTATAGAGAGTAGACACAGGGACTCTATCCCCATAGTAGAAGACAGGCACGGCATCGTCGCTGTCCTCGCCGGGGCGACGGAAGGGCTGGGATACAGCCAGTGTAAATACAGGGATTGCTCCACACCCTTGAAGGGCAGGAGCTTTGTCATACGTATTAAAGGAGCAAATTTTTAGATGTCCGACGACAACAAGCAGGATCGAAACCCACGCCGACCGGAACTTCCCCAGGGCGGTCCTCCAAAGGCCAATAAGGCGGCGCTCGCCGTTTTTCTATCTTTACTAGTGCTTTTCGCCTCGTTTTTCTTTTTCAGCGACAAGTCGCAAGCCCGGCAGATACCCTATTCGGCTTTTCTCTCTTACGTGGAACTGGGAGAGGTGGATACGGTGCAGATCGTGGACCAGAAGGAGATCAAGGGGTACCTCAAGGGGGCCGACGGTTCCCTGGTCGAATTTACGACATCGATTCCCTATTTCGATCTCCAGCTCCTATCCCAGCTCAGGGGGAAAAACGTAAAAGTCTCCGGCGCCGTGGGAAGCGCCAGCCCCCTTCAGATACTCTTCGAGCTGGCTCCCTGGTTCTTTGGCTTCTTCCTCATCTGGATAATGATGCGGCAGATGCAGGGCAACAATAAGGCATTCCAGTTCGGCAAGAGCAGGGCAAAGCGCTATGTTGACCCGAACAAAAAGACAACCTTCGACGATGTGGCGGGCCAGAAAGAAGCTAAGTACGAACTGATGGAAGTGGTGGATTACCTCAAGAACCCTCAGAAGTTCGCCAAGATGGGTGCCAAGATTCCCAAGGGAGTCCTCTTGGTGGGAATGCCCGGTACTGGCAAAACCCTCATCGCCAAGGCAACCGCAGGAGAGGCGAATGTGCCCTTCTTCCATATGTCGGGCTCGGATTTTGTCGAGATGTTCGTGGGTGTCGGCGCGAGCCGTGTCAGGGATCTTTTTGAGCAGGGCAGGAAGAGCGCGCCCTGCATTCTCTTCATCGACGAACTGGACGCTGTGGGGCGTACCAGAGGCGCAGGCTATGGCGGCGGCCACGACGAAAGGGAGCAGACACTCAACCAGATGCTGGTCGAGATGGACGGTTTCGATACCAAGGACGGAGTCATTATCCTCGCGGCCACGAACCGGCCCGATGTCCTGGACCCAGCCCTGCTGCGACCCGGCCGCTTTGACAGGCAGGTAGTTGTAGCAATGCCCGATGTAGCCGAGCGCGAGGCTATTCTGAGAATTCATATGGGCAATATTCCCGTAAGTCCCTCCGTCGATGTGGGCAAGCTGGCCAAGGCTACGCCAGGCACCTCAGGAGCCGATCTGGCCAACCTGGTGAACGAGGCGGCGCTTTTCGCCATCCGCAAGTCAAAGACCACCGTGGAAATGGACGATTTTGAGGATGCCAGGGATAAAATTCTCATGGGTGTTGCCAGGACCAGTCTGGTCATAACAGAGGAGGAAAAGAAGGCTACGGCGGTGCATGAATCAGGCCACGCCCTGCTTCATTACTTCCTTCCCAACGCCGATCACCTGCACAAGGTGACCATCGTCCCCAGGGGCAGGGCATTAGGACTTGCGCTCTCGCTGCCCGACAAGGACTACTACTCCAGGTCTAAGGGCTGGCTTTTCGACAGGCTTGTCATCACCTATGGAGGCTATGCGGCGGAAAAGATCGTCTACGGCGAGACCACAACAGGCACAGCCCAGGATCTGCGCCAAGCCACCGACATGGCCCGGTCTATGGTTTGCGAGTGGGGGATGGGCGAAGGCCTGAGCCCCATCGCCTACGGGCAGGAAGATGAGCCTATTTTCCTCGGCAAAGAGATAGCCAGGCACAAGGATTATTCCGAAGAAACCGCCCGTAAAATCGATGACGCAATCAAGTCGCTCCTGGAAGCTGCCCTGGGGAAGGCTATGGAAATACTATCTCGGGAACGCCAGCGCCTGGACAGGCTGGCAGCCGAGCTCATCCAAAAAGAAACCCTCGAGGATCTGGACGTCCGCCATCTCCTGGGATTCGAGATAGCGGCAGCGCCGGTTCAGCCCAGCGAGGCCTGATCCTGCAGCGCATGAAGCAGGGTATCAGGAGTCTTTTTCTATCCCTCGCAGCCTGCATCCTGCTTTACGCCTGCGCTCATTCGCAGGCGAGTCTTCCGCCGATCAGAGACTTCCACAGCCTGAGCCTGGAGCAACTTGAGCTCCTGTCGCAGGAAGACCCGGAAGCCTGTCTCGAAAACCTCTCAGCCCTCCGCTCGGAACTCGGAGACGAAACAGACATGCAGCCCGCCTGGGTTGAGCTGGAGCAAAAAGCCCTTGAACGTTTGATCGAACGTTTGTCAAAAGAAGAAGCCGAGGGAGCCTGGGCGAGGGCGGAGATAAGCCTCTCATCCCTGGAAGCAGCACTGATAGCCCTTCCGGCCAACAGCATGCTCGAGGACTCTCTCGCAAACGTGGAAAATCTCCTGGAAGGAGCCCGGCTCAGGGTGCTCATGGGAAGGAGCGAGGAATTCCTGGCTAAAGGTCTCTACGCTCCCGGGGTAACATATCTCAATAGGGTACTTGATCTTCTGGACCAATCCGGCAGCGCCCGTCCGGCAGATCTGGATGATGTTTTCTTCACGGCATGGCTGGAACGCAGCATGCAAAAGGACGACAGGCTCACGATTGAGCGCCTGGCTGCCCTCTTTGCGCAGAAAACCTCGGACCAGACCCAATCCCAGGAAGCAGGACGGAACAGCTCGAGCACAAGCCCAACTGCGGAACTTCCTAAGACGAGCCTCGCGGAACTTGCTGAGGCGGTTGTAACTGTTCATGTCGACAAGGGATTGAAAATCCAGCGTGGTCTGGGTTATCCGGACAGGGTGCTAGGAAGCGCCTTCCAGCTGGACGATCAGGGCTACTATCTGACCAATTACCATGTGATAGCCTCAGAGGTCGATCCTGAATACGAGGGATATTCCAGCCTCAGTATTCGCCCCTACGACAAGCCGGAAGCTCGCATCCCCGCCAAGGTGCTGGGATGGAACGAGGAACTAGACTTGGCCCTCCTCAAAAGCGAGGCGGCGGACAGAACGCTATACCTTCATTCTCTCGCTGATCCAGCCAAAGGCCAGAGGGTTTATTCCATCGGAAGCCCCGTCGGGCTGGAAAGCAGCGTATCTTCGGGAATTGTAAGTGCGCCAGGACGGCGAATTCTTGCCAGGGGTGACGCCCTCCAGATCGATGTACCCGTCAATCCCGGAAGCTCGGGAGGCCCGCTTCTGGACGAGGATGGCAGGGTTGTGGGCTTGATATTCGCAGGTTTGAGCAATTTTCAAGGACTCAACTTTGCCCTTCCTCCCTCCTGGATTTCCAGCCTGCTGCCTTCGCTTTTCGAGGGAGGAAAAACCGAGCTTTCCTGGCTTGGCCTGGGCATGGCCAGAACACTGGACAGTTTCCTGGAGCTTAGCTACGTTTTTCCGTGGAGACAGGCTCTTAAGCCTGGGGACCGCATACTTGCCATCGACGGCGTGCCGGTGAAGGAGATATCCATCGCACAGCATCTGCTGACGGAGAAACCGCTGTACTCCCTCACAGCCCTGGATATTCAAAGGGGTGAAAAAGAGCTTACACTCCTGGCAAAGACCCAAGCCATGCCCAAGAGCCCAATGGCCAAGGCGGTAAAAAGCGACTCCACCGAGGAATTACTCCAGGGCATGACAGGAATGCTCCTTACCCATGTATCTGGCTCCAGGGGCACCGGCGGCAGCTACAGGATCCTCAAGCTCTGGCCAGGCCTTCCCGGCGACGAATCCGGCCTACGGGAAGGGGATTTGATCAAATTCATCCGTTACCGCCATGTCAGCGACGAGGCACTGGCTGTCTTCGATCTCAGCGTCAAATCCCCTGCTTCCGGATACCTGGAAAAAACCATGCGCCTCGTTCTCAGTCTGGAAATGAACAACTTTCTATAATACGATACTCAAAAGGCCGCCCTGGAGCTTTTGTACATCTGCGGTCTCGCGGAGCGAAAAGACGATAAAAGCGCGCATCGCACTACTGGAAAAAAATCCCATCCTCGCTCTAGACATGCAAAGGACCCTGGAAAGGGCTGGCTACGACGCACAGTCGGTTTTCAGCAGCGTCGAGAAGTACCTCTCCGCCGCATCCTCCACCGCCTTCGACCTTCTCATTGTCGATCAAAGCCTGAGCTCCGAACTGGAGTCGGCAACTAAAACCGGGAAGGAGGGGCTTGGAACCTGCTCCGTGCCCTATATCTGTCTGGCGAAGCTTTCGGATGAATCCCCGAATCCTGAAAAGGACGGTGCCGGAGCCCTGGGCATCCTTGTAAAACCCTTTTCCGCCAAAGACCTGCTAGGAACCCTTGAAATAGCCCTTTACAGGGCAAAAATGGAAAAAAGGCTGAGTATAGAGGAAAAACGCTACCGGGAACTCTTCGATTTCAGTCTCTCTCCCCGTTGCCTTTCTATACCGGGGGGGAGAATTGTCGAGAGCAATGCGGCTTTCCGAAACCTTTTTTCACCCCTACATGATGATTTTTCGCTGAAGGATTTTTTTACATCCGATTCCCACTGGAATGCTATAAACGAACGTTTAGAGGAAGGAAAGGCCGTCCAGGGCAGGGAACTGGGCATGAAGGATGCCAAAGGCAGGGAACTCAAGATTGTGGCCTCTATTGCGAGGTTCGACGACCCCCGTTACGGTTCCTTGCTTTCCTGGGAGTTTTTCGACCTCACTGAGGCACAGCGCCTCAGGGAGGAGCTGATGCAATCCCAGAAGATGGATGCCCTGGGCAAGCTCGCAGGCGTCATAGCTCACGATTTCAACAATATTCTTACCACCATAGTAGGGCATGCCGAGATGCTTCGCATGGATCTCTCGGGCGATCTAGGGGGAAGCAAGGATATCGACGGCATCAACGCCGGCGCTTCGAGGGCAGCCAGGCTCACTCGTCAGTTGCTGGGTTTTTCCAGAAAGCAGCCCTATAAGCCCAAACTAGTCGATATTTCCCAGCTATTACGGGAAACCGAGGACATGCTCAAAAAGCTCGCCGGAGAATCGATTCTCTTTTCACTCAGCCTCCCGGGCGCCGCCTTGCCGGTTTTCATCGATCCTATCCAGATAGAGCAGGCGCTGATGAACCTGGTCGTGAACGCCAGAGATGCACTACAGGGCAAGCCTTCAGGTTCGATCGCCGTCTTCGCCCGCTGCAAGACCCTTACACAGGCCGCCATACTTCGCGGTCGGGAACTTACACCAGGCGACTACGCCGTCATCAGTGTCGCCGACACGGGATGCGGAATCCCCCTCGGCCTGGCCGAAAAAATATTCGATCCCTTCTTTACAACCAAGGGCTTACAGAGAGGCACCGGCTTAGGGCTTGCCATCGTCGACTCGGTCATCAGCGCGGGCGGCGGCATCGTGGAAGTAACCAGCCAAGAGGGGGAGGGCAGCGAATTCAGACTCTGGCTTCCCCTTGCAGGACGCCGGGATGCCCGCCCGGAGGCTGAGGAGTCGATCAACCCTGTCCAGGATTCTACGCTAGAGCTGCCCAAGGGACTCTCCCTCCTCATCGTGGATGACGATGAAGAGCTTCTGGGTTTTCTGGCCTATGTAGCCACAAGAGCCGGCGCCCGGGTAAGCACCGCCCGCAACGGGGGCGAAGCCCTCATCCTGGCAGAAAAGCAGAGCTTCAGCGCTCTGGTTATCGATGTGAACCTTCCCGGACTGGATGGCTTCAGTCTCTACGAACGACTCGTCCAGGCTTACCCCGCCGTCACTATTCCCTGTGTTTTCATCTCCGGCAGGATGGGACAGGAGGGAGGGAAAAGCTCTCCACATAAAGGCGGCCATAGGGCGGAAAAAAACATTCCCGAGACTTCGCGGTTCCTGGAGAAACCCTTTACTCCCTGGCAGCTAATAGGGGCAGTAAAGGCAAGTCTTGGATCAGGAGAGGATCATACGATATAGCCGCTCTTCCAGTTCGCTGAAATCCTTAGAGCCGTAGCGCCGCGTCTCTCTGGACGTATCGATGGAGAAAGTATCCAGAAGCCGTGCCGGCCTTGATGAGAAAACGAGTATCCTGTCGGCCAGATAAAGGGCGTCCTGCACGTCGTGGGTGACAAAAATCGTCGTCCTCTTTTCCTCTCTCCAGAGCAGGGAAAAAAGATCCATCAGATCGATTCGAAGTTTCAGATCCACCGAAGCAAAGGCCTCGTCCAGGAGCAGCACGTCGGAGGGATAGGAAAATGCCCTTGCCAGCGAGAGCCTTCTGCGCATACCCCCAGAAAGCTGAAGGGGCTTGAAGGCAGTATAGGCTTCGAGGCCGGCGGCTGTGATAAAGCGCAGCGCGCGCTCCCTGGAGGTTTTTTCGTCATCCAGGCCCGAGAGGGCGAAAAGGATGTTATCCAGGCAGGAGAGCCAAGGAAGAAGGCGCGGATCCTGGAACGAGTAGGAAAAGCTCAGCTGGGGAAATCCGATGAGTCTACCCGAATCGGCAGGGATCAAGCCTGCCAGGATATTGAGAAAACTCGTTTTTCCGCAGCCCGAGGGGCCGAGGATGGCTGTCACTGAAGAAGGTGGAAAGTCGGCGCTGATGCCGGAGATGATCTGCCGATTTCCGAAGCTTTTCACGATGTCTTGGGTCTGTAAAAGCTGCTGTTTCGACAGGCTCATGTCGGGCGCTCCATTCTGCCTTTTTCTAGTCTCCGGGAAGCAAAACCCAGGATGAACTCGCTCATACCGCACAAAAAGACTGTCGCCGCAGCCCAGGCCAGCACGGAAGCCGTATCCAGCGAAAGCCGGGCGTCCTGCATGCCCGTGCCGAGGGCGAAGGCCGGCTGGCTCAAAAGCTCGCCGGCGACAACGACCTTCCAGCTTATGCCCAGGGCGCTCTTGGCACCGGTTAAAAAATACGGGCTGGCCGAGGGGAGCCTCAGCCTGAACAGGATTGTCCGCGCTGGGACCTTGAATACAGTGGCCATCTGAAGCAGTTCGGGATCCACCGATTCGATGCCGGCGCAGGTCGAGCCGTGGATAAGAGGGTAGGCCATGAGGAAGGCGGAAAAAATCGGCACCCCGGAGGCGGGCAGCCAGAACATGGCTACAAGAATGAGGGCAAGGACCGGCGTGGCCCGAATAGTAGTAAGAAAGGGAGCGATAAAGGACTTGAAGAATCCGCTCAGCGCGGCGATGGTTCCGCTGAGGCCGCCCACAAGCGTGGAGAGGGCAAAGGCGATGCCCACCCTGCGTAGGCTGCCCAGAACGGCTGTCCAAAATCCAGGACCGCTGGCTATGCGCAGGAAAGAAGCGACGACCTCGCCAGGCGGCGGTAGGATGAGAGAGCTTCCAACCATGCCTGAAGCAAGGCGCCAGAGGAGAACTGCGGCGCAGATCCCTAAAAGACCGAAGCCCAGTTTTCCGCTTGGCTCATTCCGCTTTTGCCTTTGGCCGCGCTCGACAGTCAAGTTTTTTGGATCACCGGGGGGCCGCATTATCCTCCATCCCTGTTCAATAATAGAATTTTTCGTCTGGAAGCCTGCCGCCCACCGAACCAGGATCGGCTTCCAGAAAAAGACTGAGCATGGCCTCGATGCTCGAGCGGGCATCGGAAGCCCGCAGGTATACATAGGCGGACTTAGGTATTGCGGCTTCGGCAACTGCTGCCTTCATTCCCAGGTCAAGGGATTCGATAAGCTTGGCCGATTCTGAAGGCTCCCTGACGGTTTTCTCTATTGAAGCCCGGTATGCTTCGTCGATCGCCTCCACGACGCCCGTTTTCGATGCTGTCAGTTTTTCGGTGATCACGAAGAGCGACATGGGATAGCTTTCCATGCCGCTTGCCCGCCTCCAGAGCTCATCCAGGTCAACGACCTGTCTGAGATTGGGGTTCAGCTTCAGCGCCTGGGTAGCGAAGGGTTCAGGCAACACTGCCGCGTTGATCCGTCCTGCGGCGAGCTGGGCAGCCATTTCGGGATAGGCGAGGTTGTATTTGGGAACGTAGTCTGTTCCGGCTTTCAAGCCAGCCTTGTCGGTCAGGTAGCGAAACAGATAATCCGGCGTAGCCTTCTGGCCGGCGACGTAGATTTCTCTTCCCCTGATGCTCTCGAGGCTGTTCATGGCCGGATCGGCGCTGAGGAATTTGACCATGCCGTTGCCGACCACAGCCAGCGCTTTTACAGGAATTCCTGAATTGTAGAGCTTTACGGCTACGTTGAGGGGAAGAACAGCGCCCTGTATTTCTCCTGAGACGAGCTTTGCGGTTACTATGTCGGCGCCGCCAGCGACGCTGAACTGAACGCGGGCATGACCGGCTTTAGGGGGGTCCTTCATCATCCAAGCAGCCGCCATGCCCGATGGTCCCTTCAATATGGACAGGGTATAGGTTTCGACAGAATCGGCTCCCAAGGGGGCGAGGCTGAGGATGAGCAAAAGCGGTAGGCATAGCGCTGCCTTCCAATACCGGTACATTAATTACCTCCTGAAGATTGGGCTAGTATTTCTCTAAGCTTTTTTTCATCCAGTCGGATAAAGAGGTTTTTTTCCATGCTCGGGCTGACGAGCCCCTTGGTCTCCCCCTTTATCCGCCTGAGATGCTTTACCTGGGTATAGTATACATTAGCTTCGGAATTTTTTCTCGCTTTCGAGTAATAGACCGCTAGGGTTCCCGCATCCAGCAGGATGTCCAAGGGCACGCTCTTGTCGCGCCGGGCTTTGATGAAAACATAGGAACCGGAATAGTCCCGCACGTGAAGCCAGAGATCGGAGCCTCTTGTATGTCGCCTCAGGAGTTCATCGTTTTCTTTGGCCGAGCGTCCCACCAGAAGTGTCCAGCCTTTTTTTTCGATCCAGAGGCAAGGATAGGGCTTCTTAGGCTTTTCACGGACCGTGCCGCCCCTTTCCAGGGCTTTGGCGATGGCAAAGGGGTCGGTCTGGGCGAAGAGTCGATCTCTCCATTCTTGGAGAGTGTCGCGGGATGCTTCCAGCCTCTGGCGTTCCCCTTTCAAGTCTTCCAGGCTCGAGTCAGCCTTTTTTGCCCTTTCGTAGTATCGCGCAGCGTTCCCTATGTGGTCGAGTCTGGGATCGATCTGAATGGATATCGTTTTACCAGAATAAAAATCCTGGGCTTCCACAAAGCGGGAAGTCTCCTGGCCTGATTCTGGCTTCTGCTTCGTCCAGGGAGGGCAAGCCATCAGAATGTCGCCGATCTGCCTGAGCCGGGCTCCCTGGGAGGCTTCGGCGATGAGGGTATCGATTTCACTGATCTTAGTCTGGTGAAAAACTAATTGATCCGTATATCGTTCTTCCACCTTCTCCAGAAGATTCTCCATGGACAGGGCTCCGCCCCGGGCGGAATACCAGGCGGCGATTTTTTCTGAAAAAGACCCTTCTCCCGCGAATTCCCTTATCTGGAGTCTATCCAGCTTATTTGCCATGTCGGACTGCGCGGACGGAAGAACGCGGGCTTCCTGGACGGCCTGGCCAGCAGGCGGGGCTGCTGTGCCGGCCAGCAGTTCTTCAACCCTACAGGGCATCCCCGACACCTCGCCTTTTCCAGGTTTTCTGTACATCACGTCGACGATTTGGTTCTGCTCATCAGCCAGAATAGCGTTGGCAGCCCCGCTCCAAAGGCGGATATAAAGACGATAGCTTTGGCCTTCGGCATGTGAAAAATCCATTCTGAGGATTCTTTCCCTTCCCAGCTGCCGTATGGAACGTAGCGTTGCGCCGCGCAGGTGGGAACGAAGGCATTCCATAAAGCGCAAGGGCCTTTCGTTCTTTGCAGGCAGAGCGTCTATCAGGTGAATTCTGCAGGAACCGGCACCTAGGCCGATAAATACATCCCGGAGTCCCCTGGGTCCATAGAATTCCAGAACGAGACTGTCGTAGCTAGGCTGGATGACCTTCTGAACCTTAGAGCCTTCAATATCCAGTTCCGAGAGAACGAGATCTATTTCCTTGTAATTGAGGGACATGTTAAAGGCAAACCTTGTTGCCTGAGCTATCAGCGCCCATGGCAGTGTTTGTACTTCTTGCCCGATCCGCAAGGGCAGGGGTCGTTTCGTCCAACCTTCTCGCCGCTACGGACCACGGTCACGTTCTCGGGTCTTGAGGCTGCGGAGATCTGGGAAGCCCTGGGGCGCTGGGATATGTCCACGCCGCCTCCGCTTTGGCTTCCTGCGGTCTGGACTGAAGAACCCGGAGCCGCGCCAGAAGCTTGGGAGAACTGGCCTGAGCTCTCATGGTGGAGTGTCACCGCCGCTTCCTTGGACGGAAGCCGTCGCTCCTCATCTGTCTTGATCTTCACCCTCAGCACCTTGGTGGCGATATCCTTACGAATGCTGTCGATAAGCTGTTCGAATATGTCCGATCCCTCTATTTTGTACTCCAGAAGCGGGTTTTTCTGGGCGTAGGAGCGCAGATATACAGCCTCCCGCAGGGCTTCCATCCTATCCAGGTGGCCCAGCCATTTATTGTCGATTTCCTGGAGATAATGAAAACGGATGAAGGTGTTGAGGTTGCTGTCGCCAGCACTCTGGCGCTTATTTTCCAGATCCTCATCGATCCGCCGCATCATTTCCGCATACAGCGGCGAATCGGCGCAGGAGGCGGCGAAGCCGGCGGATGCGCTCAGCAGGGATGCGGCCTCGGATGCGCTTACATCCAGGCCGAGGATGTCCCTCAGCAGAAAGACGAGTTCCGAGACTGCGGTCTTGCTCTGGGCTTTGAGCGCCGCCAGGGCGTCGGCGATGAGGTTCGCCAGAAGCTCCGCGGCCGAATCTCTGACCCTGTCCACAAGCTTTTCGTCCTTGAGAATGCCGTCGCGCTGCTCGTAGATGAAAGCCCGTTGCTTGTTGAGCACGTCGTCGTACTCCAGAAGGTGCTTTCGTATTTCGAAGTTCCGTTCTTCCACCTTTTTCTGGGCGTTTTCGATAGTACGGTTCAAGAGGGGGTGATAAATGGGCTCGCCGGGCTTCATGCCAACCCTGCTCATCATATTCTTGAAACTATCGCCCCCGAAAAGTCGCATAAGGTCGTCGTCCAAGGAAAGGAAAAACGCCGAACGGCCTGGATCGCCCTGGCGGCCCGAACGACCTCGCAACTGATTGTCGATTCGCCTGGACTCGTGGCGCTCGGTCCCGATGACGCAGAGGCCGCCAAGGGACCGTATTCTTTCAGAGTCGTTTTTCCAAGCCTCATATTCCTGGGCGAGTATTTTTTGGAATTCGGAATCGTCGGCGCCAGTGCCGCTCTTTCGCCTGGCCTTGAACTCGGGGTTTCCCCCAAGCTTGATGTCGGTGCCGCGTCCAGCCATGTTCGTGGCTATGGTGACCGAACCTTCGGCGCCTGCCTCGGCGATGATCAAGGCTTCGCGGGCGTGGTTTTTGGCGTTCAGTACTTCGTGGGGTATACCCTTGCGATTTAGAAGGGAAGAGAGTAGCTCCGATTTTTCTATGGATACTGTGCCCACAAGGACTGGCTGACCCTTCTTGTGTGTTTGGGCGATCTCTTCACAGATAGCCTCGAATTTCTCGTCTTCATTGAGGAAGACAAGGTCATCCTCGTCATTCCTGATCACTGGGCGGTTGGATGGAATTACCGCGACATCGAGATTGTATATTTTATTGAACTCAGGGGCTTCCGTGTCCGCGGTTCCAGTCATTCCGGATATTTTAGAATACATTCTAAAGTAATTTTGGAATGTTATTGTGGCAAGCGTACGGTTTCGCCGGGCGATTTTTATCCGCTCCTTGGCCTCTATGGCCTCGTGCAGACCGTCGGAATAGCGTCGTCCGTGTAGAATTCTTCCGGTAAATTCGTCGACGATTTGCACCAGACCGTCCTGGACCACGTAATCAACGTCCTTGGCGAAGAGCCGCTGAGCTTTCACAGCTTGGGTAAAGTAATGTACGAACTCGAAATTGCCTTCTTCGAAGAGGCTGCCCTTGATGAGCCCCCGCTTTTTAAGCAATTCCTCTATATGGTTAAGGCCGCCGCTGGTGAACATGATGCGCTTGGATTTCTCATCGACCCTGAAATCCCCTTTTTGTGATTCGGTAGTATCCTCTTCAGGGTATTCGCCAGTCTCCGGATCCTTTTCGAGCTCGCTCAAGGAGAGTGCAAGGCGGTTCACCTCGTTGACCTTATAGGTATCGTCCTCGGCAGGGCCTGAGATGATGAGGGGAGTCCTGGCCTCATCGATAAGTATAGAGTCTATCTCATCCACGATGCAGTAATGAAAGCCGCGCTGGACTCTTGATTCCGGTGTCCAGGTCATGTTGTCCCGCAGATAGTCGAAGCCGAACTCGTTATTGGTCCCGTAGGTGATGTCGCAGGCATAGGATTTACGCCTGGCTTCATTGTCCATGTTTGAAAGGATGCATCCTACACTCAGCCCCAAAAACGAATATACCCGGCCCATCCACTGGCTGTCCCGTTCGGCCAGGTAATCGTTGACGGTTACTATGTGGACGCCCTGGCCGTCCAAGGCATTGAGATAGGCTGCAGCAACGGAGGAAAGGGTTTTGCCTTCGCCGGTTTTCATTTCGACGATTTTCCCCTGGTGCAGGACTATCCCGCCCATGATTTGCACATCGAAGGGACGTTCGCCGAGAACGCGCCGGGCCGCTTCACGGGCCAGACTGAAGGCTTCGGGAAGGATGTCGTCCAGGGATTCGCCCTGGGCCCGGCGCGCCGCCAGCGCCTTGGTCTGGACAGGAAACTCGTCATCAGCGAGGGTCAGCGTCCAGGCTTCCTTCTGGTTTATCGCATGTACTAAGGGCAGCAGAGCTCGTGCATCCTTGTCTCGTTTGGAACCGAGCAGGGCTGTGAGGATATTGGTAGCCATGGAGCTAGGATACTTCCCGTCAGGTCGAGGGTCAAGGAAGTTGACAGCCCAGGCATTGCAGTATAAGGATGGACCAGCGATGAAGCCCCTTTTCTTGATGATGCTAGCCTTAAGTCTGACCGGTCTGTGCTCCTGCGGATCCGGCAAGCAAAACAGCCAGAGCATCCAAGCCAAGATCCTTTTCAGCCTCGAATACGGTTTGCAGGACCGCATGATCGGGTTGCCGGAAGGAAGAACCAATGATCTGGAGCTCTACATGCGAGAGGGAATATTCCACATCCTCGATCCGGTTTCTGAAAAAATCCTTCGCAGCTCCTCCTACGGCGATCTACTTTCGGTCATCTATGACCCTGCGTCGGCCCCGGCACCATCCTTCGGTCGGCTCGCAGACGTTTCCCTGGGCGAATCCTCCGACGCCGAGGCCGGGAGGGAAGGACGATATGCCGCCCAGACAAGCTTTGTCCAAGCTTCCAGACTCAGCGTCGATTCGGCTCAGCGTATTTACGTCGCCGATCGGCTAGCAGATCCTGGCATGGCAGTTATTGACCCACTAACAGGCCTTTATTGCGACTGGATTATCCGCAGATTTGGAGAAAACGGTCGGGAGCTGCAGTTTTTAGGCAGAGAAGGAGCCTTAGGTTCGGCCTTCGCGAAGATTGCCAGCATCGACTGTTTGAGTGACGACAGCTTGGTCGTCGTCTCTAACTCTGGTTCTCTCCAGACGGTATACCGCTTTTCCAGCGACGCGAGGTTGCTGTCCAGCTTCGGCATAGACAGCGCGCTGCTTCCGATTCCCCTGGAGCTGCTGGATTCAGGAAAGGAAAATTCTCCTTCGGAGAAGATCCACGCGGACCTGGAGGGCATACTCCCTATGATAGACGCTTCGGGCTTTAACATAATCCTGAAAATCAATTATTACAGGGAGGTCGCTGGCCCTGAGGCTTTGGGCAGTATAGGCTTGGAAGATTCAGGCTCCTGGATTTTTTCAATGGACGGCAGGACGGGTTCTCAGAATTTCGGCTTCAGGCTGGCCCCGTCGGAGTTCGCCGGAGAGGAGGGTGAATTGCTGGGTATCTACAAAGAAGGCTTCCTCCTCGCATCCCCACAAGCCTACGTAGAAGAAAACGCCGGCGGCACAGGCTCAGGGCAATCCATACCTGAGGAACGGAGAACGCTTCGTCTCTTGGATCACTCAGGAAAAGCCCTCTATTCTGCGGAAATCCGCTTGCCCGGCGAAAAAGGCCTGCTGAAGTCCCTGCGACTTTCATCTACCGGCCAGCTCTATGGAATCTACCTGGGAGAGAGCGAGGTAGAGCTACTTTGGTGGGAACTTCCGTTCTGAGTCATTGTTTTGATTTGATCTCCAAGGCGGTTCTGCTATAATGAATCAAACCTGGGTAAAAGGTGGTACCCACCATGAAACGACTTGTATCCTGTACCGAGTCCCGGGACTTGGATGCATCTTCTAGAAACATATTCGGTCTTGATTCTCTCCTTCTCATGGAAAAAGCCTCGATCCGCATGTGGGATTGCCTTTTACGCCACATTGAAAACTCTCCCGATCTCAGCCATAAAGGCAGAAATGTCAAAATACTCGCCCTCTGCGGCAAGGGCGACAATGGGGGGGATAGTCTGGCGATGCTTCGTCATGCCCGTTCGGAGGGTTTTAAGAAGCTTGCGGCACTTATCTCATCCCAGGTCTTGAGCGCCAGCACTGAGCTGCAGATGGGCTTTCTCCAGAAAGCCGGTATCCCATGTCTGAAATGGGCCGAGCTCAAGGAAGAGGAAAGAGCCCGTCTTTATGCCGAATCAGACATTGTTCTGGACGGAATACTTGGAAGCGGTATCCTGGGACCGGCCGGGGGTGAGGCACTGGACATGATAGCGTTGACAAAAGCGTCAGTAAGCCCTAGACCGGTAGGCGATTCTGAAATTCCAGCTGTCTCGGCATTTTCTGATGCCTTGGGAAAACCAAGCCGGGCTTTATTAGTGTCAGTGGATATTCCCTCTGGTTTAGGTGATTTGTGGACAGAAACCTTTCCAGCGGTTGACGCCGATCTCAGTCTTTGCCTTGAACCGATCAAAGATATCTGCTTCGCGCCCTCGGCCCGAAGGCACTGCGGAAGAATCCTCAGCGTGGGTGGAGTCTTCCCTCATGATTTGATCGCTTGTGCTGGAACCAAGTCTCTCCTGAAAGAACAGGATCTCCAGGGACTCCTCGATCCAGTCACTCCGGAAGCCTATAAGATGAGTAGGGGAAGGCTGGGGATATTTGCAGGATCCCTGGGATCGGCAGGCGCCGCACTTCTCTGTGCCAAGGCCGCTGCAGCCGCTGGAGTCGGATATATCTACCTCTACGTCGACGAAGCTCTCTATCCAGTTGTGGCTCCAGCGGCCGAGTCCACCATAGTGCGAACTTGGAAGGCCGAGACCGAAATTCCTTACTGCGACGCGGTTTTAGCCGGTCCCGGCTGGGGGACTGGGGATGAACGGATTCCAATGCTGCAGACCCTTGGCTCTGTTGAAGATCGGCCGCTGATCCTGGACGCCGACGCGATCAGGCTGCTGGCAAAGCAGAGTAGGCTTCGAGATTCTTTCCTCTGTCCTGTAGCTCTGACACCCCACCCAGGAGAGTACAGAGAGTTTGCAGGTTCCCTGAGCATCGGGGAGAGCGAGCCCTTCTCCCTGTCCATCGCCAGGATGGCTGAATGCATGAATGCTTTAATTATCGCTAAGAGCCACATTACTTGGATCCAGGGGAAGGAATCCTGCTATGTATGGGAAGGACTGACCCCCGAACTCGGCGTAGCCGGTTCAGGAGATGTACTGGCAGGTCTTTTCGCCGGCCTTTTAGCCCGAAAAATTGCCAGGTTAAGGGGCGCCGGTAATAAAAAGGCGATATTACGAAAGACAATCGAGCGATCCATGGAGGAGGCGGCCTGCGCTGTCGTGATCGCCCACGGCAGCGCAGGCCGCCGGCTAGCCCAGGGCAGTGGTTGGTTCGACGCTTCTCAGCTTATCGAGGCCTGTGCGCAGATACTGCACGGAAAAAACAACGGGGAAGGTAAGGATACATGAGGCGTTCTATCGCGGGCATCGTTATCAAAAATGGAAAAATCCTCGTGGCTAAGCGGAAGGAAGGCGGGGCAATCGGGCTTCGCTGGGAGTTCCCCGGCGGCAAAGTGGAGTCGGGCGAAAAAGACGAGGAGGCTCTACGCAGAGAATTCGACGAGGAATTCGGCGTAAAGGCTGATCCGCTGCACCATCTTGGAACTGCCTCTTTCGCTACCCATTCGGGGGAGAGGCTTCTAGCGGCCTGGTTGGTGGAATTGCCCAAAGACTGCCTTCTCGAGCTTCGGGAGCACAGCATGATCGCCTGGCTCCATCCGTGGGATCTTGAAAACCTTGACCTGGCGGACAGCGACAAAGCCCTCCTTCCCTTGATTAAACTGGGATCTGACAGGGAAGCTTAACGTTCCTCACCCAGGTCGAAGGGAATGGTGGAAGGAGCTGTTTCTTCATCAGGATCGTTAGTGAGGAGCTCAACTTTGGCCTGGATCTTTTCCAGTTCTTTCTTGAGGCTTTTGGCCAACTTTACCCCTTCTTCGAAGACTTTTACCGCTTCTTCCAAGGGGAGTTCGGGCTCGCGAATTTTTTCAGCCAAGTTTTCAAGCCGTTCAAGTCTCGATTCGAATTCTTTCATTTTTCCACCTCTTCAACTTCTACCATCGCCGAGCCTGATGCGAAAACAATATGCAGCGTTTCGGTTTTCTCCAGTTCTGAAGCATTGCGTACGATGGGCCCCGCCCCACCCAGGCCTGAGGAGGTTTTGACATTGAACCTTGCCCGGCCTGTCGTGCCTCTGTCCAGCTTTCGCGTGATCGAATAGCCTCGATTCAGCACCGCCAGGGGGCTAGTGAGTTCGAGGGCGTTTTCCGCCAGCAGCCTTCGTTGCGACAGCTCCTTTAATCGGTTATCAATGCCCAGGACAAGTGCCTCCCGGGCATCATCCAGTCTTCGCGCGACGGGCATGAAAAGCCGCATGAACCGGGCTTCCACGTCCTGAAGCGCAAAGGAATCCAAGGCAGCCTCAGCGCGGTCCAACCTTGCCTGGATCGTCGACTCCAAGGCAAGGCGGAACTGCTTTATTTCACTCAGCAATGTTGTCCTGCTTTCGGCCACGAGCTCGGCCGCGGCGGAGGGTGTGGCCGCCCGCAGGTCCGCCGCGTAGTCGCAGATCGCCCAGTCTATTTCGTGGCCCACGGCGCTGATCACCGGTATCTCGGACTCGGCCACCGCCCGCACGACGGCTTCGTCGGAAAAAGCCAAAAGGTCCTCGAGGGAGCCTCCGCCGCGGCCGACTATGAGCACATCCGCTACGGAGAGCCTGTTAGCCTGCCTGATCCTGGCGGCGATTATTTCGGCCGCTCCTTCGCCCTGGACGGGGCAGGGCAGAATTATCAGGTCGACTCCGGCGTTCCTTCGCCCCAGCACATGGATGATGTCCCGAACCGCGGCGCCCGAGGGGCTGGTGATAAGCGCGACCCGGGAAGGAAAGCGCGGCAAAGGTCTCTTTTTATCCTCATCGAAGAGCCCCTCGGCCGCCAGTCTCCGCTTGCGTTCTTCCAGCATTGCCAGTATGTCCCCGGTCCCTGCGATCCTGGCGCTCTGGGCGATGAGCTGGTACTGGCCCCTGGCCGCATAGACCGAAACGCCTCCCGAGACAATCAGCTTCATGCCGTCCCGTATCTCGAACCCGAGGAACGAGAGCCTATATTTAAACATGACTGCCTGAATGAGGGCTTCCCTGTCCTTGAGAGAAAAATAGAGGTGGCCTGAGCTGGAAAGTTTTGCGTTGGACACCTCGCCCTGGACGGCGACGGAGGAGTAAAAGCCCTCCAGAGTTCCCTTTATGAGGTTGGTGAGGGCGCTCACGCTCAGGGGCTCCGAGGACCTGGATGAGCCAGAGGGAGTTTCAGGAGTATCCCCTTCCGGTATTTCCCATAGATAGGTTTTTTTCTCTGCCATCGTTTCCCCTAGAGCCTAGTATAGCTCAATTTCCCAGGACTTGGAGCCAAAGGCTACCTGCCGCCACTGATGCCAGGGTGACGGGCAGGCCGAGCTTTAGATAATCCAGAAATCCGATTCTCATGCCCTCTTTTTCCGCCTGGCCCGCAACGATGAGATTGGCCACGGATCCAAGCAAGCTAAGGTTGCCGGCGAAGGTGCTGGCCATGGCAAGGCTGAGCCAGGCTATGCCGGGATTGTCGAAGCTCGATGTCAGGGGCGACAGGAGCATTACCGCAGGGACATTGGATACAAGGTTCGATACGAGGGTCACTGCTCCGGCGAAGGCGAATCCAGGTTTTATGAGTAAAGGCTCCAGGTTATGCATGAAGCCGCTGAACAGAGCGGTCTTGGCCACAGCAGATGTGAGCACGAAAAGTCCCGAGAAGAAGACCAGCAGCTCGAAGTCCACATGACTAAACACCCGCTCAGGTTTGATGCGACGGCTTACCAGGAGCAGCGTGGAGGCTGCCAGCGCCGCCACGCTTGTCCGGAGCCCCGTGGCGAGAAGGACGAGAAGCAGTGCCGCTGCTGCTAGGCTTTTGATCATTAGCCTGCGATCCTGGGCTTCAGGTGCCGGTCCGGGATTAATGAGCGCCGAGGGCGAATCCATCGCCGGTTTTCCTGCCCGACTGGATAAAAACTCCCGGGGGAAGGTTGCTAGACAAGTCAGATAACACAAGCCCAAGGCAAAGAGGGAGGGCGGCCCGAGATAGATGATAAAATCGAAAAAACCCAGACCGGATTGGGAGGCTATAAGCATGTTCTGCGGGTTGCCTATCGGAGTTGCGCAGGAACCCGCATTGGCCGAGACGGCCAGGGCGATGAGATAAGGCCTGCCGTCCAGCCTTTTACGCCTGGCTATCTCAATTACCAGGGGGGTGAGCATTAGACAGATGGTGTCGTTCAAAAAAAGAGCGGAAAGGAAGCCTGATGAAAGGATGACCAGCGCGAGAAAGGATTTCGGTTTGCTGGCCATGGACAGAAGCCGGCTGCCTGCGAGACCGAAAAATCCTGAAATCCTCAAATTTGCTACTATGAGCATCATCGCTAACAACAACGCGAGGGTTTCCACATCGATAGCGGCGAAGGCTTCCACATAGGAAATGCCGCCTAAAAGGACAAGGAGCAGGGCTGCCGTCAGGGCTATGCTGGCGCGGTTCATGGCCAGGCGGGGAAGCCGTCCTGCCGCTATGCCTATAAAAGCAAGCGCAATTACCGAATAGACCGCAATCTGGAGTAGGCTCATCGGCCGCAAGTATAGCACAAGGGCAGCGCGACCATGAAGCGGAGAAGGGGCTCGGGACGCCTCTGATAGAACAGTGCTCAACTTTTGTGTATAGTATCCTCATGCATCCCCACGAACTGCCTGTCTATCAGCAGAAAGAAAAAATACTAGCCGCCCTGGCGGAAAACCAGGTTATTGTCGTCGAGAGTCCCACAGGCTCAGGCAAGACCACGCAGCTTCCTATCATACTGCACGAAGCCGGCTATGCCGCCAAGGGCTATATCGGCGTTACCCAGCCCCGGCGGATCGCCACTCTTTCGGTCAGCGATTTCATAGCACGCCAGCTGGAAGTCAAGGTCGGCGGTCTTGTGGGCTACAAGATGCGCTTCGAAGACAAGACCGGCGCCGACACGAAAATAAAGATCATGACCGACGGGATTCTCCTCCAGGAGATGAAGCTGGACCCCTACATGTCCAGGTACCAGGTAATCATGGTGGACGAAGCTCACGAACGGAGCCTGAACATAGACTTCATCCTCGGGCTTCTGAAGCAGGTTCTGGAGACGAGGCCCGAATTCAAGGTCATCGTTTCCTCAGCCACAATCAACGCCCAGGTTTTTTCCGAATATTTCGGTGAATGCCCCATCGTGAAAATCGAAACGCAGACCTATCCCGTGACCCTCATCTACGATCCGGTAATCGATGCCCAGGCCCAGGAAAAACCCAAGGAAAAAACCAGGGAAGAAGGCCGGGGCGGAAACAGGAATTCCGGTCGAAAGCCTGAATCCAGCTCGCCCCTGCGCTACAGCGACGAAGCGCTCTACGACAAGATACTATCCATAATTCAGCGAAGCCTTGCCTCTCGGGAAGAAAGCGAGGAAGGGGATATTCTTGTCTTCCTGCCGGGAGAAAAAACGATTAAAGAATGCGCCCTGCGCCTCTACCAGAGCTCAATGGCCGAAGCCCTCCACATAGTGCCCCTCTATGCCAGGCTGGGTAAAGATGAGCAGGAGAAGGTCTTCGACCCAGCGCCCTCGGGCAAGTCCAAAGTTGTCATCGCAACGAACATAGCAGAGACCAGCGTCACTATCGACGGGATCACCGTCGTCATAGATTCAGGCCTAGCCAAGCTTAACTATTACAATCCCAGGAGTTTCACCGCCAGCCTTATCGAAACCCCTATTTCCAAGGCTTCATGCAACCAGCGCAAGGGCAGGGCGGGCAGGACCAGGCCGGGAACCTGCTATCGCCTCTATCCTCGAAAGGACTTCGAAAACCGACCTCTTTTCACCACCGAGGAAATCTACAGGACAGACCTCTCCGAGGTCGTGCTCAGGATGGCCGAACTCGGCATCAGCAATTTCGAGGAATTCGACTTTATCTCCAAGCCGCCCAAGAGCGGTATAGCTGGGGCCATCGATATTCTCAACCTCCTGGACGCCCTGGCAGAGGACAGGAGGCTGTCCAAGACCGGTGAACTCATGTGCGCCTTTCCCTTGCTCCCCAGGCTGTCCAGAATGATCGTCGAATCCATGTTACGCTATCCAGAGGTGATCCATGAAACCCTGGTGGCGGCCTCCTTCCTATCCACCATGAGCCCTTACCTCCTTCCCCCGGGGGAGGAGCTGGAGGCGCGGAAAGCGCACCATGCCTTCAGGGATCCCATGGGAGACTTTGTCTCCTACCTAAGAATCTATGACGCCTTCATCGCCGCAGCGGACAAGACTAAGTTCTGCGAGCACAACTATCTGGACGAGCGGACCATGAGGGAAATACTCAGGATCAGGGAGCAGCTGGAGATTATTGTTTCGGATATGGGCTTCCCTATTTCAAGGGGAGGCCCCTTGGCAGACTATCTCTGCGCCGTAAGCCGAGGACTGATCCAGTTTGTCTGCGCAAGGCAGGACCGAGGGCTCTTCAGATCCCTGACTGCGGAAAAAATACAAATCCATCCGGGATCGGTCATGTTCCGGGAAAATCCGGATTTCATCGTCGCAGGGGAAATAGTCCGCACTACCCGTATGTACGCCATGTCTGTATCGCCCCTCTCAAAGGAAATATTAAACCGCATATCACCCTTGGTGGCCGAACGCCTTTCGGCGATTTCGGGCAGGGCTGTCGGTAAAACTCCCTTGGGTACAGAGCGGAGGACCAAGACCAGGGGCACGGGCGGAGAGGAAAGAACGGTGCCTGGACGCCAGGAATCCAGGGGCTTTACGGACACTATCCAACTGGGAGGCCAGATTTTCGACCTGACGAAGGGCAGGGGAAAGAAAAAAATGGTCGTTCTGCCCTGGGAACGCTTCAAGGCCGCGAAGAACAATCTGGACCAGAGCTCCGGCTCAGCCTTCAAGGGACTTCTGGCGGTGATCCAGCAGGGAAGCTACAGCCTTCTGGAGGGTGACAAGCTGGAGACGATCATCCGGATAAGGGATTGGCTCGATCTTGACAGAGACCTTCAGCGTGACTGGCCGCGGAGCAGGAATTTTGAAATTCTAGGCAAGGAAGGACAGGAGGGCTTGAATGTCCAGGTCTTCGGCGATTTGGTCGAAAACCTTTCCCATGTCTTCCAGGTGGCCAAGCCCAAGGGCAAGGACAAGAAGCTGGGCTTCGTCAGTCTCTACACCGACGGCCAGGGGGTTTTCTGGTTCAGGATCTCCAAAGGCTTTCATACCGCCCTGAATGAGAGCATCGCCAGTCTCGAAGCCCTTATCGACGCGGCCGACGATGTAAAGCTGGCAGAGGAAGCCAAGGAAAGTATCGGTGACCTTTACAGAAAGCTCAGCTCCTTCTTCGAATAACTCTTACGCCCGGCCTTCCACTCAAGCTCTTAAAAAATACAGCTCGAAAGAAGGGCGGGACTCGACCATCGCCCTTCCTTCGAATTTAGTCCGGGGCCTCCATTCTATCCTTGGAGCGAATCCTTCATAGGCGTTCTTCAGCGAACCGCAGGCTTGCAGTGTTTCCAAGGCCTGCTCAGCGTAATCCTCAATATCTGTGACGAAATAAAGGTAGCCACCCAGAGCTAGGCGGGAAGCCATAAGTTCGACCAGATCGGGGCGCAGAAGGCGGCGCTTATGGTGTCGTTTTTTAGGCCAGGGATCGGGGTAGAAAATATGCAGGCCGGCCAGACTGTCGGGGCTTATCATGCTTTCGAGCACCTCTACAGCGTCGTGCTGGATGATTTTAAGGTTGGAGATGCTCCTGTCGCGTATTTCCATCAAGAGCCGCCCTACGCCGGGACCATGAACCTCCACGCCTAGATAATTGTACTCTGATCTTTCCAGGGCGATCTGCCAGGTAGCCAAGCCCATGCCGAAACCGATCTCAAGGACCAGGGGCTTTGATTCAGGATATATGTCTGAAGGTTTCAGCAGCTCTTCCCCGAAGGGAAGGACATGCAGGGGGCCTAGTTCTTCGATTGCCCGCTTTTGCGCCTCGGTCATTCTGCCGGCGCGGAGCACGTAGCTGCGGATAGCCTGCCGTCGGGAGAGAAAGTTGTTTTTTGCGGTATCATCCTCGGCGAATGGAATGGCGGCGCTCAAGTCTTTGCCGCCTCGAGGAAATTCACCAGTTCATCCAGGTTTGAAAATTCTCTGGTTGTCCGCTGCCCCAGGTCCCGCAACGGCAAAACCTTCCGCTCCAAGGCCGATCGGTCTAAAAGCAGTGCGTAAGGAATGAACTTTTTCTGAGCAAAAGAATACTGGCTGGTGAGTTTTTTAGGCTCAGGGTAGACCTCGGTGGAGATTCCTCTGAAGCGGAGCTCGCTGGCTCTGCGGTGGAGCTCGACTTCGGGAACTTCGCCTAGATTTGCAATTAGAAGCTGAGGCAGGGATTCCTGTGCCAGAGGGCGCTTCAAGACTTCCATGGCGCTTAAGAGGCGGTCCAAACCCACCGAAGCGCCCACCCCCGGCAGGGATCGTGTGGTATAGAGGCCTGCCAGCTCGTTATAGCGGCCTCCCGAGCAGACCGAGCCGATGGAGGGCAGGTCGCTAAGGAATGTCTCATAGACCACGCCTGTGTAATAGTCCAGACCCCGGGTGATGCTAGGATCAAGGCAGAGAGAGTCGGCGGAACCTGCGGCAAATACTATTTCGTATACATCGTGAAGTCTTTTTTGTGCGGCTTTAGCCTCCTGGTCTCCGCTGGCACAGAAAGAGACCATTTTCTCCAGGGTGTTTATAAAATCTTTTTCAGGGCTGATATAGTCCATGACCTCGCCGGCTATTCCTTTGCCAACCTCGGCAGCGAGCAATGCCTTTGTCTTTTCCTTACCAATTTTTTCGATCTTGTCGACGCTGCGGAGAATGGATACGGACTTGTCCAGGCAGCCTGCACGGGCGAGGAAGCGGTTGAAGAGGGCTCGGTGGTTGATCCTGATCCTGGCATTTCCGGTGTCCAGGGTTCGTATAGCCTGGGCTATCACCAGGACAATGTCGGCGTCGGCACTGGCGCTGTCGGTTCCGACTATGTCAAAGTCGCACTGCATGAACTCCCGGTACCGGCCGCGCTGGGTATTCTCGCCGCGCCATACTTTAGCCATGTGATAACGGCGGAAGGGGAGGTAGAGTTCCTCCACGTGCTGGGCCATAAAGCGGGCGAAGGGTACGGTGAGATCGAAGCGCAGGGCTACCTCGCGACCGCCGTTGTCGGTAAAGCGGTAAACCTGCTTGTCCGTCTCGCCCCCTCCCTTGCCCAGAAGGATTTCTGCGTATTCCAGGACAGGGGTATCTATGGGTACGAAGCCGAAGGAGCGGAAAACAGTTTCCAGCCGGGTAAGCAGGCTATTTCTCGCCTGCTCAGCCTCGGGCAGGTAGTCGCGGAAGCCTTTGAGCACTCGAGGTTCGATAATTTCGGGCATTGTTCCTCCGATGTAGAATGAGGGCAATTATGGGAAATCCCGGCCTTAATTGCAAGTATTGCACAAAAAGCCTTTATCGTGGTATAAAAACGCTCCCTCTTTATTCAGGCGGGTTCCCGCGGAATACGCCTGAATCAATCGTCCCCCGTATGGGGGACTAGGTCCACGAGGAGGAAAGAATGAGACAATACGAGTTAGTCGTGGTCTTGCCTTCGGAGGAAGACGCCTTCCACAAGGGCAAGGAAGCAGTGATGTCGGACCTGGCGCAGTTTGCCGCCGCCGATATCAAGGATGAGGATATGGGTGACCGTCCGCTGGCCTATCCGGTCAAGAAACGGGAGCGGGGACACTATATTCTGTATAAGTTTTCCCTGGACGCACAGAACGTTATCCCCCTGGAAAGAGCCTTCAAGCTCAACACAAGCATTCTCAAGTATCTTGTGGTGAAGGCTGAAATCTAAGCACGAAGGGGGTGTCCAGATGCGCGATATAAACGTCGTCGTCCTGGTGGGAAGACTTACCCGGGACGCTGAGCTCAAATACACAAAATCGGGCACGGCCATTGTGAGGTTTTCTCTGGCTGTAAACCGTTCGAGAAAGCAGGACGATCAATGGATCGACGAGACCAGTTTTTTCGACATCGATTTCTGGGGAAAGGGCGCCGAGGCGGTTAATCGCTACCTGACCAAGGGACAGCAGGTCGCCGTAGAAGGCGAGCTGCGCCAGGACCGCTGGGAACAGGACGGGCAGCCCCGCAGCAGGGTAATCGTCAACGCAAACAACGTACGGCTGATGGGGAGCGCTTCCGGCAACCAACAGGGCGGCGCTTCAACCCGGAGCCAGCCTTACGGGGCCCAGGACTCTTCCTCCGGTCAACGACCAGCCGATGGAGCCTCAGCCCAGAATGGATCGCCGATCGATACCTTCGACGACGATATTCCATTCTAATGCTACCGAACCTATACAAGGAGAAATCTCATGGCTGACATGAAAGATATGAACGAGGGACGCTCGGGCAGGCCCGAGATGGATCAGGGCGACGGCCGCAGGGATCAGGACGACCGCGGCGGTCCCCGCAAGGGCAAGGGCTTTTTCAAGAAGAAGGTCTGCAAGTTCTGCACCCAGAAAGCCCACATCGATTACAAGGATTCGGATACGCTCAGGCGCTATACCACCGAGCGCGGCAAGATCCTGCCCAGGCGGATCACCGGAACCTGTTCCAAGCACCAGCGCGAACTTGCTGTCAATATTAAGCGGGCGCGCTCACTGGCGCTTTTGCCCTACGTTGTAAAATAATCCTGAGGCAGTGCAGGTGGACGAGCAGGAACGGCTCTTGAAGAAGAGGATGTTTCTCGCCGATGCTACGGCGGGAATCTTGTCAGGCTTTCTCTATCTTTCCTACATCCTCTCCTTTGTCTTCCTCGTCCCAGTGCAGCAGAGCTTTGCCGGTAGAGGCATGAGAGCTGGACTTGTATCCTCACTGGCAGCCTTTATTGTTATTGTGGTTGGTACGGTGGTGCGGATGATTCAGCTCAGGTTTTTCGATATCCTGTCCCTGATCTCCAGCGCCCTGCCAGCTCTTTTGCTACTGGTTGCCCTGTACTGGATAAACGCTGAAAAACCAAGGCTGCCCAGGATAGCACGCATTGCCATGGCCATGCTGGTTCTGTCCCTGATCGCGTTCCCCTTCGTGCTGCGCATGGGCAGCGATGCAACATTTATCGGCCAGCTCACTGCCTATGTCAAAGCGACTATCGATACCAGCGGCCTGGCCTTGGATGATTCCAGGCTGGCTGCCGAACTGGTGCAAAGGGCTGTCAGCATCATAAGCGCTGGATTCAGCGCCTTTATTCTCTGGATTCTTGCAGGCAGTTGGTGGCTGGGAACCCTGCTGGCTTCGAAAAGCAGGGCAGCTCTCGCTGGATTGACACCAGAAATAAAGGTTCCCCGTCTTGCGGCGGTCAAGGTACCCTATGCGGCGCTCTGGCCGAGCCTGCTGCTCTGGGCCCTTCTCTTCACCGCACTCGCACTAAAAGCGGAAGGCATCATTCGACTGCTAGCCTGGAACCTGGCGCTCTGTGCCGCCTCGATCTACGGATTGCAGGGCATCGGGGTGCTTTCCTTCCTGTTGCAGAAGCCCGGGGTTCCGCCGTTCCTGCGACGTATTCTGCCTTTGGCGCTGATCGCTGCCCTGCTGAGCCAGGCTACCAGCGCCGTTGTATTGATTGGCTTGCCCGTACTGGGCATTACCGAGGTATGGATTCCATACCGCAACCCAAAAGGAGCTTCCATATGAAAGTAATCCTGAATCAGGATGTCCCAAACCTGGGAGAGATCGGCGACGCAAAGGTAGTCGCTCCGGGCTATGCCCGCAATTTCTTGCTTCCCCGCAACCTGGCCGCAGTATACAACGCCAGGAGCGTTCAGCTCTTTGAGCAGCGCAAGAACGAGATTCTCGCCATTAAAGAAGAGAAGCGCAAGGCTTCGGCTTCCCTCAAGGAGCGCATCGAGAGCCTGGAGCTTTCGGTCACCATGCCCGCCGGCGCCAACGGCAAGCTCTACGGCGCCGTCACCAACGCCACTGTCGCCGACGAGCTGCTCAAGAAGAGCCTGGAAATCGACCGCAAGAAGATCGAAGTGCCCGGACGTTCTATCAAGAGCACCGGCACCTACAAGATCGATATCCACCTCTACGAGAAGGAAGAGGCTGTTCTCAAGCTTATCGTACTCGGCCAGGAAGTTAAGGCCGAGAAGACCGAGGAAGGCGATCAGCCCAAGAAGCAGCGCCAGAGAAGGCAGCGCGTTGAAGCGGCTGAACCGGTCACCGACGAAGAGCAGGCCGCCGCATTCGAAGCCGCGGTCAATGCAGGCCGCTTGAACTAAAAAGGANNGGCCGGCGCTTCTTTATAGTTTATTTTGATGCCATCCCGTTTCAGCGCTTCCTTTTATCGATCCCCAATGTATAATTCAGCGAAGGCCCAAATAAGACAATGAACAGCGAAAGCCTGAAAGACAAGATACCGCCCCACAACCAGGAGGCTGAACAGGCCTGCCTGGGAGCCCTGCTGTTAGACCCCGACAGTCTCGCATCCGTCGTCCGCTATATCCGCCCCGACGATTTTTACATCCCTTCCCACAATCAGATATTCGCGGCAGTCATCGCGCTGCATGAAAAGGGCCAGAAGGCGGACATTATCACTATAACGGAGGAAATGCGCCTTGCAGGCAGTCTTGAAAGGGCAGGGGGACCGGGCTACATCGCTGCCCTCACCTCCATGACCCCTTCAGCGGCCAATGTGGAGTATTACGCCCAGATCATACAGGAAATGTCCACTCGGCGAAGTCTTATTCGGCTGTCTTCGGAGGTTAGCTCGCTGGCTTATGACGATACTTCCGAGACCGGACCCATCCTGGACCAGATACAGGCGAAGATTTTCGAGATAACCCAAAACCGCAGGACGGCATCTTATCATTCGATCAAAGAGCTTATTCCCGACACCATAACGGTCATCGAGCAGCTGAGCAACAATCCCAATGCCTTTACCGGCATTCCCTCTGGCCTGACCGACCTGGATGCCATGACCTCGGGATTTCAGAACTCCGAGTTCATCGTCATCGGCGCACGGCCTTCGGTGGGAAAAACCGCGCTGGCCTTGACCTTCACCTCCCATATTGCGATCAGCTGCAAAATCCCAGCCGCCTTCTTTTCTTTGGAGATGTCCGAACGGGCGCTGATGAACAGAATTATAAGCTCAGAAGCCATGGTCCCCGGCGAGCGCATCCGCACTGGTCGCCTGCGCAGTTCCGACCTCAACGACCTTATGGATGCTGCTGGAAGAATCTACGAGGCTCCCCTCTACATCGTTGACATGCCCAACATGAAGCTGCTGGAGCTGCGTACGATGGCAAGAAGGTTAGTCCTCGAGCGGGGGGTCAAGATAATCTTTGTTGACTACATAACCCTAATAACCCACGAAAACGCCGAGCTTCCCCGTTGGGAGCAGATATCCGCAATTTCACGCTCCCTCAAGTCCCTAGCCCGGGAGCTGGACATCCCTATCGTCGCCCTGTCTCAGCTCAAGCGAGAAGCGGAGGGAAAGCAGCCCAACCTGGCCGATGTCCGGGAATCGGGATCCATCGAGCAGGATGCAGACCTTATTCTTTTCCTGCACAGGGACAGGGAGATCAACAAGACCCAGGAGCAGCGCTCAGAGCAGATAGAGACAGAACTTATCGTAGCAAAACAGCGTAACGGCCCCATCGGCAAGACCAACGTCTGGTTCAAGCCTGCCTACGCTAAATTCGTCAACATGGAGCGCTACGAGCGCTAGCCCAAAACTGAAGGCCAGCTGGAAACCGCCGTCAGGGATCAGCGTCCCGAAAAGAAAAGAATGTCGCTGAAGGTGGCGATAAAGAATAAAAGCAGGATCATCGCCGCCCCTACGAACTGGAAACGGTAAATCGTGGTGGTCAGAAGGGGCTTGCGCCTGAGCATTTCAGCGACCGAAAGCACAATCTGTCCACCGTCCAAGGCGGGAATAGGCAAGAGGTTCATGATAAAAAGACTCACCGAAAGAAAGGCTAAAAAACTGAGTATATAGCTGAGGCCAGCCAATCCGGAGGACGAGAGGCTGGTTTGGGTCGCGCTGCCGATGAGATAGGTGATCCTCGCGGGCCCTGATACGGCCTTGAAGAGATTGACTCCCCTAAACAGCATGCCGAGCCCTTTAAGGCTTAGACCAATCATCTCAAAGCTCTCGGCCCAGCCCTGAATGAAGGCCTGTCCGATCGAAGCGCTTTTTTCTTGCTTTACGATCGTGGCAAAGGAGATTCCCAAGGGAGATGAATCGCTGTCATAGGAGAGCACGAGATTGAGGTCCCTGATTTCGCCGGCCCTTTGTACCCTTATTGAAACCCGTTCCGGTTTTTCGGAGAGAACGGAGGAGACGTCGATGGAGTGCTCCACCGGTTTGCCCTGAATCTCAAGGATACGGTCGCCGCTCTGGATGCCGGCGATAGCAGCAGAGCTATCAGCGGCAACCGACGCCACAAGGGGCTCAACCCAAGCGTAAACGCCGATAAGCCCCTGGCCGCTGTCCTTGTCCAGTCTTGGACGGATTGGAAGCACAAGGCGGCTTCCCGAACGCTCCACTTCGAAGAGCAGTTCCTTCTGGGCGTTCACGCTGACCATGTCCTGTAGATCTGAGTAATCCCGGACGGGCTTCCCGTCGATGGCGATCACCCAATCCCCAGTTTTAAGACCAGCTGCCTGGGCAGGACTCGGCTCCCCGGAGACTTGAGCCGAGAGAAGCGGATAGTCTGATGCCAAGACAATCCTGTTTGGCAGGGTTTCGATACGCAGGCCTACAAAGGCGACAATCGCGAAGAGGAGAGCGGCGAACAGGAGATTGAAACTAGGCCCGGCTAGGAGTATGAGAATCCGCTTCCACGCAGGTTCCCCATAAAAAGAGCCTTTTTCCTTGGGGATATGGGCGAGTTTGCGTTCCAGCGCCTGTTTAAAGCCTTCCTCTCCCTTCATGCGGCAGTAGCCTCCCAAGGGAAAGGCTGAAATTCTCCACTCCGTGCCGTTGCGGCTGAAGCCAAGGAGCTTCGGTCCCATGCCAATGGAAAAAGCCTCGACTTCTATACCCAGTGAACGGGCGGCAATGAAATGCCCAAGCTCGTGGATGAGAACGACAATGGAAAGACCGAGTAGTCCATAGATGACTGTCAACATTGAATCTCCGCGACAAAGGACCTGGCGTTTTCCCTGGCCTTGCCGTCATGATAAAAGATACTATCCAAATCCTCGGCGGGCAAAGACCAGTCAGCGCTCAAGCTGTTTTCGACTACCCTGGCAATGTCGGTAAAGCGAATTCTGCCTTCCACGAAGGCTTCCACAGCCACTTCGTTCGAAGCATTATAGGCTATCGCGGCAGCTTCACCTTGTCGAAGCGATTCTCTGGCGAGCCGGAGCATGGGAAAGCGCAGAAGATCGGGATCAAAGAAGCTTAAAGTCTTGCCAGCCAGATCGAGCCTTCCGAAGGCTGATTCCACTTCATCAGGCCACTGAAGGGCAATATCGATGGGCAGGCGCATGTCGGGTCTGGACAGGTTGGCATAGAGAGATCCGTCCACAGTCCGTACCAGGGCATGCACAAGGCTTTGAGGATGTATGAGAACCCTCACCCTTTGTTCCGGAAAACCGAAGAGTCGCACAGCCTCGATCAGTTCCAGGCCTTTGTTGGCCAGGGTAGCTGAATCAATGCTTATCTTTTTCCCCATCTTCCAGACCGGATGGGCGGCGGCCTGGGCAGGACGTATAGCCTCCAGCTCCTTAAGGGACTTGTCCCTGAACGGTCCTCCGGAAGCGGTTATACAGAGCTCCTGGACCGATGGGATGCCGCAACGGTTAACAAGCTGAAAAAGCGCCGCATGCTCCGAATCGACGGGCAGTATTGAGAGACTGCTCTTCCTGGCCAGGGATGAGAGAAGACCGAAGCCCATGACCACCGACTCTTTGTTGGCCAGCGCCAGGTTCATTCCATTCTGCAATGCAAGATAGGAGGCTTTGAGACCGGAGGAGCCTGCTATGCCATTCACCACCAAATCAGCGTTGCAGTGCTCCAGAAGCTGTTCTACTGCGTCCCCGCCGATAAACTTCAGGCTGCGGGCAAGCTCTAGGCGGAGGATTTTCTCCGACTCTTGTTTTAACTCCGCATTGAGTTCTGCCGAAACAGCAACCTGTCCGCCGGTGGAGAAGCCGGTACTGCCCAGGGCGAGCAAAGCCCCGGGATAGCGTTTCGACAGCTCGAGCAATCCCTTGAGGTCGCTGTTTGCCGAAAGCCCGGTTACCTCGAAACTGCCGGGTAGCCTGTGGTTAGCCTCTTCCACGCATTCAAGAGTCTGCCTGCCAATAGAACCGGTTGCGCCGAGTATTATCAGCTTTTTAGTCATAACGGATCCTAGCCTAAGGGAGGAAAGAATCCCCAAATTGAAGCCAGTGCGATAAAGAGGGGTGCGGAGAAGAAAAGGCTGTCAAAGGAATCTAAAATACCGCCTCTGCCTGGTATGAAGGAGCTTGAGTCCTTGACCCCTGCTGAGCGTTTAAGGGCGCTTTCTACCAGATCGCCCACTATCACCGTCAGGCCGACGCATAGTCCCGTGAAAAGAAGCAAGGCCAACGAAGTGAAGCCGGCTTGAGGAAACAGGAAATAAGAAATGAGTGCCGCGATGAGTGAACCCAAAAGTCCTCCGATAAAACCCGCCAGACTCTTGTTGGGTGATACTGCCACAATGCCCCGCTTGCGCCCCAGTGTGACGCCGACTAGCCAGGCCATGCTGTCGTTGCCCGAGGTCATGAGGAGGAATATGAAAAGCGGAGTGCTGTGCTGGGAAAAGCATGAACCGATGTAGACAAGGCAGGCGCCGAACACACCGCAGTAGAAATAGCTGAACAAGGCTGCGGCGATTCTGGGAAGGAGGGCATCGAGTTGGTCTTTATTGGAAAATGCAAAAGGGGCTATCGCCGCAAGACCGCCTAATAGGGAAACGATGAGAAGGATCTCCAGGGGACTTTTTTCAGAAGGTAGGCGAGATCCGAAGAGAGGTGAAAGGTAGACAAGGGCGGAACTCAGCAGGGCGAGAACCGCCAGGTAGGACCGATTTAGCTTTATGCCTTTTTTTTCGAAGAGTCCGGCTGTTTCATACAGGGCTCCTTGCTGAATCCCCATCGCTGCCAACACTATAAGTAAATTTCTTCCGAAGGAGGCATAGAGTTCGAAGAGGATGAAAAGCGGAACGCCAAGAAAGAAGACCAAGAGGCGTTGTATGGTGTTCTTGGTCATTTACAGACCTCCAAAGCGACGCTCTCTGGAACGGTAGTCCGTCAGGGCTTTATCCAGTTCATGTTCATCGAAATCAGGCCACAGGCAGTCGGTAAAATAGAGCTCCGAATAAGCGGACTGCCAGAGTAGAAAATTCGACAGCCTCATCTCTCCGCCAGTTCGGATGATCAGGTCGGGATCAGGCAGCCCAGGGTGATCCAGATTGGAGGCAATGTCCTTTTCAGCTAGATGGTCCGTGGCGCCACCTTCAGCGAGAGACCGACCGACAGCCCGTACTATTTCATCCCTTCCGCCGTAATTGATGGCAAGGTTGACCACCATGCCTGGAAAATCCGCCGTATCCCGCACCACATTGTCGATCTCCCGGAGAATATCGGAAGAGAGGCCGCTGCGGTTGCCTGAATGAAGGAGTTTTATTCGGTTTTTGCGATAGAAATCCAGTTCCGCCGCGAGGTGAGTCCTGATGAGTCCCATGAGGAATCCCACCTCTTCCTTTGTACGCTTCCAGTTTTCGGTGGAAAAGGTATAGAGGGAAAGATACGAGACTCCTCGTTCGGAGCAGGCCGCCACAATTCGCTTGGCTGCTTCCAGGCCTTGCCGGTGGCCTTCTGTGCGCTGCAGACCCCGTCTGGTAGCCCAGCGTCCGTTACCATCCATGATTATCGCAACATGGAGGGAGGCAGATGAGGTACCCATTAGGCTACTGGTCCTGGATTAGGCATTCAAACTTCCATGATTTCTTTTTCTTTTTCTTCGAGAACCTTGGCAATCTGGACTATATAGGAATCGGTGAGTTTCTGAAGCTCTTCCTCTTCCTTTTTTATGGCATCTTCGGCGAGCTTTTCGCTGGCCGACGTTTTTTTCATCTCTTCTAGGCTATCCCTTCTGATATTGCGAATCGCAACTCTCGACTGCTCAGCAATGGCCTTGGCTGATTTGACCAAGTCCTTTCTGCGCTGTTCGGTGAGGGGAGGGATGGCGAGCCGTATAACCTTGCCGTCGTTGGAGGGGTTAAGGCCAAGTTCGGATTTGAGAATGGCTTTTTCGATTTCGCTGAAAAGGGCTCTGTCCCAGGGCTGAACAACGATGAGCCGGGCTTCGGGCACCGAGATGGTCGCCACCTGGCTCAAGGGAGTCTTTTGTCCGTAATAATCCACCCGTATCTTGTCCAAAAGGGCTGGAGAGGCTCTTCCTGTCCTGATGCCGTTAAACTCGTCCTTGAGCGCGGCTATGGTCTTTTTCATCCTTGATTCGCAGGTTGTCCTTACGGATTCCATCGGCTTTTCCCCCGAGTAAGACTGCCGGGCCCGAACAGGCTGTTCCAGGTCCGGCGATTCAAATCGATTTGACTGGCTTAGACAGCCTCGCCAACCTTTATGTAGTAGTAATCGACTACGGAAAAATCAACACCCGATTCTTTCTTCACCGCGGCCAGGGCTGCGGCGACGCTCATTTTCTCGTCCCGCACAAAAGGTTGATCCATGAGACAGACTTCAGCCATGAGCTTTTTAAGCTTTCCGGCCAGAATGCCCTCGACCACCTTAGCGGGCTTGGACTTAAGCTTTTCGTCCAGTTCGACCTGTTTCGCGAAAATTTCTTTCTGCTCCTCGATCCAGGAAGCATCGGGCTTGCTCTGATCCAGGAACATGGGATTGAAGGCGGCGATATGCAGGGCTGTATCGTGGATGAAAGTCTTGACCGACTCACCGACAAAGGCATCGCTGGAAGCCGAAGAAGCCTTTACCACTACGACGATTTTTCCTTCGCCATGAGTATAGCTGTGGAGGTACTCCCCGGGGCCGGCCGCGAAATAGCGTACACGCTTGAGCGCGATGTTCTCCTTGATGACGACGGCAATATCCTTGACCATGGCATCGAGGGTGTCGTTGGCCGCATCTGCTTTCATCTGGAAAGCTTTGTCGGCAATTTTCTGGCCGGCGGCGATGAAATCAGCATTCTTAGCCACAAAATCGGTCTCACAGACGATCTCCACGAGGGAGATAGCCTTGTCGGACTCTACGATAAAGATCCGGCCCTCGTTGGTAGCCCGGCCTGAACGTTTCTCAACGCCCGCCATGCCCCATTCCCGCAGTAGCTTTTCGGCGGCTGCGAAATCGCCCTGGGCTTCCATAAGAGCTTTTTTGCAATCCATCATTCCCGCGCCGGTTTTCTCCCGGAGGGTTTTAATGTCTGTCGCTTTTATTTCCATTGCAGGACTCCTTACTTTGTCTCGTACAGCTTGTCTTCATCGATGATGGGCAAGCTCGTATCTGCCTCCGCATCCTCGGCTGCGGGAGCGCTGGCGCTGGACTCGGCCGACTCAGCCTTGGCCGCATAACTGTCGATATCCACCTCGACCTCTTCCTCTTCCTTGCGCACCGCGTCGGTGTGGACCTCTTCGGTCTCATCGGCAGGCAGGGTCTCGATGATCTTGAGGCCTTCGGATGCGCCGGCTTCGACTACAGCGTTGGCGATGATCTGGGTGAAGAGGCTTATTGACCTGATGGCGTCGTCATTGCCGGGAATGGGATAGGTGATCCCCTCAGGATTGCAGTTGGTGTCGACCACGGCGGCGATGGGGATTCCCAGACGCTGGGCTTCGGCCACGGCGATGGCTTCCTTTCTGGTATCCACAACGAAAATGATGCCCGGAAGGTCCTTCATCTCCTTGATGCCGCCCAGGTTTTTCTCTAGCTTTACCTTTTCTTTCTGCAGACTCGCGATTTCCTTCTTGGTGAGGCTTTCAAAGGTGCCGTCCACTTCCATGCGCTCGATCTTTTTTAGGCGCTGGATGGATTTCTTGATGGTACTGAAGTTGGTAAGCATGCCGCCGAGCCAGCGGTTATTGATGTAGAACTGTTCGCAGCGCTCTGCTTCTTTCTGGATGGCCGTCTGGGCCTGTTTTTTTGTTCCGACGAAGAGCACCGACTTTCCGGAGCTGACGGTTTTCTGAACCGCGTCGTAGGCGTCTTTGATCGCCTGGATGGTCTTCTGCAGGTCGATGATGTGGATTCCATTGCGCTCGGCGAAGATGAATTTCTTCATCCTGGGATCCCAGCGCTTTACCTGATGGCCGAAATGCACACCGGACTCAAGCAGGTTCTTCATTGTGACTACTGCCACGTGTTCCTCCCGTGATCGGCCTGTATGCCGATCCCCTTCTCTTATTCTCGTCCCGCTGACCCAGGCTTAAAGGCCCGGCGCGGGCGGAAGATAGTGGCGTCCTCAGACGCCATCTGCCAGCGTAAATTCATAGCCAGCACGGCTTAGAATGCCATAAAGCTCCCGTATTGGCAAGCCCATCACACAGGACCAGGAGCCATGGATGCTTTCTATGTAATATGAAGCCTGTCCCTGAATACGATAGGCTCCGGCGGCACCTACCCATTCTCCGCTGGCCAGATAGCTCTCTATCTCTTGTTCGGTCATGTGCGCAAAGCGCAGTCGAGTGCAGGCGACCACGCTCTCCCTTTTCCCTGTCTCCCGGTTGAGAAGGCAGATCCCTGAATACACCCTGTGGATCCTGTCCTCTAGCATGCCCAGCATGGCGCGGGCTTCGTCCACGGTGGAGGGTTTTCCTATCACCCTTGTCCTCGACCCTGAACCAAGCACGACAAGGGTATCGGCGGCTATGATGAAGCGCAGCTGAGGGTTCAAAGGATAGGGTGCTCCTTCGGTCAGCAATGTCGCACTGACCGCCAGGGCCTTGGCCTCTGCCAATGCTTGCACCCGGAATTCAGGTTCCAGCGTATCATAAAAGCTCTCGTCCAGATCAGGAGAAAATGAGATAAAGGGAATGGACAAGGCATCTAGAATTTCTTTTCGGCGGGGCGATGATGAGGCGAGAATCAAGCGTTCCATACGCGAATAATGGCCGTCTTGAGCTCGTTTAGTCTAGGCCTGGGCCTCATTGACTGATCCGCCGAGGCCGTATTATCATGCCCTCGCTCCTATCCCTTACGCATGCAATCGAAAGGGTTCACGAGCGATTAGCTCAGCTGGATAGAGCGTCGGCCTCCGGAGCCGAAGGTCGCGCGTTCGAATCGCGCATCGCTCATAGTTTTGGCTACCCATGCTTCAAATGATTTCGTTTCTGAAATTAATCCCCGATATTCTATTCATCGCCACAGCTTCATGGTGTATACTCCTGTTCTATGGCAATGAACAGCGCCATCGATACAATGCTCAACAGCGAACATCAGCAGGTACTGCGTAGGGTCCTCATGCTCAAGCAGGAGTGCCAGCAGAGGCCGAAGGGATCATTGTCGCTCAAGCCAAGAGGCAATGCCAACTATGTCTACCTGGTAAAGCGGGTGGAAGGAAGGGTGGTTACCGAGTACGTGGGCAAGCAGGGCTCATGGAAGGTTAAGGGTGTAGAGGCAAAGATTAAGGAGCGCCTCCGCTACGAGAGCGAGCTCAAGGATGCCGAGAGTCAGCTTCTGCGCTTGGAAAAAATGATCAGGGCAGGCAACGTTTTTTTGTTGAACCAAAACAAAAAATAAGATAAAATATAGCAATTGTACGTTTTTCTTAGCTAGGCCGCAGGGGAGAATAAAGAAGCCTCGCCCGAAAGAAGGATTGATGAGAGACATCGCCGCGGTCCATCAGACCGAATACGAATCCCCCCCTCTCTGCGTTGCCTCTGCCCCTGCAGTGATCAAGCTTCTGGGAGAACATACGGCGGATAGCGAGGGAATTGTGCTGGCGGCGGCCTCGTCCTTCGAAATGAAGGTTGCCATTTCCCAGCGGAAGGACGCCTCCATGCGTTTTTTTGCAGCAGACCTGGGTGAGCGCAAGAGGGCGTCCACAGGAACCCTGAAGTACAAGCGGGAAGACCGCTGGTCCAACAACGTCAAGTCCATTTTCGACTATTTTTCCAGAAATTACGATGTGCAGGTCCGTGGAGTGAACGTGACGATAATGGGTGATGTTCCCCCTGGCCTGGGCTTGGGCATTTCGGCATCCATAAACATGGCTACGGCTCTAGCCTTGCGCGCCATCTACGACCTCCCCATAAAGAACGAGGATCTGGCAATACTCGCCTGCAACGCCCAAGCATCCTTCATGGAAAAACCGGCGCCCCTCTATGATTATCTTACCTGCATTTCTCCCGGTTCCAGGGCTCTTTCTATCATAGATATGCGCGTGCCCCGGCGAAGGGCAGTACAGTTTCTGGACGAAGGTTGGAGCCTGGTGCTCACCGATTCCAGAGTTCCGCGCATGTCCGCCGAACAGGAGCTAAAGCAGCGTAGCGAAGACTGTAAAAAATGCCTAAAGTATCTGTCGCCCCGGGGGGACAAAACGCTGCGGGACATCCGCATGTCCGAACTGGACGACCTTATGGGCCAGCTGCCTGAGAGTGTCCGCCGCCGCTGCATCCACGTCATCGAGGAAACTGGCCGGGTTTTCGAAGCCGAAGAAGCCCTTTCTCGGCAGGACGCCCCGGCATTCGGAAGGATACTCAATAAGTCACACGCTTCCTTGCGCAATCATTATGAAATCTCCTGCCCTGAGGTAGATTGGCTGGTCAAACGCTCCCTGGAAATCGATGGCATACTCTGCTCCCGTATGACAGGGCCGGGCTTTGGAGGCTGCATCTTCACCGTGCTGCGTTCCGATGCACTGGATGAATACAAAAAAAGGCTGGAAGAATACGAACGAATATTCGGCTTCAAGGCTCAAGTATACGAAACAGCCATAACGGGCGGAATGAAAATCATATCAAACTGAATCGGAGTTTTTAATGCGCATTCTTGTCACCAACGATGACGGCATCGATGCCGAGGGTCTGTCCATCCTTGTCCAATACCTTTCCGCTGAAGCATACGGCGGCAAGGACAGGGAAATAATAGTCCTCGCCCCCGAGGAAGAACGCTCGGGCGTCTCCCATGCCATGACGCTTCGGCACCCCACAAAGGTAAGAAAGCTTAAAGAAGCCTATTACAGCTGTTCGGGAACCCCCGCGGACTGTGTAATCGTCGCTGGCCTAGGCGCCTTGCCCTGGCTGCCGGACCTTGTCGTCTCAGGCATCAACAGGGGGCCGAACATGGGCACCGACATTGTGTACTCGGGTACCTGCGGCGCAGCCCGGCAGGCTGCCCTAGCGGGGATTCCCGCAATAGCGGTTTCCTGCGCCCAGTACATGCCTCCCCTGGATTACCGCTGCTCTGCCTCCTTTGTCGCCCGCAACCTTGACGCACTTCTCTCATACTGGAGCAAAGACAGTTTTATCAACATTAACTGCCCTTCGGCGGACGAGGCTGAGCGGCCAGCACGCTGGACGGTACCGGGGATAAACCGCTACCACGACGCCCTGAGTTGCTTCGACGGCCTGGACGGTTATAGGTACTGCTTTCTGGGCGAGGGCAAGAGCGAGCGGCTTCCCAATCCGCTTTCTGACCATCAGGCCGTGGCTGAGGGCGAGATTGCCCTAAGCCTGATCCATATCCACCCAGACGCGGTCCAGCCCGAATCCTGGAATGGAAAAAAGTTTTTACCCCGGAAAAAAGAAAGCGAGCAGGGTGCCCTTGACTCGTGCTCGGGCTTTTCTGTATAGTCGGCTCTATCGCAGTGCCATCTTAGCTCAGTAGGCAGAGCACGTGACTTGTAATCTCGGGGTCCCCGGTTCGATTCCGGGAGATGGCTCGAGGATTTGATGGCGCCCTATTTGGGGAGATTCCCGAGCGGCCAAAGGGGGCAGACTGTAAATCTGTTGGCTTTCGCCTTCGAAGGTTCAAATCCTTCTCTCCCCATAACCTCCTCTTCACCGAGGAGGTTTTTTTTGTTCCAGCCACCCTTACGGAGGTAGGATGAAAGATCAGGACAGCCTTTCGGATCTCTGTTTCGAGTGCAACGCCTGTTCATTCTGCTGCAGCGGTGCTCCCGGCTATGTATGGCTCAGTCGAGATGACCTGGACAGCTTGCTCGATTACCTCAGGATTGAGCAGATGGCCTTTGTCGAGACTTTCTGCCGCTGGGTCGAGACGGGGGAGGGAAGGACTCTAAGCCTCCTGGAGAAAAAAACCGACAAGACCACCTATGACTGCATTTTTCTCGAGCAAGGAAAGTGTTCGGTCTATCCAGCCCGACCCCTGCAGTGCAGGACCTATCCCTTCTGGGATGAAATCGTAGCGTCAAAAGAAAGCTGGACCCGGGAATCGCATTCTTGTCCCGGGATCGGAAGGGGTTTGCTGGTACCGAAAAAGCGCATCGAAGACTACCTGACAGAGCGGCGCAATCATCGTAAGCTCAAGTATCCTCTGTAAGCCTGGAGAGTCTTATTTTGAAAAAGTACCGTCTTTGGACATTATTCCTTATCACCCTTGCTTCAGTCACGCTCGGATCCTCCTGCGGCACAGGAAAATCAGGGGAAACCGAGGAAATCCGCTTTGTGGTGGAAAAAGGAAGTTCGGCCAACTCTGTGGCTTCATTGCTGGCCCGAGAGGGACTTGTCCGATACAAGGGATTTTTTCTCGCACTCCTGAAGCTCAAGGGCTTGGAAGATGACATCAAGGCGGGCACCTACAGGGTTCCCACAGGCAGCTCACTATCTACCCTGGTAACCACCCTCACCGAAGGCAGGGTATCCCAACGCAGGGTGACCATTCCCGAAGGGTCCACAGCGAGAATTGCTGCCCAGCTGCTGGAAGAGGCAGGGGTATGCGAAGGCAAGGCTTTTTTAGACGCCGTTGGGAACAAGGAACTTGCCGAGAGTCTAGGTTTGGCCGCGGCCAGCCTCGAAGGTTTTCTCTTCCCCGACACCTACCTATTTCCTGAGGATAGCGATGCTAAAAAGGTGGCCGAGCTCATGGTAGTGCGCTTTTTTGTAAAATACGACGAACTGAATAAGGACCATGCCAGGCCAGAAGCCCGCGAGCTTTTAGATCAGGTAATCCTGGCTTCAATCGTCGAACGGGAATACCGGCTGGCTTCCGAAGCGGGGCTTATTGCCTCGGTCTTTAAAAATCGGCTGTCCATCGGCATGCCCCTCCAGTCCTGCGCGACTGTCGTATACATAATAACGGAAAAACTGGGAAAGGAGCACCCTTCGGTACTCTATTATTCCGATCTGAAAATACCCGATTCCTATAACAGCTACATTCACCGCGGGCTTCCTCCCGGTCCCATAGCGAACCCAGGAGTGGAAGCGCTCAAGGCGGTACTCGATACCCCTAAAAGTGAGTATCTTTATTTCAGGCTGCAGAATGCCGAGATCGGCAGTCACCGGTTTTCCAGGAGCTTCCAGGAACATGCGGGGGATGTAATACCCGTAAAAGGATTTTAAGCAGGGCGATGGCAAGAATACCAGAATCTCTGATCCAGGAAGTCCTGGACAAGACTAACTACATCGCCGTTTACCAGGAAAAAATCCGACTGAATAAAAAGGGCGGCAAATGGTGGGGCCTATGTCCATTCCATGCTGAAAAAACCCCTTCGTTTTCCGTCGATGCGGAGCGGGGCCTCTTTTACTGTTTTGGTTGCCAAAAGGGCGGTTCGCTCATCGATTTTTTAATGGAAACAGACAAGCTCAGCTTTATCGAGGCTGTAGAGGAACTGGCGGAGAAAGCCCAGCTCCCCCTTCCAAAAGTAGAGTATCGATCCGACCAGTCGGAAGACGAAAGGATCCAGCTTTACGCACTCTACGACAAGCTGGCAAAGGCCTTTCACTGGGTGCTGCGCAACCACAAGGATGCAACCCGCTCTAGGGAAATTTTACAGCGACGGGCAATCAGCGAAGCCTTAGTGGATAAATTCAGGCTCGGCTACGCCCCGGCGGACAGAACCTGGCTGCACCGTTTTTTGCTGAGTAAGGGATTTTCCAGGGAATTCCTCGCCCGTTCCGGTCTCTTTTCAGGCAGGAATCCCGAGTACCCCCTCTTCGCCGACCGCATCATGTTCCCCATTGCGGACCAGCGTGGGAGGGTGATTGCCTTCGGCGGACGATTGCTCGAAGGCGATGGTCCCAAATATATAAATAGCCCGGATACCCTCATTTTTCATAAGCAAGAAAACCTCTTCGCCCTGGACTCGTCCCTGCCGGCCATGAAAAGCCAGGACCGTGTCCTGGTCTGCGAAGGTTACATGGACGCCCTTTCTTTCCACACCGCGGGCATAGACTATGCTGTAGCGCCGCTAGGTACGGCCTTTACCTCCCAGCAAGCCCGTCTTCTTCGCAGGAGGGTTTCCTCGGTGATTCTCTGCTTCGATTCGGACGAAGCCGGGCTGCGGGCTTCCGAACGAGCGTGCTCCATAGCCACCGCCGCTGGGCTCGAAACGAAGGTTCTCTCTATGACAGAAGGAAAAGACCCTTCTGAAATTCTGGAGAAATCAGGCCCAGAAGCATTGAAAAAGCTTACGGAATGCAGTATAAGTAGCGGGGATTTCTTGATTCGCCGCGCAGAAAGCCTTTTCGACATCGCTACCATGAAGGGAAAGTACCAGGCTTCGCAATTTTTCTTTCCTTACTTGGATGCCCTGGATTCCGACGTGCGGCGGAACGCTTTTTCCGATCTCGTCGGGATGCGGATAGGGATCGGCCCTGGAGGGTTGATCGCGGATTACAACAAGGCTAAGCGGATGCAGGGACGTCCCCGCGGACAGCACGATGATGGCGGCAAGGACTCTAGCCAGCTACGGTCCAGAGGAGAAGCCAGAACCGCCGATCTTTTTTTTATGGCCGCCGTTGTCCTTTGCCCTGAGTCCTTTGAAAGGGTCCGGCAACATATTCGGCTCGAGGATCTTGAAGACCCCCGGGCAAGGGATCTTTACCTCGCCCTGGAGGAAGCATCAGCGCATGACGCAAAGGAGACGGGCTCCATTCTTACGCTGACAAACGACGACGCCGCTCGACGCTATGTGCTTGCAGTGGCAGCTTCCGGCGAATTGGACCAGGATCCCCAGCGAATCGTTGACGACGGCATAAGGACAATACGGATCCGCAGTCTTGAAAGAGAAACAATGAGGCTCGTCACGGAAATAGCCCAGCGTTCGGCCCAGAGCCTGGAAGACTCAGGTCCCACTGAGGGGCAGGGGGACGCGCAGACTGACGAGCAGGTGGCGATTCATACTCTGCTGCAGAAAAAAATGAAAATTGATGAAGAAATTGCACAATTAAAAGGTGAAGTCGATGAGTGACACTGAGCTCGACCCCGCCATAGCCAAGCTTCTCGAATACGGAAAGGCCAAGAAGTCGATTAGTTTCGATGAACTGTCAGACTTTCTGCCCGAATCGGTGCTCAATTCCGAAAAGATCGATGCGATTCTCGCCCTCCTGGAAAGCAACAACATCCAGCTGGAGGAAGAGGATATCCAGATCGAAGACGAGCAGGCCCTTAAAAAGGAACTCGAGAACAAGAAGCTGGTCAACAATTCCAAGGAGTCGGGGAGCGACGACCCAATCCGTCTCTATCTCTACGAAATTGGAAAGGAGCACTTGCTCACTGCGGAGCAGGAGGTTGAGCTCTCTAAGATGATGGAGGAAGGGGAGGAGATAATTAAAGCGATCTTGCGCACCTCTGGGATGCTTATACCGGAGTTTCACCAACTCACTATCAAGGCTCTGCGCAAGGAAGCCAAGGACTCCTCCGGCCAGCGGAAGGAAAATACGGAAAAGATCGCCGAGCGGCGCCGCCTGAATCAGTTCTATAGGGACGTCATCCGTGACAACCTTGTCAGCCTCAGGGAATACGTGGATATCAAGAAGCGGATTATCGCCAAGGGTGGCGACATTTTCTCCGACAGCGACCTCGTGGAAAAACGCAGTGCCCTGCTTGAGCAGATCAGCGTCGTAGAGATCCACCCTGAGGAAATCAGCAGTTTTTCCGAAAAATTTATCACCGCCGCCAAGAAGATCAATAAATTCAGGCGGGAACAGGACAGGATCCAGCGTATACTCCAGATCAACTCCATGAAAGACATCCGCATGCTGGGACGCAACCTGACCATCAAGGAAAAACGCGAAGCCATAGAGTCTCAGCTCGGCCTACCCTCAGAAGAGATAAAGGAAAAGATCCGGCAGCTCCAGGTCACGGACAAAAAGCTTAAGGAGCTGGAGGCAGCCTTCGAGGCCGACTGCGACCAGATCATCGTCATGGCCAGGGACATAAACCGAGGCCGCAAGATGATGAAAAGCGCCAAGGACAGGCTTATAAAAGCCAATCTTAGGCTTGTCGTATCTATCGCTAAAAAATACACAAACCGAGGCCTGCATTTCTTTGACCTGGTCCAGGAAGGCAATATCGGCCTCATCAAAGCCGTGGAAAAATTNNGTGGATCCGCCAGGCCATTACCCGCTCAATTTCCGACCAGGCCCGGACCATCCGCGTTCCGGTGCACATGATCGAACAGATCAACAAGGTGGTACGCGAATCCCGCCAGCTGATGCAGAAACTAGGCCGGGAGCCCAGCGACGACGAGATCGCCCAGCAGCTGGGCTGGCCGGTATCCAGGGTAAAGAGCGTCAAGAACGTAGCCAGGGAACCTATATCTCTCGAAACACCCATTGGAGAGGACGAGGACTCGTTATTGGGAGACTTTATCGAAGACAAAGAAATCGAGAATCCTTCTATCCAAACCGACTACAAGCTTCTGCAGGAACAAATCAAGATGGTACTCTCCACCCTCCCGCCCAGGGAGCAGGAAGTGCTGCGCATGCGCTTCGGCCTGGATGACGGCTATTCCCTTACCTTGGAAGAAGTCGGCCTGTATTTTAATGTAACCCGTGAGCGCATACGCCAGATTGAGGCTAAGGCGCTCAAGAAACTACGACACTTCAAGCGGAGCCAAAAGCTGCGCGACTATATGGATCACTGATAGGGGTATTTGAATGACAACCATGGAAATGTTGGAAAAACTGAAATCATATCAGGAAATTCTTGGAGCCCGCGTCGCCCTCGAAGAGGAGATCACACTTCTTCCAAAGACGATAGAAGCCCAGAATGAAATGCTCTCTCGGCTTAAGAAGAACTTTTCCGACAAGGAAGAGGCATTTAAGCTTTCGGAGGAAAAAATCCGAGAGCTCAGGCAGTCCCTGCAGGACGCTGAAATGTCCAGAGAGAAAGCCGAGCAGCAGATGGACGGCATCACGACCCAGCGGGAATACGAGGCTATCAACAAGGAAATACGGGACGCCACCGAAAAGGAGCAGAATCTCCGCAAGGATATCCAGCAGCAGGAGCGCTCCTTCGCCGA